>JANWHA010000068.1 GCA_025450635.1 Croceibacterium sp. | reverse complement strand
GCGACCGGCGACTTTGCCACCGCCATCGGCCGGCAGACGAGCGCGGGTGGAGTGAGCGCTACGGCCGTCGGCACCCTGGCGAGCACCAGTGCGCAGTATGCGACCGCGGTCGGCCGGGCGGCGAGCGTCAGCGGCGTCAACGCCACCGCGGTCGGCTCGACGACCACGGTTGCCGGGACCCAGGCGACCGCGGTCGGCTTTCACGCCCAGGCGAGCCAGGCCAACGCCACCGCCATCGGCGCCAACGCCGCGACCACCGCGGCCAACCAGGTGACGCTCGGCGGCAGCGGCAGCTCGGTTCGCATCGGCGATGTCGCGGCTTCGACCGCGGCCCAGGTCGGGCCGGTCGAGGCGGTCACGGTCGATGGCAGCGGCACGCTGGGCACGACCAGCGTCGCCACTACGGCCGCCCTCAACAAGGTCTCCAGCCAGATGGTCAGCGCGCTGTCGGTCTCAGATCAGCAGTTCGCCGATCTCTCGGGCCGGGTCGACACGCTCGACTACCGGCTCGACGCGATGAACAAGCAGACCCGCGCCGGGATCGCCGCCGCGATGGCGCTCGGCGGCACGATGGTGGTGCCCGACAGCAACGTGTCGATCAACTTCAACGCCGCGACCTACAGGGGCGAGCAAGGCTTCTCGGGCAGCGTGGTCGCCCGCGTGGCCCCGCGCGTCTACCTCTCCGGCGGCATCGCCGGCTCGACCGCCAAAGGCTCGACCGGCGGGCGCGTGGGGGTCGCGTTCGGGTTGTAGCTGGTTTTCGGTTCTCACGAGGACATCAAGGCCCAAAGGCGCCGCACCGGCACGCCCGCGCGGTGCCTTGGAGTCCTATGCGGAAAAGAGACTTGCGGGACCGATATTCACGCCGCCGCCACAGGTCACTGGGCGAAGAAGTTGAGCTCGAGCAGCACGTTGTTCGGATCGGCGGTGAAGATTTGCCTGAGGTTGATCGCGCTGACCAGGTTCTCCTGGTAGTCGGCGGCGAGCGCGTCGAGACGACCCCTGACTTCGTCATAGCCGGTGCACTTCAGCGCCACGTGATGCAGCGCGCCGGTGAGTGAGCCAGGCTGCACCTCGCGGTCGAAGGTGCGCGGGCAGTCGGTCGTGTTGATATGGATGATCGCGCGCCCTTCCGCGTCGAACATCCAGCTGGCGTTCTGCGGCGTCAGCGGCGGCGGCGCGTCGCGGCGTTCGAGGCCGAGCAATCCGCTGTAGAACTGGGCGGTTTCGTCCAGCCGGTCGGTGATGATGTTGACGTGATCGAGCGCTTCGACGTTCATGGCTCTCACCTCGTTAACGGGCCATAGCTTTCCACTTGCACCCCTTGCCAGATATTGTATGTGCCGCATACAAATTTCGCATATATGATTCTTTCACGAGCACGAACGAGAGGACCCGCTGATGGCCGAGAATCTTGAGCAGATTCTGCAGAACACCCCCGATATCGTCGACAAGCTGCGCAACTCGCAGATCGGCGCCTACGTCTATCCCGTGGTCGCGCCCGAGTTCTCGAACTGGCGCAGCGAGCAGTGGGCCTGGCAGCATTCGGCCGTGCTGTTCGACCAGTCGCACCACATGTTCGACCTCTACATCAACGGCCCGGACGCGCTGAAGCTGCTCAGCGACACGATGGTCAACACGCCCAACGGGTGGGACGTCAACAAGGCCAAGCAGTACGTGCCTACGACGCCCTATGGCCACGTGATCGGCGACGGCATCATCTTCTACCTCGCCCCCGAGCAGTTCGTTTACGTCGGCCGCGCGCCGGCCGCCAACTGGCTGATGTTCCAGGCCGAGAAGGGCAACTACAACGTCGAGATCATCAACGATCCGCGTTCGCCCAGCCGCCCGATGGGCAAGCCGGTCAAGCGTATCAGCTGGCGTTTCCAGATCCAGGGCCCGCGCGCGTGGGACGTGATCGAGAAATTGAACGGCGAGACGCTCGAGAAGCTCAAGTTCTTCAACATGAGCACCATGAAGATCGGCGACAAGACCGTGCGCACCCTGCGCCACGGCATGGCCGGTTCGCCGGGCCTCGAGATCTGGGGCCCTTACGACGAGCAGGAATACATCCGAGACCAGATCCTCAAGGCCGGCGAAGAGTTCGGCCTGATCGCGGTCGGTTCGCGCGCTTACCCCTCGAACACCCTCGAATCCGGCTGGATCCCGAGCCCGTTGCCGCCGATCTACACCGGCGACAAGCTGAAGGATTACCGCGAATGGCTCGGCGCCGACAGCTACGAAGCCACCGGAGCGATCGGCGGCTCGTTCGTCGGCAAGTCGATCGAGGACTATTACCTCAACCCGTGGGAGCTGGGTTACGGCCCGTTCGTCAAGTTCGACCACGACTTCATCGGCGCCGACGCGCTCAAGCAGATCGACTCGAGCGCCCAGCGCAAGAAGGTCACGCTCGAGTGGAACGCCGAGGACATGAAGAAAATCCAGGGCTCGCTGTTCGACCCCGAGGGCGAGCAGTACAAGTTCTTCGACCTGCCGCTGGCGAACTATGCCAACAGCAACTACGACTCGGTAGTCGATGCCGACGGCAACGTGATCGGCCTGTCGATGTTCACCGGCTACTCCTACAACGAGAAGAAGGCGCTCAGCCTGGCCACGGTCGACCACGAGCTGCCGCTCGGCACCGAGATCCACGTGCTGTGGGGCGAAGAGCCGAACACCCGCAAGACCACCGTCGAGCCGCACAAGCAGCTCGCGGTCCGGGCGATCGTCTCGCCGGTGCCTTACTCGAAGATGGCGGCCGACACCTACGCCAAGGGCTGGCGCACCTCGCGTAGCCTCGAAAACGCCTGAGCTCAGGTTCAGCCGAAGGAATTGGGGGGAGGCGCCGAAAGGCCCCTCCCCTTTTTCTTGTCCGCATCTGCCGGCTCAGGCATCACAGGTCCAGGATGAGGGAGACGATGAATGGCTGACTACGTGCTGGTCCACGGCGCCTGGGGCGGCAACCAGAGCTACGAACTGACGAAGCGCGATCTCGAGGCCGCCGGTCACACCGTGCTCAATGCGACCTTGCGCGGGCTCGGCACGCGGCAGGCCGAACTGCACCCCGGCATTACCCTCAGCGACCATATCGACGACGTCTGCCAGCAGATCGCCGAAGCCGGCTTCGACCGCTTCATCCTCGCCGGCCATTCGTACGGCGGGATGGTCGTCACCGGGGTCGCCGCACGGCTCGGCGACCGGATCGATGCGATCTGCTACATCGACGCCTTCCTCCCCGGCGACGGCGAGAGTCTGTGGGACATTACCGGCGGCTACGAGCACGGCTGGTACATCGACGCGCAGAAATTCACCCCCGGCCTGATCAGCCCGCTGAGCGCGCCGGATGACTTCCAGCCGGTGCCGCAAGTCGTCGGCTACCACCCGCTGCTGACCCTGCTCGAAGCGGTGCGCTACACCGGCAAGGAAGCGACGATCCCGCGGCGCGCGTACATCTTCGCCACCGGCTACGAGCAGACCCCGTTTCCGCGCTTCGCCGAACGGGCGCGCGCCGAGGGGTGGGACTACCACGAGACCGATTGCGACCATTTCGTGATGCAGAACCGGCCGGAGAAGACCGCCGAGGTGCTGCTCGGCCTGGCCGAATGAACTGGCGCGCGCTGGCGCTGACCGCCGCACTCCTGACCCCGGCGGGGACTCCAGCGCAGCCAGCGCCCGCCGACCTGACGGCCCTGCCCGCGGTGCCTTCTGGCTACACGCTCAAGACCGAATGGGGCGATCCCGACCTGCGCGCGACTTACACGCTCGACATGATCAACAACGGCCACATCGCCTTCCAGCGCCCCGCCGAATACGGCAACCGGGTGTGGCTGACCGATGCCGAATTCGCCAAGCGGCTGGCCGCCGCGAAAGCCTCGGACGCCGCCTACTCGGCGGAGAACACGCGCGGCACCAAGGGTCTCGAAGCGTGGATGCGGGCCGAGCCATTCGCGCGCCGCACCTCAATGCTCATCAGCCCGGCGGACGGCAAACTGCCGGCGCTGCTGCCCGCCGCCGAGGCGTTGCGCAAGGCCGGCCGCTCGAGCTGGGTGCCGGGCCAGACATACGACTGGCTTGACGATTTCGACACCTGGGACCGCTGCATCACGCGCGGCTTTCCCGCTTCGATGCTGCCGTTCCACTACAACAACGGCATCCGCGTGTTCCAGGCGCCGGGCTACGTCGTGGTCCATTTCGAGATGCTCGGCGACCGCATCATCCCGCTGCGCAGCCGCGGGCACTGGCCGCAGGCGGTGCGGTCGTGGATGGGCGACAGCCTCGGGCACTGGGACGGCAACACGCTGGTGGTCGAGACGACCAACATCAACATCGGCGACGGGGCCACGCACGACGTCTGGCGCCGCCCAGCCTCGCCGCTCAACGTGGCGACGCAGGGAGTCCCGGCGAACAACGCAATCCCCGTCAGTGCGCAGGCGCGAGTGGTCGAGCGCTTCACCCGCACCGGCCCGGGCGCTCTGGTTTACGAGCTCAGCTATGCCGACGCCGAGGTGTTCACCGCGCCGTGGACCGCGCGGATTACCTGGATGCGCGACGACAGCTACCAGTTCTTCGAATACGCCTGCAATGAGGGCAATGAGGCGATCCGCAACAACATCCTCGCCACCCGCGCGGCGCGGCGCCAAGCTGCCGGCGCGCAGCCATGAAGCACAGCGCGGGAGTGCTGATCTACCGTCGCTCGCCCGCGCTCGAAGTTCTGCTGGTCCATCCGGGCGGGCCCTACTGGACGCGCCGGGATCGTGGCGCCTGGCAGATTCCGAAAGGCGGCATCGAGCCAGGCGAGGACCCGGCTACGGCCGCGCGCCGCGAGGCCATGGAAGAGCTCGGCGTCACGCTCGATGGCAGGCTCGCGCCGCTGGGCGACATCCGCCAGGCCGGCGGCAAGCGGGTGACTGCGTTCGCGGTCGAGCACGACCTCGATCCGGCGTTGATCCAGAGCAACTCGTTCGAGATGGAGTGGCCTCCGAAGAGCGGCAAAATCGCCAGCTTCCCGGAAATCGGCAAGGGGCGGTGGATGGGCCCGGAGGAAGCGCGCGACATGATCCTGCCGAGCCAGTTGCCCCTGCTGGATCGACTGAGCGAGCTTCTCAGCGCCGGCTGAGCGCGTCCTCGCTCTCGCGCATCAGCGCGGCGATGATCTCGGCGACGGGTTCCTCCTTCGTGACCATGCCGACCGACTGCCCGGCCATCAGGCTGCCGTTCTCGACATCGCCATCGATCACCGCGCGGCGCAGGGCCCCGGCCCAGAAGTGCTCGATCCTCAGCTGCGCTTCGCCCATGTCGACGCTGCCCTGGTCGAGCAGCAGGCCGACCTCGCGCTGCTTGGCGGTGAACTCCTCGGTGCCCTTGTTCTTCAACGCGCGGACCGGGATCACCGGCAGGCGCGGGTCGAGCTGGACGCTCGCCACCGCGTCGCGGGCGTTGGCGCGGAAGAACGCCTTCTTGAAATTGGGGTGAGCGATGCTCTCGCTGGCGCAGGCGAACCGAGTGCCGAGCTGCGCGCCGACCGCGCCCATCTCAAGATAGCCGGCGATCGCCTCACCGCGGCCGATGCCGCCGGCGACGAACACCAGGTGCTCTTCCTTCAGCGCGGGGAGGAATTCCTGGGCGAGCACGCTCGTCGCCACCGGGCCGATGTGGCCGCCGGCTTCCATGCCCTCGATCACCAGCGCATCGCCGCCGCTGCGCAGCAGTTTCTTCGCCAGCGCCAGCGTCGGCGCGAACACCACCACCTTGGCGCCATGGCCCTTGATCCCTTCGACGCTGCCCTTGGGCGGGATGCCGCCGGCCAGCACGACATGGCCAACGCGGTGCTTGCCGCAGACCTCGATTAGCTCGAACAACTGCGGATGCATGGTGATCAGGTTCACGCCGAACGGCTTTTGCGTCAGCTCCTTGGTTCCAGCGATCTCGCGGTCGAGCAGCTCGGGGGTCATCGCCCCGCAGGCGATTACCCCGAAGCCGCCGGCGTTGCTGATCGCGGAGACGAGGTGCCGCTCCGAGACCCAGCTCATCGCGCCGCACAGGATCGCATACTCGGTGCCGAGGAAATCGCAGCCGCGGCTCATCAGCGCCTGGGTCTTGGGGTAAGCAGTCATCGCGGTCTTTCACGAGGGAACTGGCGGTGGCCGGCGGCTTTAGGGTAGCCAGGACACAGCGGCAAGGAGGAGGCGTCGATGCAGACAGTCAAGCTCGGAAAGAGCGGTCCCGAAGTGTCGCGCGTTGGGCTCGGCTGCATGGCGATGTCGGGTACTTACGGCCCGGCCGACCGGCGGGAGGCGATCGCCACTATCCACGCCGCGCTGGACGCCGGGATCACCCTCATCGACACGGGCGATTTCTACGGCATGGGCCACAACGAGATGTTGATCGGCGAAGCGCTGAAGAGTGTTCCGCGCGACCGTTACCAGCTCAGTGTTAAGTTCGGCGCCTTGCGAGACGCGGGCAACGGCTGGAGCGGCAACGATGCGCGGCCGGCGGCGGTGAAGAACTTTCTCGCTTACACGTTGCAGCGGCTGGGGGTCGATCATATCGACATTTATCGGCCCGCACGGCTCGATCCCGACGTTCCAATCGAGGATACCGTCGGCGCCATCGCCGAGTGCATCGAAGCTGGCTGGGTGCGCCACGTCGGGCTCAGCGAAGTGGGCCCGGAGACCTTGCGCAGGGCGAGCGCGGTCCGTCCGATTGCGGACCTGCAGATCGAATACGCCCTGACCACCCGCAACATCGAACGCGCCGTGCTGCCGGTGTGCCGGGAGCTGGGCATCGGGCTCACCGTCTACGGCGTATTCGGCCGCGGCTTGCTCACTGGCGGCTGGCGGCCAGGCGAGCTGTCGCCGAACGACTTCCGCAACCACGCCCCGCGGTTCCAGGGCGAAGCCGGCGCCCGCAACGCCAACGTCGCCGCCGAGATCGACCGCATCGCCGCAGGGTTCGGAATGACGGCCGGGCAAGTGCTGCTCGCGTGGGTGGTGGCGCAAGGTGAAGACATCGTGCCGCTCGTTGGGGCGCGCAGGCCGAGCCGCGTCGTGGAGGCGGTCAAGGCGCTGAAGAAGGGCCTGACGCCAGAGCAGCTTACCGCTCTCGAAGCCGCCATCCCCGCCGACGCGATCCAGGGCGAGCGCTACGCGCCGGCGCAGATGGCGCAGCTCGATTCCGAACGCGGCTAAGCGACCGCGTTCAGCAAGTCGTCCTTGCGGTAAGGCTTCGCCAGCAGCTTCTCGCCCGGGCCGACCCGGTCCGTGTCGTCGTTCAGCCCGGTGGCGTAGATTACCTTGAGATTGGGGATCAGCTGCTTGCCTTGCGTGGCCAGCTCCCAACCGTCGAGCTCGCCGGGTAAGCGAATGTCGGTGAACAGCACCTCGAAACCGCCATCCTTACGCAGGATCGCGAGCCCTTCATCGGCGCTGGCAGCGGCGGTCACTGCGTGGCCGGCGTCGGTGAGATCCTCGAACGCGAGCTCCCGCACCAGCATTTCATCCTCGACAAGCAGGATTTTGGCCATCCTGTGATCCCCTCCCTGTGGGCGAAGCCGGTGCGTTGCGCGTTTGCGCAACCGCGACGATCGACGCCCCTGTTCGATCCCGGCACACGGCAGCGACGGGATAGGGACAAACGGCAAAACCGGGGAGTTAGTTCCCGATCGGCGCGCGCGGTCGGGGGACAGGCCACCGCCGCTCAATCGGCGGTGGCGAGGCGGACGCCGGCGTCGAGGCCGTAAGGATCGTCGTGGAAGGCGATGCCGGTCCCGTCGGGCTGCGCGGTCAGGTAAGTGACGTAGATCGGCACCGGCTGCGGCAGCGGCACCTTGTCTTCCGGCTGGGTGATGTCGGTCGGAATGGGTTTGCCCATCAGCCATTGGTGCATCGCCGCCGCGTTCTCCATGCGGATGCAGCCGTGGCTGAGCTGGCGGGCGTCTTCCTTCATCAGGTTCTTCGCGGGCGTATCGTGCAGGTAAATGCCCTTGCCGTTGGGGAATTCGAACTTCACCTTGCCCATGAAGTTATCGCCGCCGGGCAGCTGGCGCACGTGGACCTTGAGCGTGCCGGCGCGCACCGCCTTCCAATCCACGGTGCTGGGATCGAGCACGGGCGAATCCTCGGTCCAGTCGGCGAGTACCTGGTAGTGCTCGCCCTTGAGGTACTTGACGCCCTGCGCCAGCACCTTGGGCGCGATCTCGTTCCTGGTGATGTCGTCGGGCACTTCCCAATAGGGGTTTTCGATCGCCCAGCGTATCCACCCGGCCATCAACGGCGTCGTGCCCAGCTCCGGGCTGCCGACGACGACCTTCATCGAATCGACGATCTTGTCGCCCTCATACATCCACAGCCGCGCGCTCGCGGCGTCGACCAGGATGTGCTTGCCCTGGGGAATCTCCGGGATGGCCCGGATGCGGGCGAGGTTGGCCGCGATGACCTGCCGCTGGGTCGGCGAGTATTGCGGATCGTCGAGCGCCTTGCGCAGCGGCGCATACATCGGATCCATCCATCCGAAGCGGTCGATGTAGTCCTCGAGCGAAGGCGCCTTGGCCGCGTCCTGGAGCAGCATGAAGCCCCGCGGCACGGCGGGTGCGAGCGCCGCGTTTTCGTACAGGACCTGCGCGTGCGGGGCGCCGATCATGGCCTGAGCGTAAGCGATGTAGGCCGCCGACAGCGCAAGCTCGGCCCGGGCGGCATCGTCGGGGCCGCCGTCGCGCGCGCGATCGAGCAGCTTGCTCAGCTTGTCGAGGTGGAACTGCTGCGGATCGAGCCCGTCGCGATCCGCGGTGCGGATGCGCAGCCACAGCAGGGTCGCCGCGCCCGACGGGCGATCGAATTCGTCGAGCCACAAGGGG
This sequence comes from Croceibacterium sp., assembly GCA_025450635.1. GTDB lineage: Bacteria > Pseudomonadota > Alphaproteobacteria > Sphingomonadales > Sphingomonadaceae > Croceibacterium_B. The sequence goes on along the minus strand of JANWHA010000068.1, from coordinate 2,070 downwards.
GCGTTGGCCCGCGCGCCGTAGAACGAGCGCAGGTCGTTGCCTTCCGCCTGATCGGCGATGTCGGCCCGGATACGGGCCGCGGCGCCGCCGCCCGACGCATCGTGCACCGAGGTGTCGTCGGCGAAGGCCGCCTGCGGCAGCGGCGCGATCAGCGCCGCCGCCAGGGCCGGGAGTACGAAACGCAGCAAGCGTTCGTCAGCAATCAGTCGCATGCCGCGTTTCGTGCCCCCTGTTCACTCAGCCACGTTCGCCAGTGCCGGTGGATACCGGCGGAGTTGCGTAAGTCGAACTACTGCTAGTCGTCGTCGGAGCTCCGGCATAGTACTGGCCGTTCTCGATATATCCGTCAACGCAACCGTCGTTGTTGGAATCGGCCCATACCGCGCCGGCAAGCCCGCCGACGGCCGCGCCGACCAGCGCACCGACCGGAATGCTGATGCCGCTGGCGAGCGCACCGACGCCCGCGCCGACCGCCGCGCCGCCGGCCGCGCCGACCGCCGCCGAACCGGCCACCGACCGGCAAGTCGGAGCCGCGCCGGCCACATAGCCCGCCGGGGCGCCCGGATAATACTGGCCATTCTCGACATAGCCGTCGGCCACGCCGTCGTTGTTGCGGTCGGCCCACACGGCACCGGCGACACCGCCGACGGCGGCACCGATCACCGCACCGGTCAGCACGCCGCCGCCGGCGAGCGCGGCCACGCCCGCGCCACCCGCGGCGCCGATCGCGGCGCCTTCGCCGACCGAGGCCAGCGTATTGTCGTGAGGCGTCGTAGCGCAGGCAGACAGGGGCAGCGCCGCCGCTGCCACCAAGGTAATAACGGCCTTGTTCATGATGCTTCTCCTTGAAGCGCCATCGGCTGCGGCAAGCCGCCCCTCAGGCACACGGATTGGCCTCCCGCGTGTGCAAACGGCAGCTTTCCGGCCCGGTTCCGCTCGTTAACCAAAAAGGTGCGACGAACCGCACCCGTGTTACGTCCAAACGATACAGGTCAGCGCGGGTTCCAAATGGCCTGCCATTGAATCTGGGTATCCACCGGTTGGCCGCTCGCCGAGAGCGCGGGGCGGAAGCGGAACCGCTGCTCGATGATCGCGCAGGTTTCGCTGTCGACCGTCGCGTTGCCGCTGGAGCGGGCCACCCGGCATTGGTCGACCCCGCCGTCGGCGCGCACCCGCATGCTGACGACGACCTGGGCCTGTCCGCCGCGCAAGCCCGAACGGCGATAGTCGGAGGCGGTGAAATCCCCCGCCAGATGGACCGGCTGGCTGGCGGCGCCCGCCCCGTTGCCCGATCCGCCGGCCCCGCTCCCGTTGCCCTCGCCGCCCTTCCCCGCGCCGCTGCCGGCGGCCGTCCCCGCCCCGCTCGCGGCCTGGCTGCCGGTGTCGCGCGACGGCTGGGACGGGGTGGGCTTGGGCAGCGGATGCGGCAGCTTCAATGGCGAGGGCGCCTTGGTCGCGCCGCGGCTGCTCGGCGCAGCGCCCGCGGGCTTCCTCTCCGGCGCGTGGGGCGGAGGGGGCGGCGGCGGCCGGTTCACGTCGAACGCCACCAGCCCCGGGATGTCCGTTAACGGCACGATCCCGGTCGACAGGGAGAGCAGCCCGGCGACCAGCAACGCGTTGACCGCCAGCGCGCCGGCGACGCCGACCGCGCGGTTCTTCCGGTTGAGCTGCTCGAAAGCCATGGCTCGCCTGCCTGCTCCCGGCCGCTAAACGGCCGGGCGCGGCGATGGTGCCGAGCGTCGGCGGATGGGTCGAACGGGCCCATCGCGCCGAAACGGGGAGTAACTAGTATCCGAGGATCGCCTTGACCTCGAGATACTCGTCGAGCGCGAACTTGCCGTATTCGCGCCCGTTGCCGCTCATCTTGTAGCCGCCGAACGGCGCGTAACCGGACCACGCGGGGTAGTTGATGTGAACTTGCCCGGCGCGGATTTGCCGCGCGACGCGGCGGGCGGCTTCCTGGTCGGCGGACTGGACGTGGCTGGAGAGGCCGTAAACCGTCGCATTGGCGATGCGGATGGCGTCGGCCTCGTCCTCGTAGGGCTGGATGACCAGCACCGGGCCGAAGAT
>JANWHA010000067.1 GCA_025450635.1 Croceibacterium sp. | reverse complement strand
TTCGACCATGACCTAACTTACGTCTATCACGGACCTAACTAAAGTTGACATTGGGGTAAGCAACCCCCTTAAGGGCTTGTGCCGATTTCCGGACGCTAGAAGCAAAAAGACGAGAAAAGGTCGCGCGCACCGTATGAAATCCTTCGCCCGCCGCGCGCTGCGCCGTTCGAGACGGGCCGCCCGCACTGTGAGCACTCGGCTTGGCTGGCACGCCAGGCCCGACTTCCTGATCCTCGGGGCGCAGAAGGCCGGGACTTCGGCCCTCCATTCCTACCTCCTGAGCCACCCGAAGATCGCCGCGCCGTCCGCCAAAGAGCTCTATTACTTCAGCCCCGAATCTTTCCGGGTTTGGCCCGATTTCCCGGGAAGCGAGCGCTATTCCTGGTTCGCCAGGGGGCATCGGGACGCATCAGTCCGCCGGGAGACGTTGCGCTGGTATCACGCGCAATTCCCCGTTCCGATCCCGCTGAGCCGGCGCCTCTATCACGAGGCCACGACCTGCTATCTGTTCTTTCCCGAGGTCGCCCGACGCATTCACGAATACCGTCCGGACATGAAGTTGATCGTGCTGCTGCGCGATCCCGTCGAGCGAGCCTTTTCGGCCTGGAACATGCTGCGCGGTTTCACTTTCGAGCCGTGGAACCAGATGCTGGACTCGCGCAGCTTCGATGAGGCGGTGCGCGATGAGGCGGAAGGGCGCGATAACGATCCGGCCAACCCCTCGCGGCAATACTTGAGCCGCGGCATCTATCACGAACAGCTCCGCCGCTATTTCGCCTTGTTCCCGCGCGAGCAGATTCTGGTCATCGACCAGGCCGAGCTGCTGGCCAATCGCCTGGCCACCGTGAACGCCGCGTGCCGGTTCCTCGGCCTGGAGCCGATCGATCGCGAGGAAGCCTGGCCGCTGGTCAACGTGGGCACTTATGAAAGCGACCTGTCCCGCGAAGCTCGCGAATATCTCGCCGAGTTCTATGCGCCGCACAACGATGCGTTGTTTGAACTCATCGGACGGCAGTTCGCGTGGGAAAGGCCGGCCGCGACGCGCACGCTGGCGCGGGCGGCCGGCTAGCCCACGGGAAGAGCGGGGCGCCTAGCTCTTTTTGGCGAGATCGGTCGAGCGCAGCGCGCCCTGGCCCATGTCGTCGTCGTGGACCATCTTCAGCTTCGGGCTGACCTTGGCGAAGTCGTCGGCGCTCGAAGGAAAAATATCCGGCCGCCCGGCCATGATGCCCATCTTGATCTTGCAGCGCACGAATTGCGTCTCGTCGGGCTCGACCAGCAGGGTGAGCGAATCCTTGGCCTCGCTGCGCACCGCGTAATCGTGCTTGCCCGGCTCGGCGACCACGTACTTGCCGTTGCCGACCGAGCTGATCTTGGTTTCGCCCTCCCGGACGGTGCAGCCCATCGCCATGCCGGTTCCGCCGGGCCGGTAAAACACGATCTGGCCCTTGCCGGCCGGTGGCGCGGGTACGCTGACCGGCGCCCCCTTGGCGGCATCGCCGGCCACTGCCGGCGCCGCCGAAGCGGCGATCGAAGCGGCGGCCGCCGCAGTTACGAGACTCAATTTCATTGCGTTACCCCTCCTGTTGAATTCTGAACTGCGGGAGCATCACCGGCCGATTCCTGCGACTGCGCCGGTGCGGCAGACAGGGTGAAAGCGGCAGCGGTCTTGGCCGCGGCCCTGGTTCCTTTGGGAACGGTGATCTGCTTGCCCTTGATGAACATTCCGATGAGCGCGACCGCAGGGGAGGTTGCGGCGCCGGCGAGACCAAGGGAATCGGCCGTGCGGTAATTGTTTTTGCCCACTTCCGCGAGATCGAGGCTGCGGAGGGGCAAATGCCGGCCGTCCAGCTCGAGGTAGTCCGCCGCCAGGATCAGCTCCCCGCCCGAGCCCCCACCGCCGCTCTTCTTCGCATGGATGACTTCGCCGATCCCCGGCGTGCCCGCCGGGATCACCGCGCGGCCCGCCACCTGGATCGGCTCTGCCAATCGCAGCGGGAACGTGTCACCTGATTTGCTGATCCCGCTGCCCTCATCGGCGAGGAGTTCGACGACGATGGGGGTAAGCGCGGGAATGGTGATTTCCGCCGCCGACCCATCCGCGGTTTGCACAGACGACGCGGGCGCCGCATCGGCGATCCCGGCGCTGGCCTGCTGCGCGCGAGCCGAGACGAGTGCAGGCAGGAGCACGGCCACAGCCGCGACGCAACGCCAACCAAGCAAAGTGACTGCCCCCCAAAGACCCCGCAAACACCTTGCTTGGAAAGGGACTTGACGGCAAGCGAATTGTTCGGTGATCTTTCTGTTGCGAAGTCACTCCACCTCGAACAACCCGGCCAGCTGTTCGATGATCGTGCCGCCGAGCTGCTCGACATCCATGATCGTCACCGCGCGCTTGTAGTAGCGCGTCACGTCGTGGCCGATGCCGATGGCGACGAGCTGGACCGGTGACTGCTTCTCGATCCAGTCGATCACCTTCCTGAGATGGGTCTCGAGATAACCGGCGTTGTTGACGCTCAGGGTGCTGTCGTCGACCGGCGCGCCGTCGGAGATGACCATCAGGATGCGGCGATCCTCGGTGCGGCCGAGGAGCCGGTGGTGCGCCCACAGCAGCGCCTCGCCGTCGATGTTCTCTTTCAAGAGCCCTTCGCGCATCATCAGGCCGAGGCTCTTGCGCGCGCGGCGCATCGGCTCGTCGGCCTTCTTGTAGATGATGTGGCGCAAATCATTGAGGCGGCCGGGCTGCGGCGGCTTGCCCTCGGCGAGCCACTTCTCGCGGCTCTGCCCGCCCTTCCACGCGCGGGTGGTGAAGCCGAGGATCTCGACTTTGACGCCGCAGCGCTCCAATGTCCGCGCGAGGATGTCGGCGCTGATCGCGGCAATCGAGATCGGCCGCCCACGCATCGAACCCGAATTGTCGATCAGCAGGGTGACGACGGTGTCCTTGAACTCCTGTTCGCGCTCAACCTTGTAGCTCAGCGAGTGGCCCGGGCTGACGACCACCCGCGCGAGCCGCGCGGCGTCGAGCAGCCCTTCCTCCTGGTCGAAGTCCCACGCCCGGTTCTGCTGCGCCATCAGCCGCCGCTGCAGCCGGTTGGCGAGGCGGGTGACGACGCCCTGCAGGCCGGTGAGCTGGCTGTCGAGGTAGGCGCGCAGGCGGTCCAGCTCCTCGAAATCGCACAGCTCGGTCGCTTCGACCACCTCGTCGAACTCCGTGGTGAAAATCTGGTAGTCGAACGTCTCCGGCAAGTCGGTCCACGGCCTGTTCGGGCGGACCGGCATCATCGCCTCCTCGCCTTCATCGCCGACCTCGCCTTCGCTCATCTCCTGTTCTTGCGGGACCTGCTCCTCGTCTTCCTCGGCCTCGCCGTCGCCCGTTTCGGCGGTGGTCTGCTGCTCGCGCAGCTCCTGCCCGGCTTCGTCCTCGGACTCGCCGTCCTGCTCCTCGCCGCCGTCCTCGTCGTCCCCGCTGTCGTCTTGGTCGCCGCGGTCTTCGAATTCGTCGGCCGCGACGAGCTCGAGGTGGCGGAGCATGTCGATCGCGAGCGACTGGAAGGCCTTCTGATCATCGAGCGACAGCGCCAGCCGTTCGAAGTCGTCGCCGATGCGCGCTTCGATTCCTTCGCGGACCATGTCGACCCCGTCACGAGCCGCTTCGGGGATCGGTTGCCCGGTCAACGCCTCGCGAAGCATCAGCGACAGCGCGGTGTGGAGCGGAACGTCGCTTTCCTGGCTGGCGCGCGAAATCGGGTCCGAGCGCGTGCGCAGGTCGGTCGAGGACGCGAGGTTGTCTCGCATCCCGGCATAGTTGTTTTCGCCCAGCGCCTCGTAACGCGCCCGCTCGATCGCATCGAACGCGGCGCGGGCGAGCGGTTCGCCCGGCATGCCGCGCAAGTGCATCGCTTCGTTGTGGTGCCGCAGCTTGAGCGCGAAGCTGTCGGCGAACCCGCGAGCTTCGCGCGCCGCGTCGGCCGGTAGGGTGCGGCCCGGCATCGGAACGCGCATCGCCTTGCCCTGCAGTGCCGGCACGTCGGCCGTCCAGGCGACGTCGGCCTCGGGCTCGTGCGCGATCGCCCGCGCGGCGCCGGTCAGCGCGTGCTTGAAGCGATCGAGAGGCGATTCGTCGGCCATGCGCGGCTCGCTATATGAGGCGATAACGCCGGGTGCCACCCTTGCCGCGCGGCCCGCCGCCCGCCCATATAGGCGCGCTTCGATGAACCGCGTCCGCCTCGTCATCTTCAACGCCGCGCTTGGCCCGCTCGATTACCGGGTGCCCGAGGGAATGACGGTCGAGCCGGGTTCGGTCGTGGTCGCGCCGCTCGGGCCGAGGCAGATCGTCGGGATCGTGTGGGAGGCGGATCGCCTGCCAGCGACCGAAGTGCCGGATGCCAAGTTGCGGCCGCTGCTCGCCGTACTGCCGGTGCCTCCCCTGAAGGCCGAATTGCGCCGACTGATCGAATGGACCGCGGACTACTACTGCGCCTCGCTCGCCTCGGTGGCCAGGATGGTGCTGGCGAGCGGCGGCGCGCTGCGCGGGCCGGCGACGATGATCGAGTATCGGCTTACCGGCGGCATCCCCGAGCGGATGACGCCGCAGCGGCACGCGGCGATCGACGCGCTTGAAGGGGAGCAGGCAACGATCCGCGAGCTGGCAGGCGTCGCGGGCGTCTCGGAAGGCGTGCTGCGCGGGCTGGTCAACCAGGGTGTGCTCGAACCGGTCGAGGTCGATTGCGACCGGCCCTACCCCCGCCCGCGGGCCGATTTTGCAACCCCAGAACTAACGCTCGAGCAGCGCGAGGCGGCGGACCAGTTCGTCGCCGCGGTGAAGGACGGCGGTTTCGCCCCTTTCCTGCTCGACGGAGTGACCGGCTCGGGCAAGACCGAGGTCTATTTCGAAGCCATCGCCACCGCTTTGACAAAAAAGCGGCAGGTGCTGGTGCTGCTACCCGAGATAGCGCTGACCGAAGCCTTCCTGCGCCGCTTCGAGGAGCGCTTCGGCGCGGCGCCGGTGGTGTGGCACAGCTCGCTGAAGTCGACCGAGCGCCGGCGCGCCTGGCGGGCCATCGCGTCGGGGGATGCGCAAGTGGTGGTCGGCGCGCGCTCCGCGCTGTTCCTGCCTTATGCATCACTCGGGTTGATCGTCGTGGACGAGGCGCACGAGGTCAGCTTCAAGCAGGACGAAGGGGTGCGCTACAACGCTCGCGATGTGGCCGTGATGCGCGCCCGCTTCGAAGGCATCCCGGTGATTCTCTCCAGCGCCACCCCGGCGCTCGAAAGCTTGCAGATGGCGGAGGCGGGCGTTTACGCAACGGTCGAGCTGGCTGATCGCTTCGGCGGCGCGCGGCTGCCGAGCATCGACACGCTCGACCTGACGAAGGAGAAGCCCGAGCGCGGCCGCTGGCTTGCGCCCCGGCTGGTCGCCGCGATGCGCGAGCGGCTCGAGCGCGGCGAGCAATCGCTGCTGTTCCTCAACCGCCGTGGCTACGCGCCGCTGACGCTGTGCCGCAATTGCGGGTTCCGCTTCCAGTGCCCGAACTGCAGCGCCTGGCTGGTCGAGCACCGCCTCAGCCGCCGTCTCGCCTGCCACCATTGCGGCTACGAGACCGAGCCACCCGCCCGTTGCCCCGAATGCGGCGAGCCCGAATGCCTCGTCGCCTGCGGCCCCGGCGTCGAGCGGATCGCCGACGAGGTCGCCGAAATCATGCCCGAGGCGCGGCTGGCGATCGCCACCTCCGACACGCTCAATTCACCCGAGAAAGCCGCCGCGTTCGTGTCGCAGGTCGAGGCGAAGGCGATCGACGTAATCGTCGGCACGCAACTCGTGACTAAGGGATTCCACTTTCCCGAGCTGACACTGGTCGGCGTGGTCGATGCCGATCTCGGCCTCGAAGGCGGCGACTTGCGCGCGGCCGAGCGGACCTACCAGCAAGTGGCGCAAGTGGCGGGCCGCGCCGGCCGCGGCGAAAAACCGGGCGAAGTGCTGATCCAGACGCGCCATCCGGAAGCCTCGGTGATCGCCGCGCTGGCTGCGGGCGACCGCGACGCGTTTTATCAAGCCGAGACCGCCGCCCGCCGCCACGCCGGCGCGCCGCCGTTCGGCCGCTGGGCGGCGATCATCGTTTCGAGCGAGGATGAGGCCGAGGCGAAGGAAGCCGCGAATCGCATCGGCGCCACGCGTCCGGCCGTGCCGGACGTCCACATCCTCGGGCCCGCGCCAGCGCCGATGTCGCTGCTGCGCGGCCGCTACCGTTATCGGCTGCTGGTCAATGCCCGCCGCTCGGCCGAACTTCAGGCGATCATCCGCGGCTGGCTCGGGGCGCTCGATTTTTCCAAGGGCGTGCGGGTCAGCGTGGACATCGACCCCTACAGTTTCGTCTGAATCCGGGCACGATCGGGCGCTTCGCCCGTTCGGCGGACACCACTCAACGATTCAGGACCTTTGCAATGGCCCGAGAGGTGTTCCGTCCAACGGTTGCGATCGGCGGGGTGCCGATCCACGCGATGCTCGTCCCATTTCCGATCGTCTGCTTCACCGGGGCGCTGCTGTCCGACATCGTCTACAGCGACAGCCCGCAAGTGCAGTGGACGAACTTCTCGCAGTGGCTCCTTGCGATCGGCTTGATCATCGGAGTGCTCGCGGCGATCTTCGGGTTGATCGACTTCCTTGCCGCGGGGCGGACGAGGCCGCGCATCGGCTGGTTTCACCTACTCCTGAATGCCATCGTCCTGGTGCTCGCGCTATTCAACAACTTGGTCCACTCGCGCGACGGCTGGACCGGCGTGGTGCCGACCGGTCTGTTTCTGTCGGTCATCACGGTGCTGCTGATGGTGGTCAGTGGATTTCTCGGATGGCGAATGGCCTACCGCCGCGTCGGCGAAACTGTCGGAGAACGGCCATGACCCGCCTCGCGCTTGTCGCCGCTAGCGGCCTCGCTCTCGCTCTCGCCGCGTGCTCCAAACCGCATTTCCCGCCCGACCAGCAGTATGGCGCCAATCCGCGCCTGCCCGACCCGATCCAGTATCTGTTCCCTCCGATGGGCATCGCCAAGCCCGTCGGATGGCAAAATGGCGAGACGCCCACCGTGCCGGCGGGGTTCACCGTCACGCCGTTCGCCGCAGACCTGAAGACTCCGCGCCGCGTGCTGCCGTTGCCCAACGGCGACGTCCTCGTGGTCGAGAGCGACAATCCCGGGTACGAGCCCACGCTGCGGCCCAAGGACGTGGTGTTCAATCTCGTCATCGGCCAGGCGCACGGCCCGACCAAGGCGGCCAACGACGTGCTGCTGCTGCGCGACACCAACGGCGACGGTAAGGCCGACCAGAAGAGCGTGCTGATCGCAGGGCTCAACTCGCCGTTCGGCATCGCCGTCAGCAACGGCAAGCTCTACGTCGCCGAGACCGACGCGATCCGCGAATGGGATTTCGCGCCCGGGCAAACCAGCGTCAAGGGACCGGGCCTGCTGCTGGCGGAGTTGCCCGGCGGGCCGATCGACCACCACTGGACGAAGGATATCGTCATCAGCCCCGACGGAACCAAGCTTTACGCCGGCGTGGGTTCGAACAGTAACATCGTCGAGCGTGGACTCGAAGCCGAGAAGGGCCGCGCGCGGATCCTCGAGGTCGAGCTGCCGAGCGGCGCGAGCCGCCCGTTCGCGACCGGCTTGCGCAACCCCAACGGGCTGACCTTCAACCCGGAGACGGGGCAGTTATGGGCGGTGGTCAACGAGCGCGACGAACTCGGCAACAACCTCGTACCCGATTACCTCACCTCGGTGAAGGAAGGCGCGTTCTACGGCTGGCCATGGAGCTATTACGGCGCGCACGTCGATGTCCGCGTCAGGCCCACTCGGACCGACAAGGTGCGGGCGGCGATCCCGCCCGATTACTCGCTCAGCTCGCACGTCGCCCCGCTCGGGCTGGCGTTTGCGCCGGCGAACTGGCCCGGACGCTTCGCCAAAGGCGCCTTCATCGGCGAGCACGGCAGCTGGGATCGGACGGTGTTCAACGGCTACGAGGTCTCGTTCGTACCCTTCGCCGGCGGACGCCCCGCCGGCGCCAAGCAGCACTTCATGACCGGCTTCGTGCAGGACGGCAAGGCCCACGGCCGGCCGGTGGGTGTCGGCTTCGGGCCCGACAACGCGCTGTACGTGGCCGATGACGTCGGCAACGTGGTGTGGCGCGTGGCCCCCTCGCAAGTCACGCCGGCGGTGCCGAAGAAAGGCTAGGCGGCTTTCGGGCGCTGCCACGTCGGCGCGACGAAGCCGCCCTTCCGATAGGCCCGCCAAAGCAGCAACAGGCCCGCCAGGGTGGCGACGACCACTGCGGGCATCGACGCTTCGAGGCCGAACACGCCGCCGGTCAGCCATTCCGGGCCGTGCCGCTCCGTCACCAGGACGCCGATCGGCTGGCCGGTGCCAGACACCGGTATGCTGAAGACCCACGCTTGGGTGAAATTCCATGCCGCATGGATGCCGATCGCGAACCATAGCCGCCGCGTCAGGAGGTATGCCCCGCCAAGCAGGATGCCAGCCTCGACCATCAGGCTGATCGCCCCGACCCAGGTCGCATCGGGGTTGATCAAATGCACCGCGCCGAACAGGATCGAGCTGAGCGCCAGTGCCCACCAGGTCCCGGTCAGCCGTTCGAGCTGGCGTAGCACTACGCCGCGGAACGCCGTTTCCTCGAACACGCCGCTGAGCAGTGCGACACCCGCCCAGTCCCAGAACTGGGTATCGGCGAACTTGCGCCAGCCGGTGAACTCGATGCCGCCAAGCAACCAGACGATTCCAGTCATCAGGCAGAACAACGCAAAGCCGATGAACAGGCCGGCACCGAGCTCGCGGCCCGCGCCCGGGAAAGTGAATTCGTGATCGCCGCCTCCTTCGACCCATCGCCGCCAGGCCTTCCACAGCAGCACGATGAGCGCGCAATCTACCAGCGTGACGGCGAAGTAGGTAAACCCTTTGAGCGATCCGCCGGCGATGAAGCGGTTCACTTCGACCGGGCCGTCGATCAGGCTGAACAATAGCAGGCCCAGCACCAGCAGGACGATCGGTAGGCGCAGAATGCGCAGGGCGAGGTTCGGCTTCGATGTCGGTGCGGGTGCGCGATCCATCGGCGGCAGGCTAAGTCGGGCGGCCGAGGCGGTCGAGAGCGGCTTCCACCAAAGTCCCAAGTTTATCGATAAAGCGCCGAGGCTTCCTCGGTCAGCGCCTGCATCGCCTTGCGCCAAGGCCCCGCACCCCAGCTGACCCGGGCCACTCCAGCGTTGGCCAGCACGCGCCAATCGGGCGTGCCGGGCAGCATGAGGATATTGACCGGCAGCGAACTGCGCTCGCAGATTTCGGCGATCAGCTCGCGGTCGTTCGGGCCCGGCACGAAGAGGCTATGCGCGCCGGCGTCGGCATACGCGGCCGCACGCTCCAGCGTCTCCGCCAGCAGCGAGCGGTCGTTACGGTCGCCGCCGGAAAGGAAACGGCGGAAGAACAAATCGCTGCGGGCATTTACCCACAGCCCGCTGGCAACCACCGCGGCCACGCGCTTCGCCTGCTCGGCGACGGGATGCAGGCCCGACCCGCCAACCTCGCCGTCTTCGAAGTTGCAGCCGACGGCGCCCGTTTCCGCGAGGTATTTCGCGTGATCGGCAATCCGCGCGGGATCGACCGCGAAGCCGCTCTCGAAGTCCGCCGTCACCGGCACGTCGACGCCTTCGACGATCCGGCGCGTACAATCCAGATAGAGGTTGAACGGGATCGCCTCGCCGTCCTTGTAGCCGTTGGCTTCCGATATCGCGTAGCTGCCGGTGGCGAGCGCCGGCGCGCCCGCGGCGGCCACGGCTTTGGCGCTGGCGACATCCCAGATGTTGTACAGCAGCAGCGGTTTGCCGGGCTGGTGCAGCTTGCCGAAACGATCCCGCAGCTCGTGGTTCATCTATTGGGTCTCCCTGGCGAGCAGCTCGCGCTTGATGTCGAGGCCGTAGGCGTAGCCGCCGAGCGAGCCGTCGGAGCGCACTACCCGGTGGCAGGGGATCAGCACAGCGACATTGTTGGCGCCGTTGGCCGAGCCGGTCGCCCGAACCGCCTTGGGCTTGCCGGCCGCGGCGGCGATTTCCGCATACGAGCGGGTCTCGCCTGGCGGGATCTTGCGTAGCTCGGCCCACACGCGCTCCTGGAACGCGGTGCCGCGCACGTCGAGCGGTATGTCCCCGCCGGTGCCCGGGTGCTCGACCGCATCGACTACGCGTTGGAGCAGCGCGGCGAATTCGGCATCTCCGTGGACCAGCTCGGCGTTGGGAAAGCGCGACGCCAGGTCTTCCCGGCTTTCGTTGAACGACAGGCGGCAGACGCCTTTGTCGGTCGCGGCGACGAGCATCGGGCCGAGGCTGGTGGTCACCACCGCCCAGTTGATCCGCACGCCCTCACCGCCCTTGACCCAGGCCGATGGCGCCATGCCAAGTTTCCCTTCCAGCGAATCGTAGAACCGCGAAGGCGCCTCGAAGCCCGCCTCGTAGATCGCTTCCGTCACCGAACCGCCGCTGCTCAAGGCCTCGCGCGCCCGCTCCTCGCGCAGCGCACGGGCATAGGCCGCCGGCGAGAGACCGGTCGCGCGAGTGAACACACGCTGGAAATGCGTTGGCGAATAGCCGACCGCCTGCGCCAGTTCCACCAGCTGCGGCAATCCCTCGGTCGATTTGATCTCATCGATGGCGGCGAGCACGGCCGCTTCGTCACGGGCGACCTCGTCCGGCCGACAGCGCTTGCACGCGCGCAATCCTGCCGCTCGCGCGTCTCCGCTGTCGGCGAAGAAGCGCACGTTGCGGCGCTGCGGCTGACGTGCCGCGCACGACGGGCGGCAATAGATGCCGGTGGTCAGCACGCCGATCACGAAGCGTCCGTCGAACGAGCGGTCGCGCCGGGTGAAGGCGGTCCAGGCCGTTTCTGCGTCGATCATCATGCGGCCCCCATATAGCGCTCGATCCGCGCCGAGAAACAGCCATGGCCGGCGTTGTGGGCATCGATGTGATCGACCTGCGGATCGGCAAGGAGGTCGGCAATCGCTTGCTCGTGCTCGTCGGGCTTGCTGACGCGTGAGGCAACGAGGTCACCGCTCGCATCGAAGCCGCGCAGGCTCAGCGTGCGTTGCGTAAAAACCGGCGGGATGCGGTCAATGTAGGTCGGCGCTTGCTCCGTCTGTTCACGCACCAGGATCGCATGGGTTGCGCGATACGGCCCGGCAACGTCATGGCTGACGTAGTTGAGCAGGATTAGCGATTCCCCGGGCTCGGCATCGACCAGGCTGACGCGGCAAGGGAAGCCCTCGCCGCTGGCAACCACACGCCGGGCGCCGCGCGCAGCGAGCGCCGCGTTGTCGAGCCCGAACAGCTCCGCGAACCGTTCCCGCGGCACACCTTCGATTATGTAGGTCATCTCGGTTCCCCATCTGTCGATGACCGTCGCTCTGACACGCTTGACCCCGCCCGGCTTCCCGCCGCTTGCGTTCAAAACACCGTGTGCCGTAAACGCGCGCCGGATGCTTCACCGCCTCGCCGCCCTGTTCGCCTGCCTGGCGCTGTTTTCGGCGGTACCGGTCCATGCCGACCCGGCCGACATCGATGCCGCTGCGCGCGGAGTGGTGCGAATCATCATCATCCAGATGAACAACGGCCAGCCGACGCCGGTTTCTCACGGCACCGGCTTTGCTGTGACGCCGGAGGAAGTCGTCACCAACGCCCATGTCGTCGATGAAGCGCGCCAGGACAGCAGCCTCACCATCGGCATCGTGCCTTCCGACGGTGGGGAAGCGGTCTACGGCCGGCTGGTCGCGGTGAGTCCGCGCAACGACCTCGCGCTGGTCGCGACCACCAAGCCGATGCACCTGCCGCCGCTGACGATCTCGGGCAATCCGAACGACGAGAGCGGCCCGGTCGTCGCGGTCGGCTATCCCCAGAACGTCGACATCGCCCAAGGGCTCAGCATCGCCGACCTGTTTCGCCCGCAGCCGCCGGTGGAGTCGAGCGGTTCGCTGGCCGGACGCCGGCCGAGCCGCCAGTTCGATACCCTGCTGCACACCGCCCCCGTGGCCCGCGGCAGCTCCGGCGGCCCACTGCTTGATCCGTGCGGCCGGGTGATCGGGGTCAACAGCTTCGGAGCCGAGACCTCGTCGGCCGAGGCGGGCTTCTACTTTGCCATTTCGACCCGCGAGCTGCTGCCGTTCCTGCGAGCCAACAACGTTACCCCTCAGGTCAACGGCCTGCCGTGCCGTAGCCTCGCCGAACTCAACGAGCAGGAGCGCCAGCGCGCGGAAGAGCAGCAGGTCGCCACACAGGCCAAGGCGCAGGCGGACGAGCAGGTGCTTGCCCAGCGGCGTGAGGAGGAACTGCGCAAGATCGATTACCAGATCATCGACCAGCGCGACAACCGCATGGCGCTGGCGTTCGTGCTGTTGCTGGTGGCGTTCGGCGGCGGTGGGTTTGCCTGGCTCGCCTATGAAGAGGGCGAATCCCGGCGCATGAAGATCGGCGGCGCAGTGGCAGCCGTCGCCTTGATCGGCTGCGGAATTGCGTGGTTCTCGCGGCCGTCTTTCGCCGAGGCCGACGACCGCCTGCAAGACCGGCTGCGCGAGCAAATGTCCGCGAACGAAACTGGGGCGATTCCCACGCCTCAGCCGACGGGCGCGCTAATGTGCACTTTGCAGACCGACCGCAGCCGCGTGATCGGCCCCGCGCAACCGAGCGTATCGCTCGACTGGAAGGATGACGGCTGCGTCAACAGCCGCACCCAATACGGATTCGAGAACGGCGCATGGACGCGCATCCTTGCGCCGACCGACCAATCAAACGTCGCGGTGAACCGCTACGATCCGTCGACCGGCGAGTACCGGATGGACCGCTACCTGCTCGAGCAGGGCCAGATGAGCCAGGTCCGCAAGGCGCGCGCGCAGTATGAACCGCCGGCCTGCGGGGGCGGAAAGGCGGCGGCGGAGAAGCTGGGAGCAGAGCAGTCCGCGGTGCTTGCGCTGCTGCCGCCGGAACCGAATGAGCGGCTGGTTTACGACTGTTCCAAAGCGCAAGGAGTTACCGCCGCGTCCCCCTCGCCGGTGCCGGCCACGCCGAGCGCAAAGCCCTAGACCCGGACTCGGGTTGCATCGCCGCAAGCCCGATGATAGGGGCGCGCCAGCCTTGCCGGGCCGCTCTCGCGCGCCCGCTACGGCAGGCGAAAATTTCTGATCCAAGAGGACCCCTACGCGTGGATCTTTCCGCCGGTATCAAGGCTAGCCTGGCAGGGCGTTACGCCAGCGCGCTGTTCGATCTCGCCAGCGAGGCCGGCACGGTCACCGCGGTCGAAGCCGATCTCGACCAGTTGGCCGCCGCGCTGCATGAATCCGCCGAACTGCGCGCGCTGATCAGGAATCCCGAAGTCAGCAGAGAGCAGATCGGAAGGATCATGGCCGGGGTTGCCGGCTACCTGGGGCTCGCCGAGCTGACCCGGAACTTCCTCGGCGTGCTTGCCCATAACCGCCGCATTTCCGACCTGCCGGGCATGATCCGCGCCTTCCACGCGATCGCCGCCGCCCAGCGCGGCGAGGTCACCGCGGAAGTGGCCAGCGCCCACGCGCTCACCGACGATCAGCTCGCCACGCTGGAGCAGAAGCTGCGCGCTCGCGAGGGCCGCACCGTGAAGCTCAAGACCCGCGTCGACCCCGACTTGCTCGGCGGGCTCGTCGTCACCGTCGGCTCGAAGCGGATCGACGGCTCGATCCGCACCCGTCTCAATTCCCTCGCCCACGCGATGAAAGGCTGAAGGTTACTACCCATGGAAATCCGCGCCGCTGAAATCTCCAAGGTCATCAAGGACCAGATCGCCAACTTCGGCACCCAGGCCGAAGTCAGCGAGGTCGGCAGCGTGCTGTCGGTCGGTGACGGCATCGCCCGCATCCACGGGCTCGACAACGTCCAGGCCGGCGAGATGGTCGAGTTCGCCAACGGCGTGCAGGGCATGGCGCTCAACCTCGAAGCCGACAACGTCGGCGTGGTGATCTTCGGCTCCGACGCCGAGATCGGAGAAGGCGACAGCGTCAAGCGCACCGGCACCATCGTCGACGTGCCGGTCGGCAAGGGCCTGCTCGGCCGCGTGGTCGACGCGCTCGGCAACCCGATCGACGGCAAGGGCCCGATCGATTCCAGCGAACGCCGCCGCGTCGAGGTCAAGGCCCCCGGCATCATCCCGCGCAAGTCGGTCCACGAGCCGGTGCAGACCGGCCTCAAGGCGCTCGACGCGCTGGTCCCGATCGGCCGCGGCCAGCGCGAGCTGATCATCGGAGACCGCCAGACCGGCAAGAGCGCCGTCGCCATCGACACCTTCATCAACCAGAAAACGCTCAACGCGGGCGACGATGAGTCGAAGAAGCTCTACTGCATCTACGTCGCCATCGGCCAGAAGCGCTCGACCGTCGCCCAGCTCGTCCGCACCCTCGAAGAAAACGGCGCGATGGAGTATTCGATCATCGTCGCCGCGACCGCGTCCGAGCCGGCGCCGCTGCAGTACCTCGCGCCCTACACCGGGTGCACCATGGGCGAGTTCTTCCGCGACAACGGCATGCACGCGGTGATCGTGTACGACGACTTGTCCAAGCAGGCCGTCGCCTACCGCCAGATGTCGCTGCTTCTTCGCCGCCCGCCGGGCCGCGAAGCCTATCCCGGCGACGTGTTCTACCTTCATAGCCGC
>JANWHA010000066.1 GCA_025450635.1 Croceibacterium sp. | reverse complement strand
CCGTCGGCGTGGCGTCGCCAGGAAGGCGCGTGCACCTCGTAGATCGCGAGCGGCGCATCGTCCCGCCGGCCGGCGCGCGCGCCCTGCCACGCCGCATCAGACCATGAGAACGGCTTGGCGTCGGCGACGATCGAAGCGGTGGCCGGCGGCGGTTCGGCCGCGCGCGCGAACGGATCTGCGCGCTCCGTGAGCCTGCCGTCGGCGCCGAGAATCTCGTACTTGTATAGCTCGCCCGCGCCGAGGCGCGGAATGAAGATCTCCGACACGCTGCAATCGTGCCGCAACCGCATCGGATGCCGTCGCCCGTCCCAAGTGTTGAACGCCCCGATCACCGACACCCGGCGCGCGTTCGGGGCCTAGACGGCGAACCGGACACCCGGGGCGCCGTCCCAGGTCATCGGCTGCGCCCCAAGGCACTCGGCGATCCGACGATGCCGCCCCTGGGCGAGCAGGTAGACATCGAGCTCCCCGAGCAGCGGCGGAAAGGAGTACGGGTCCTCCGTCTCCTGGATCACGCCGTCCCAGTCGATGCAGAGCCGGTATTCCGGCCGCTCGCTGACTTCCGCCTCGAACAGCCCCGCCACGTGCACGCGCCAGAAGGCGGCCAGCGTCTCCCCCGACCGCGCCAGCGCCGTCACCGCCCGCGCCCCGGTAGGATTGCGCGAACCACCCAGTGCTCGCCTTCGCGGTGCGGCCCGAGCAGTGCGAACGGATCGCCGTGCCTCCCCTGCGCCAGCGCCTCGATCGCGGCCTCGCTCATCGGCCGCTGGTCACGCATCGACCTTCTCCCCCCGGCGCTTCAGGAGCCGCTTGGCCAGCATGATCAGGCCCCGCAACGGAATACCGATCCAGGCCGGACGGTTGCCGGCCTCGTAGCCGATCTCGTAGGCCGCCTTCTCGATCAGGAAGAGCTCGATCAGCGCCGTCGCGGACCGGAGGTCGGGAACCCATTTGTGCTCGGCCGCTGCCGCCGCGGTTCGATAGCCCTCGAGGAAACTCGCCGAAGCCATCGTGACGAAGTGCCCAAGCAGCTCGTCACGACGGTCCGCCGTCGGGAGACCCGCCGGCGCAGGTTCGCGTGCGATCGTCGCGGCGGCATAATCGAAGGAGCGCAGCAGCCCGGCTATGTCGCGCAGCGGACTGCCTTTGCCCCTTCGTTCCGCAAGCGGCTTGGATGGCTCGCCCTCGAAGTCGATCAGGATCGCATCGTCTCCTGCGACAAGGATCTGACCGAGATGGAAGTCCCCATGGAGGCGCGTCCGGAGCGTCCCGACCCCGGCCTCGGCCAGCTCCTGGATCCTGGCCCCGAGCGGGCGGCGGAGCGCGGCCAATTCCTTCGCCCCCTCGTGTTCGGCATCGTCTTGCCAGGCGGTGAAGTTTTCGAGGGTCAGCACGGCCCGATCCACCTCCTCGCCGGCCGCAGTCGCCCAGGCCTTCGTCTCGCCCGCCTCCACCCGCTCGGGTGTGAATTCGGGATCATCGGTTGGGTTTGCGAGCACGGCGTGCATCTCGGCAAGGCGCTTCCCGATCACCCTGGCGAACGGCTGGTAGGCGGCCATCGCCTCCCGCCCCGCCTCGTCGTGGGTCCCGGTGAGCGCCGGCGCATGGATGCCGCGCCGGACCCTGTCGAGCGTCCATTGCCAGGCGTCGCCCTGGTTGGGCACGAACCGCTCGGCGATCAGGAGCGTCTGGGGCGCGCCGTCGGCATCCACGCGCACCATCTCGCCGAACAGCGCCGGGCTGTTGGCGTAGCCGTGCTCGGTGAGGTACCGGGTCATTTCGGTCTGCGGATGCCGGCCGGCTTGCACCCGCCGGAGGATCTTCAAGACCGCGATGTCGCCGAGGATCAGCGAGGTGTTGGACTGTTCGGCCGAAAGCCGGCGGATCTCCGCGCCTGGCGGCGCGGTTGGAATCTCTTGGCTGGTCGCGAGCCAGCGCAGCTCGCCATCCGGAAGTGGCTCCACGCGTCCCGTCGCGAGGCTCGCCAAGACCGCTGCCGGCAGCGCATCGACGGCAAAGGCATCTGTGAGAAAACCCATTCGCCGGTGCTGGCGCACGCGCGCCAGCGCCAGTTGTTGCACGATCGCCCGCGGCTTCTCGTCCTCCCAGACGATGCCCGCTGGCAGAAAGTAGCGATCCTGCCGGCCCTCCGTCGCGACCCCGATCTCGAAGAGCACGAAGTCCCTGGCGCGCCCGCGGATGACATCGGCGCGCGCGATCGCGATCGCGCGGGTCTTGCTGTCCTTCGCCGCAAACCAGCGCCGTCGCGCGAGATAGGGGACGAGAATCTCCTGCTCGATGATGCGCTTTGTCTCGGGCGCCAGCAGCTCTCCGATCTCGTTGCGCATCACCAGCGTTACGAGTTCGGGCAGCGGCTCGGAGGCTGGCACGCGCCAAGCGGGCATCGCCGTATCCTTCGCCAGGCTGAACCAGTAGAAAGCGTGGTGCGGCAGGGTCAGCAGATAGCTGAGCTGCCCGATTGGCGGGAACACCGAGCCGCTCAGCAGATCAACCGGCGTCCTTCCTGCAAATTGCACAAGATCAAGCTCCACCGCCTGCGCGGCGCGCGAGAGGTTGAACACGCAGAGAATCGTCTCGTCCGCACCTTCCGCTTCGAATTCCCTCAGAAAAGCAAGAATCTTTCTGTTTCCCGGATGCAGGATATGGATTCGCCCACGTCCGAAGGCGCGGTGGCGCTGCCTGACTGCAAGCATCCGCCGCGTCCAGTTCAGAAGTGAATGCGGATCCCTGGCCTGCGCCTCCACGTTCACCGCCTGGTAGCCATAGATGGCGTCCATGATCGGCGGCAGCACGAGGCGCGCCGGCTCGGCGCGCGAGAAGCCGCCGTTGCGATCGAGCGACCATTGCATCGGCGTGCGTACCCCGTCGCGGTCGCCGAGATAGATGTTGTCGCCCATCCCGATTTCGTCGCCGTAATAGATTACCGGCGTGCCCGGCATTGATAGCAGGAGGCCGTTCATCAGCTCGATCAGCCTCGGGTCACGCTCGAGCAGCGGCGCAAGACGGCGGCGGATGCCGAGGTTGAGCCGCGCCCGGCGGTCGGTGGCATAGGTTTCCCAAAGATACTCGCGCTCCGCGTCGGTCACCATCTCGAGCGTCAGCTCGTCGTGGTTGCGCAGGAAGATCGCCCATTGACACGCCTCGGGAATCTCCGGCGTCTGTCGCAGGATGTCGGTGATCGGAAAACGGTCCTCCTGGGCGATCGCCATGTACATGCGCGGCATCAGCGGGAAGTGGAACGCCATGTGGCACTCGTCGCCGGCGCCGAAATACTGCTGCACGTCTTCCGGCCACTCATTGGCCTCGGCGAGCAGCATGCAACCTTGGGCGGTCCGGTCGAGGGCGGCGCGGATGCGCTTGATGATCGCGTGCGTCTCGGGGAGGTTCTCGCAGTCTGTTCCTTCGCGCTCGACCAGGTAAGGAACGGCGTCGAGCCGGAATCCGTCCACGCCAACATCGAGCCAGAACCGCATTGCCCCGAGCACCGCCGGGAGCACGCGCGGATTGGCGAAGTTGAGATCCGGCTGGTGCGAATAGAACCGATGCCAGAAATACGCCTCCGCCACAGGATCGAAGGTCCAGTTCGATTTCTCCGTGTCGGTGAAGATGATCCGCGCATCGCCGTAGCCGCGGTCGTTGTCGGCCCAGACATAGAACCTGCGCCACGCTGATCCCGGCTTGGCATGGCGTGCCCGCTGGAACCAGGGGTGCTGGTCGGAGGTGTGGTTGACAACAAGCTCTGTAATCACCCGAAGACCGCGCGCGTGCGCGGCGGCGATGAATCGGCGCATGTCCTGAATCGTGCCGTATTCGGGATGCACGGCATGGTAGTCGGAGATGTCGTAGCCATCGTCGCGCCGCGGCGAAGGATAGAAGGGCAGAAGCCAGATCGCGGTCGCCCCCAACTCGACGATGTAGTCGAGCTTCTCGGTCAGCCCGGGCAGGTCACCGATGCCGTCGTTGTTCGAATCGAAGAACGACTTCACGTGCACCTGATAGATGACCGCATCCTTGTACCAGAGCGGTTCAGCGGCCAACGGCCGGGCCGCGTGGCGGCGCCGGCTCATGGCGCCGGCCCGTAGCGGCGCGTGCCCGGGTTGTCGAGCCGCCATATGGCGAAGGGAAGGTCGTTGGGGTCGAGGCGTACGCGCTGGCGCTTGCCATAAAAGATCAGCGATTGGCCACGCATCAGATCCTCCGCCCCGATCGAGGCCTCGTCCGGGAGACCGAAACGCCACAGCGGAATCTCGAGTTCCGTTTCGATCGCCCGCTGGGGATCGAGGCTGATGGCAACCAGCAGCGTATTGCGCCCGTCCGGAGTGGTCTTCGCATAATAAAGCACCGCATCGTCAACGGCATTGAGGAACTCGAGGCCACGATGGCTGTGCAGCGCCGGATTGACGCGGCGGATTTGGTTCAACCGGGTGATCTCGGCCCTGATATTGCCGGCACGGTCCCAGTCCCAGGCGCGGATCTCGTATTTCTCGGAATCAATGTACTCCTCCCGCCCTCGCAGCGCGCGGGACTCGCAAAGCTCGAAGCCGTTGTACATCCCCCAGAGCCCCGAGAGCGTGCATGCGAGCGCCGCGCGGATCAGGAACGCCGGCCGCCCGCCGGTCTGGAGGAAGAAGGGATTGATGTCCGGCGTGTTGACGAAGAGATGCGGGCGGAAGAAATCCGCCACCGGCTCTTTAGCAAGCTCCGTGAAGTACGAAGTGAGCTCATATTTGGTGTTGCGCCAAGTGAAATACGTGTACGACTGCGAGAACCCGACCTTCGCTAGCCGGTACATCATCGTCGGCCGCGTGAACGCTTCACCGAGAAAGATCACATCCGGGTCGCGCGCGCGGATATCTTCGATCAGCCACTCCCAGAAGGGCAACGGCTTGGTGTGGGGATTGTCCACGCGGAAGATGCGCACCCCCTGGTCGATCCAGAACCGCACGACATCCCGCAGCGCCTCCCAGAGCGCCGGCGCCGCGCCCGGCGCGTAGAACGCGACGTTCACGATGTCCTCGTATTTCTTCGGCGGGTTCTCGGCATACCGGATCGTGCCGTCGGGCCGCCACTCGAACCATTCCGGATGCTCGCGGACCCACGGGTGGTCCGGCGCACACTGGATCGCGAAATCAAGCGCAATCTCGATCCCCTGCCCGGAAGCCGCATCGCAGAGCCGGCGGAAGTCTTCGAGCGTGCCGAGCGCCGGATGGATCGCGTCATGCCCCCCTTCGTCCGAGCCGATCGCATAGGGGCTGCCCGGATCCTCGGACAGCGCCTTCAGCGCGTTATTTCGTCCCTTGCGATGGATCCGGCCAATCGGATGGATCGGCGGGAAATAGAGCACGTCGAAGCCCATTGCACGGATCGCCGGCAGCCGCGCCATCACATCAGCAAACGTGCCGTGACTTGCCGGATCGCCACTCTGGCTACGCGGGAAGATCTCGTACCAGTTCGCAAACCCGGCCGCCGGCCGCTCGGCCTCGAGCGGCATCTCCGGTTCAAGCCGCACAAGGAAAGGTCGCGCCGCGCCGGCGCGCATTCGCGCCGCCGTCTCAGGGTTCGTGATCAGCCGCAGCCGTTCTTCCAGTTCAACCGCCTCCAGTGTCGCGCAAAGCGCGGCCATCGGCCCGTTGGACTTGCCGGCCGCCGCAGCTAGCAGAGCCACCACCTCGTCGATGTCCAGCCCCACAGCCGCCCCGGCCGCCCGCTTCTTCGCGATGTCCTCAAGCAGGCTCGCGAAGACGTCGTACCAGGCCTCGACCGTGAAGAAATAGCGCCCGACGCGCTCCAGCGGGAAAACTGCCGCATACCTGTCGTTGCCGAGGTCCGACATCGGCGTCCGCATCCATTCGTTCGTGTCGGCAGGCCGCCAGAGGAGATCGGCGGCGAGCTTGCCGTGCCCGTCGCTGATGAAGTCGGCCTCGATTCGCGCCATCTCGCCCGCGATGCCTTTGGCTGCGAACCTGCCGCCCTCGACGGCCGGCCGGACAGCCTCGATCGCGATCCTCGGCCGCGTCGCGGCGCGTTCCGCCCCGGGGGGAGCGGGGCGGCGGATCGGCTTCGCCGGCGCGAAGCGATACGCACGAGCCTCGGCCGGGCCCATTTCGAACGTACCCCCGGTCACGATCGGCCGGCGGGCAGGCTCGGCATCGTCAAGCGGAACCAAGGTACCACCGGCGCCGCCGATCCCAGGCAGCACCACCTCAGCTGCGAGCGCGCTCCCCTCATCGGGGTTCGGGTTCAACGCCAGGACGAGCCGAGGCGCGCCCCTACTGCCGCGCGCGAGCACCGCGACCTCCGCCCCGGGCGCCGAGACCAGCCGCGCAGGTGGCCCGGCGAAGAGTTCGGGCTGCTTCCGCCGGCGCGCGTTGACGGCGGCGACCTCGGCTTCGAAGCCAGCCTCGAACCCGAGGGTCATCATCCAGAGAGGCGCGTAGTGAGCGGCAAGCACGAGCGCCCGCAGCCTCTCGCGCTCCGTCGCCGGGCGCGGTCCGGACGGTGACTCCGCGAGCGCGATCACCTCGCCAAGCGCGGCGACCCGCGCCGCGTCCTCGTCAATCCACGCCGCGCGAAAATCCCACCAGCAGGACGAGGAGGCCGCGGCGTCGAAGCCGCATTGCGCGAGTGCGGCGACCGCTGCGGGGTCCGCCCCGTAGGTGAAGGCCAGGAACAAGGTCTCCGGATACCGGCCGCGCGCCTGCGTGATCAGCCGCTTCCATGAAGCGGGCGGCCTCTGGTGCGCGGCCGCGCAGCAAAAGCCGGCGACACCGGCCTCCAGCCAGGGTTCGAGCTCCCCGGCCGGCAGGTCAAGAAGAACGCCAAGTCCGTCTACCGCGGCGCGCCCGACGTCGTCCGGGCGGCCTTCGGTCAGCACGACGGCATCGAACCCGAGCGCGTGGGCGCGCGCCAACGATGTGTCAGTCGGCGGCTCGCGAGGAACAATGCGGGCTATGTTTCTATATCGCAACATCATATCGTCTCACCAACGCACCGGAAGATGGATCAGGACCGCGTCCCGTTCAATTGGTCCGACGCGGCCCCGTGCCGGTCGCCGGCGAGCGCGCGCTGGATCAGGAGTGCAGCGCGACACAACCTCTTCGTGCCGGTCTACCACTTGTTCACCGAAGGTTTCGACACGCTGGACCTGAAAGATGCCAAGCCGCTGTGG
>JANWHA010000065.1 GCA_025450635.1 Croceibacterium sp. | reverse complement strand
GCGGTGTTCGAACGGGCCAAAGGTTAACGCTCCTCGGCGAATTCGTTTGACTTTCCGGCCTTTCGCCCCCACTTGGCCGCCATCGAGACGCCTGCAGCGTGAACTGGCGGATAGCACCGCCCCGGCTGCGTCTCGGTCCAGGGTCCCAACGATGGGGCCTTTTTCAAAGAGCTTCCCTTTTCACGCGGGTCGTTCAGACACCCGCTTCAGCGCGCCTGTTCGCGTGCGCTGTCGCATATTTGCGAGTTAGAAAACCATAATGACATTCGAAACACTCGGGCTTTCGCAGCCCGTCGTCCAGGCGCTGGCGCTCAAGGGCTATGACAGCCCGACGCCGATCCAGGCCCAGGCGATCCCCACCGTTCTCACCGGGCGCGACCTGCTCGGCATCGCCCAGACCGGCACCGGCAAGACCGCGGCGTTCATGCTGCCGTCGATCGACCGGCTGGTGGCGGCGAACCGCCGTCCCGCTCCGCGCACCTGTCGCATGCTGATCCTCGCTCCGACGCGCGAGCTCGCCGGGCAGATCGCCCAGAGCGCGCGCGACTATGCCAAGTTCGCCCACCTCAAGGTCGCCACCGTGTTCGGCGGCACCTCGGTTGGCCGCAACAAGCAGGAACTGGCGCGCGGCGTCGACATTCTCGTCGCCACGCCCGGCCGCCTTGTCGACCTCGCCGACCAGCGCGCGGTCGATCTCTCGGCGGTCGAGATCCTCGTCCTCGACGAGGCCGACCAGATGCTCGACCTCGGCTTCATTCATGCCTTGCGCCAGATCGTGAAGCTGATCCCGGCGAAGCGCCAGACGCTGCTGTTCTCGGCGACGATGCCCAAGGCGATCCGCCAGCTGGCCGACCAGTACCTGAGCGATCCCGCGCAGGTCTCGGTTGCCCCCCAGGCGACCACCGCCGAGCGGGTCGAGCAGCAGGTTGCCTTCTGCCAGAACGGCGAGAAGCAGGCGTTCCTGACGATCCTGCTGCGCAACGGCTTCGCCTCGAAAGAGATGGACCGCGTGCTGGTGTTCACTCGCACCAAGCACGGCGCCGACCGCGTGGTGAAGAAGCTCGTCCAAAGCGGCATCCGCGCCAACGCGATCCACGGCAACAAGAGCCAGCCGCAGCGCGAGAAGGCGCTCGGCGAGTTCCGCCAGGGCCACGTCAAGATACTCGTCGCGACCGATATCGCCGCGCGCGGGATCGACGTCACCGGCATCAGCCACGTGGTCAACTTCGAGCTGCCCAACGTGGCCGAGCAATACGTCCACCGCATCGGCCGCACCGCGCGCGCCGGCGCCGCGGGCGTGGCGATCTCGCTCTGCGCGCCGGACGAGAAGGCGTACTTGCGCGACATCTGGAAGCTGACCCGGGCGAATCTCGAGGAAATCGGTTTGCCCGAGGGGCTCGCCGCGGAGGCCAAGATCGTCAACGCCAAGGGCCCCGAGCCGACTCGCGCCGAGCGCGAGGAGCGCTCTTACGACCAGCGCCGCCGCTTCCCGCCGCGCAAGAAGGCCCAGGTCCACGCCAAGCCGCGCGGCGGCGAGAGCCATGCGGCGCACGCCGGTAAGCCTGCCGGCGGCAACAACTCCAACCGGCGCCGCTTCAACAAGCAGCGCCGCGCCGGCTGATCAGATCCTCCCCATTTTTCCGCCAGGACAAATGGGGAGGGGGACCGTCACGCCCCGGGCGTGGGGGTGGAGGGGTCGCGCGCGATTACCCCTCCGTCAGGCGCCTTCGGCGTGTGCCACCTCCCCGTTTGCGCTAACGCGAAAACAGGGAAGATCGTCGGGGCTGAACCTCACGCCTGCTCCTCCGGCGGCGGCGCGGTTCGCCGGCGCCGGCCGCGCCAGCGCCGCCAGCCGTAGCTGCAGCTGATCAGCCCGCAGCCGCACGCCAGCGCGATCCCGCCGACGATCAGCGCGGCGAAGCCGACCGCACCGGTCAGGCCGAGCAGGAATTGCGACAGGAACTCGAGGACGGATTTCAAACGCTTCACCCCTTGCCGGGTATGTAAGCGCTTGAGCGGAGGATACTATCCCGGCGTCAAAGCCCCAGGTCCGACAGGCCGGGATGATCGGCCGGGCGAGGGCCGAGCGGCCAATGGTACAGCCGCTCGGCCTCGGCGATGGCCAGGTCGTTGATGCTGGCGTGGCGCACGGCCATCGTGCCGTCGGCGGCGAATTCCCAGTTCTCGTTGCCGTACGAGCGCCACCACTGCCCGCTCGCGTCGTGCCACTCGTAGGCGAAGCGCACCGCGATGCGGTCACCGCCGAACGCCCACGGCTCCTTGATCAGCCGGTAGTCGAGCTCCTTCGCCCACTTGCGGGTCAGGAACGCGACGATCGCCTCGCGCCCGGCGAAGAACTCGTCGCGGTTGCGCCAGCGGCTGTCGGGCGAATAGGCAAGCGCGACGGTCTCCGGATCGCGCCGGTTCCACGCATCCTCCGCCGCCCGCACCTTCTGCGCGGCGGTTTCGGCGGCGAAGGGGGGCAGCGGCGGGCGGGTCACTGGTTGGCCGGAGGCGGCGCGGGCGGGGCGCCCGGGCGCCGCGGCGGCACGAACGGCGGCGGCGGGGTGCGCTTGTGCGCGGCGAAGAAGGCGAAGATGTCGTCCATGCTCGGGCCGATGATGCTGCCGTGGTCGAGGCCCGGCTTCTCGATGTACTGGCCGTCGACCCCGAGCTCCTTCATCGCCGCGGCCCAGGTGCGGGTGCCCGCGGGCGGCACGACGTTGTCGGCGCCGCCCTGGGTGATCATCAGCGGCAGCTTGGCTTCCTTGAAGTGCTTGAGCAGGGTCTTCTCGTTCGGCTGCATCATGAACGCCGCCGGGGCGATCGCCGCCGCCGCGGCCCAGATCTCCGAATGCTTCTGGCCGAGGAAGATCGTCCCCGCGCCGCCCATCGAATGGCCCATCAGGTAAATGCGGTTCGGATCAATCGTGAAATCGTGTTGCGCGATCGCCAGCACGTTGAGCACGTCGAGCTCGGATAGCTCGGTCAGGTTCGCCGGTTTGACCGGACCGCCGAGCACGATCGCCGGCGAGCCGTACCAGCCGGTGAAGTTGTAGCCCATCGGCCCGACGACGACGTACCCGCCCTGCTCGGCGAGGTCGACCAGCCGGTCGCGGACGATGAAGTTCGAATCGCCGCCATAGCCGTGCAGCGCAACGACCAGCGGCGCCGGCACGCCGGGCTTGACCTTCGACGAGACGTACAGCGTGTACTTCATCACCTCGCCGGTGGGCAGGGTGTAGGACTTTTGCTGGACTCGCGGATCGGGTTTCAGCTGCGGGATGCGCGGCGGGCCGTTGGCAGGGCGCGGACCGTTGGCCGGCGGCGCCTGCGCCGGCAGCGTCTGCGGTGCCAGCAGCGCCAGCCCCACCGCCGCGATGGCGAACGCTGATGCGCGAAAGGTTGCCTTCATCTCGTTACCCCTCCGTCTGCCCGAACTGGCCAAAGGGTAACAGGCGCGTGCCAGACGGACAACGCCCGCTCGGCGGCGCGAGCCGCCGCTGCGCGGCGGACCCCTCTTGCAGCCCTCTCCCGCAAAGGGAGAGGGCGACAATCTGGGCTGCCGCTTAGGCTTCCAGCGTCATCCGCACGAAGTCGACCGTCTGCCGGGTCGCGGCGGCGAACTCGGCGGCGGTGGCCTGGAAGCTGCCGAACTGGGCGAATTCGTCGGGCGTCATGCCGTCGAACTCGTAGGCCTGGCGGAAGCTCGGTAGCTTGAGGAGCTTTTCGACGCTGGCCTTGCGCGGCTCGCGCTCGATCGCCTTGGGATCGAACGGCTCGAGCTCGTCCTCGACCTGCATCAGCCCGGCGATGTAGCTCGGCGGGCAGGTGTAGACCATGTCGCTGCCGGCGAAGTCCTGGATGTGGCGGCTCACGGTCTTGCCGGTGCGCTCGTCCTTCTCCACCCGCATCGAGCATTGCAGCATCTTCGACGGGTGGCCGATCTCCTTGCCGTGCCAGTAAGCGCGCTTGAGCACCGCCTCCTCGCCGTCGCGAATTTCGGGGAGCGACAGCTCGATCCCGCGCGCCTTGGCCTCGGTCGCCCAGTCGCCGAGCTGGCCGAGGCGGCTCGACATGTGGGTGATGACGCTGCGCCAGTTCGTCAGGTCCACGCCCGCCGCCCTGGCGCGCAGCAGACCGGCGCTGACCGCGGCGCGGCAGCGGACGTATTGGGCGACGGTGAAGCTGGTGGTGTTGTTGGTGCTGATCCCGCGCGCGGTCAGCTCCTCGAGGATCTCGTAGCCTTCCATCGAGCCGGGCAGCTTGACCATCACGTTCGGCCCTTGCGCGGCGATGGTCAGGCCCATCGCCAGCATCTTGTCGCCGTCGGTGACGAAGCGCGGGTCGACCTGGCCCGAGAGGAAGCCGTACTTGCCGCCGGATTTGTC
Source organism: Croceibacterium sp. (assembly GCA_025450635.1). Classification (GTDB taxonomy): domain Bacteria; phylum Pseudomonadota; class Alphaproteobacteria; order Sphingomonadales; family Sphingomonadaceae; genus Croceibacterium_B. The sequence continues at coordinate 16,974 of JANWHA010000065.1, read as the reverse complement.
GAACACCGGCCGGATCGCCTCGGCGCCCCGCCTGACGAGGTCGAGGTACGCCTCCCAGTACACGCCTTCGACGTCGAGCGCCGGGTCGGCCTTGGCGATCGCCCGGATGCGGTCGGACCAGCCCTTGGGGTCGAGCTTGATCGCCTGCAAGCTCAGCGGCGGGTTGGTGGTCACCCCGCGAAAGCCCATCGTGCCCTGCGAACGGATCGTATCGTCGTCGTAGAGGCGGGTGAGCTGCGCTTCCCAGTCGGCTTCCTTGCCGGCCGGCGCCTTGGCCAGCGTTTCGGCCTTCCAGCTAGGGTAGATCAGCGGCGAGGAATCCCACCAGATTTCGCAATCGGGGTTGGTGGCGGCGAGCTTTTCGAGGACGTTCTGGGTCATGCGCGGCCCCATGCTCCCGAGCGGGGCGAAAGGTCCAGCCATTTTCCACGCCTGTCGGCTCAAGCTGAGCTTTGTCGGCGGCGGTTCGTGTCAAAGTGTCGCAGCCGCTGTTCCGCGCTTGTTGGCGCGCGCGCGCCGGTTACAACGGGTGCGATGAAGCCGGGTTGCCTCGCCGTCGCTCTCGTGGCGCTGCTCGCGCCGTCCGCGCTCGCCGCGCAGCCGGCCGGGCAGCCCGCGCAGGGCGAGGCCAAATCCGACATCGTCGTCACGGGCCATGAGCGGAAGGTCGAACAGGAGGAGAAGGTCACGCGGGAAGCGCGCTCGGTCACACGCGAGACCGACCTGCGCAACGAGCCGCTCGCGCGCTTCGACGACCGCGCCTGCCCCGGCGTGGTCGGCCTGACGCAGGACTTTGCCGAGCAGATCGTCGGCCGCTTTCGCGAGGTGGCCGAAGAATACCACATCCCGCTCGCCCCCAACGGAAACTGCGATCCGAACATCGTCATCGCCGTCGTCGAGGACGGCCGCGCGGTGCTGCGGCAATTTCAGGACAAGACCAGGGAGCTGTCGATCGAGCTGACGCCCGGCGAACGCCACGAGTTGCTCGACGAGCCCGGGCCGGTGAAGGTCTATTCGGTCGTCCAGCGGCGGATGCAGAACGGCGCGACGATGCCGAAGCGGCAGAACCTGCTCGACATCCCCTCGGCGACGATGGAAGGCGGCCAGTCGCTGATCTCGACCGCGACCGAGCAGCACATCGTCAAGGTGGTGGTGCTGATCAACCGCGATGCGGCGGTCGGCAAGAGCCTGTCGCAGCTGTCCGACTATTCGATCATGCGCGCGCTCGCCCAGACGCGCGACGCCACGGGTGGCGACGCGCCGGATTCGATCCTCAGCCTGTTCGACACCGGAGGCCAGGCGCCGCCGGCCGGGCTGACCGACTTCGACCGCGCCTATCTCACCGCGCTTTACGAAGGGCCCCCGCACGTCAAAGGGCTGAGCAAGCTGATGCGCGTCAACCACCACCTCGAGAAGATCGAGGCGGGGAAGGAATAACGCGCGCCCCTTGTCGTTTTGCGAAAGGATTAGCCGTTCGGTGCTGGGACTTGGCGGCGGCGCTCAGCCGGCCGGCTTCGACGCGGCGGCCGATGGCCCCGGCCCGGCGCCGAGCGCCATCGGGTCCCAGTGCTCGTCGGCCTTGCCGTCGACGAAGCGGTACATGTCGAACCACGTGGTGGTGTACGTCTCGCCGGTCGTGGTTCCAGGGATCGGCAGCGTGCGCACGGTGCTGACGGTGACGTAATCGCCCTCCGCCTGCACCGCGACCACCGGGCTCGTCAGCTTGCCGCAGGTCGCCGTCGGCTGCTGCTTGGCGACTTGCGTGAAGTAATAGACCACGCCGGTCAGGCCCGATTTCGCCACCGGGTTGTGCTGGATGTACTTGTCGGTCAGCCACTCGCCCGCGCGGTTCCACTGGTGGCACTGCAGCAGCTCGCGCATGATGTGCAGCGTGGCCTGCTTGTTGCGGTTGAGCTTGGCGTCCTTGCTGGTGAACAGCGCCTCCGGGTTGGGCGCGGCGACCACCGGATCGCTCAGCGGGCGCTGCTGCGCGGCGGCGGGCATGGCGGCGAGCACGGCGAGCGTGGCGGCGGTAGCCAAGGCGGTCATGGGCAAGGCTTTCATCGGAACATCCTCCCGTTATGCGGCTTTGCCCTGCATGATGCTTCGCGCGCCGCGCTTTGTCCACCTGCCGTTCGCCCGCTGGCCCTTGCTGCATCGCAGCAAAGCCCCTATGTGCGCGCCCGAAACCCCGCCATTCCCGAAAGCTTAGACCATGTCCCTTCGCAACGTGGCCATTATCGCGCACGTCGATCACGGCAAGACCACGCTGGTCGACCAGCTGTTCCGCCAGTCCGGCACCTTCCGCGACAACCAGCGTGTCGAGGAGCGGGCGATGGATTCGAACGACCTGGAAAAGGAGCGCGGGATCACCATTCTCGCCAAGTGCACCAGCGTCGAATGGCACGGCACCCACATCAACATCGTCGACACCCCCGGCCACGCCGATTTCGGGGCGGAGGTCGAGCGGATTCTCAGCATGGTCGACGGGGTGATCCTGCTGGTCGACGCGGCCGAAGGCCCGATGCCGCAGACCAAGTTCGTCACCGGCAAGGCGCTCGGCCTCGGCCTCAGGCCCATCGTCGTGGTCAACAAGATCGACCGGCCGGACGCGCGCCCGCACGAAGTGCTCGACGAGGTGTTCGACCTGTTCGTCAACCTCGACGCGAGCGACGAGCAGCTCGACTTCCCGGTGCTCTACGCCTCCGGCCGCGCCGGCTATGCCAGCGAGGACGCCGACGCGCGCGAAGGCACCTTGGCGCCCCTCTTCAAGACCATCGTCGCCCACGTCCCCGCCCCGGACCTCGACCCCGACGGCGACTTCGCGATGCTCGCCACCCTGCTCGACCGCGACAACTTCCTCGGCCGCATCCTCACCGGCCGGATCGAGAGCGGGCGGCTCGAAGTCGGCATGCCGATCAAGGCGCTCGACGTCGCCGGCAACCTGGTCGAGGCCGGCCGCGCCACCAAGGTCTTCGCCTTCCAGGGCCTCGAGCGCGTGCCGGTGCTCCACGCCCAGGCCGGCGACATCGTCGCCATCGCCGGGCTGACCGAGGCGACCGTCTCCAACACCATCTGCGATCCCACCGTCAGCGTGCCGATCGCCGCCCAGCCGATCGACCCGCCGACGCTCGCCATGACCTTTGCGGTCAACGACAGCCCCTACGCCGGGCGCGAGGGCGACAAGGTCCAGAGCCGGGTGATCCGCGACCGGCTCGAGCGCGAGGCCGAAGGCAACGTCGCCATCCGCCTGACCGAAAGCGCCGAGCGCGACGCGTTCGAGGTCGCCGGCCGCGGCGAGCTCCAATTGGGCGTGCTGATCGAGACGATGCGCCGCGAAGGCTTCGAGCTCAGTATCAGCCGCCCGCGCGTCCTCTTCCGCGAAGGCCCGAACGGCACCCGCGAGGAACCCTACGAGACCGTCGTCATCGACGTCGACGAAGAATACGCCGGCACCGTCATCGACAAGATGGCCCTGCGCAAGGGCGAGATGACCGACATGCGCAGCGGTGGTGGCGGCAAGACCCGCCTGACCTTCAGCGCCCCCAGCCGCGGCCTGATCGGCTATCACGGGGAATTCCTCTCCGACACCCGCGGCACCGGCGTGATGAACCGCCTGTTCGAACGCTACGGCCCGTGGAAGGGCCCGATCGCCGGCCGCCAGAACGGCGTGCTGATCAGCATGGAGCAGGGCGAGGCGGTGCCGTATGCGCTCAACGCGATCGAGGAGCGCGGCGTGCTGTTCATCGCCCCGGGCGAGAAGCTGTACGAAGGCATGGTCATCGGCGAGAACGCCAAACCGCAGGACCTCGAGGTCAACCCGCTCAAGTCCAAGCAGCTGACCAACTTCCGCTCCACCGGCAAGGACGAAGCCGTCCGCCTGACCCCGCCACGGCGGATGACCCTGGAACAGGCGATCGCCTACATCCAGGACGACGAGCTGGTCGAGATCACGCCGCAGTCCATCCGCCTGCGCAAGCGCTACCTCGACCCGCACGAGCGCAAGAAGGCGGCGCGGGCGGCGGCATGAGTTTTTGCGCTGGATTCAGCGCAGTAGGTTCGATGCCGACGGGGCCTGAGGGGGGCGCAAAGCGGTTGCTTCCGCCGGCCGGAACGATGCCTCATTATCATAGTTTAGCATGGCGCGTTCGAGCTCCGGAGGTCTTGGGGCCGACGGTGGCTTCGGCCCATGGGGTTTTCTGGCTGGCGCGAGCACGAGCGCCGTTGGAGGGTGGCGTTGAGCGAAGTTCGGACCAAGGCGGCATCGACGGGGATAGCCGGACTCGATGATATCCTCGTCGGAGGACTGGCCCGTGGGCGGGTGTTCCTGCTCGAAGGGAGTCCCGGCACCGGCAAGACGACCATCGCAAGCCAGTTCCTGCGCGACGGCGCCGCGGCGGGCGAGCGCACGCTGTACATCACCTTGTCGGAGACCGAGGACGAACTGCGCGCCAGCGCGGCCTCGCACGGCTGGTCGCTCGAAGGCATTGACATCTACGAGCTGGTGCCGCCGGAGAATCTGCTCGACGAGGAGCAACAACAGAGCCTGCTCTATTCGTCCGATCTCGAGTTGGGCGAGACCACCAAGCGAATTTTCGAAGTGTTCCAACGGGTCAGGCCCGACCGGGTGGTGCTCGACAGCCTTTCCGAAATCCGCCTGCTGGCGCAAAGCTCGCTGCGATATCGGCGGCAGATTCTTGCGCTGAAGCATTACTTCGCGCGGCAGAACGCCACCGTTTTGATGCTCGACGACCTGACCTCGGAAATCAACGATCGCACGGTCCACAGCGTGGCCCATGGGGTGATCATGCTCGAGGAGCTGGCGCGCGATTACGGAGCCGAACGGCGGCGGCTGCGGATCGTGAAGTATCGAGGTCGGCGGTTCCGCGGGGGCTTCCACGATTTCACCATCGAGACAGGCGGCGTCGAGGTCTATCCGCGCCTCGTTTCGGCAGAGCATTACGCCAAATTTGGCCGCGAAGCGGTGCCAACCGAGAACGCGGAGCTCAACGCCCTGCTCGGCGGGGGCGTGGAGCGTGGCTCGAGCGTGCTCATCCTGGGGCCGGCGGGCACCGGCAAGTCGCTGCTCGCTCTAACCTTTGTCGAAGGCGCGGCGGCGCGGGGCGAGAAGGCGGCGATGTTCGTTTTCGATGAAGAGCTCGGGCTGCTCAAGGAACGCGCCAAGGGCCTCGGCATCGACCTCGAGGCGCTCGTCGACCGCAAAGTGCTCGTGCTGGAGCAGGTGGACGCCGCCGAAATGACCCCGGGCGAATTTTCGGAGCGGGTGCGCCAGTGCGTCGAAGTCCACGGCGCGCGCACGGTGGTGATTGACAGCCTCAACGGTTTCCAGGCCGCCATGCCCGAGGAGAACGCGCTGATCCTGCACATGCACGAGCTTCTGCAGTTCCTCAACCGGCAGGGCGCAACCACCTTCCTGACCGTCGCGCAGCACGGCCTGGTCGGCGACATGAAATCGCCGGTCGACGTCACCTACCTCGCGGACACCGTGATCCTGTTGCGCTACTTCGAGGCGCTCGGGCGGGTGCGGCGCGCGGTATCTGTGGTCAAGAAGCGCACCGGCTCGCACGAGGACACGATCCGCGAATTCCGCATCGGCAAGGACGGCTTCACGCTCGGCGAGCCGCTGGTTGGGTTCCAGGGAGTGCTCCGCGGGGTGCCGACGCTGGTCGACATCCAGGCCGACCTGCTGACCGACGCGGACGAGTGATCTCGCACCTGTCCGAACGGGCGCTGATCCTCGCGCCGCACGGCCGCGACGCCGTGATTGCCGCCGAGATGCTGCGCGAAACCGGCATCGAGGGCGTGGTCTGCCGAGACATCGCCGCGCTCGTCGCGGGTTTGCGCGAAGGCGCGGGTTTCGCGGTGATCACCGAGGAGGCGCTGCTGTCGCAAGACCTGCGCGCGCTCAGCGAATGGATCCGCCGGCAGCCGGAATGGTCCGATTTCCCATTCGTGCTGCTGACCGTTCGCGGCGGGGGAATCGAGCGCAACCCCGCGGCTGGCCGCCACCTCGAGACGCTGGGCAACGTAACCTTCCTTGAACGGCCCTTCCACCCCACGACGCTGGTCAGCCTCGCCCGCGCGGCGATCAGGGGCCGCCGCCGGCAGTACGACGCTCGCGCTCGCCTCGTCGCCCTGAGGGAGAGCGAGGCCCGCTACCGCACGCTGTTCGACACGATGGACGAGGGGTTCTGCGTAATCCGGTTCATCGACGGCCCGCACGGCCCGCTGAGCGATTACGTCCACGTCGAGGCGAACGCGGCTTATGAGCGCCACGCCGGGATCGCCAACGTGGTCGGCAAGCGGCTGCGTGAGATCGTCGGCGAGGAAGCCGAGGGCTGGATCGGGCTTTACCGCCAGGTCCTGACGACCGGGGAATCGATCCGCTTCGAACGCAAGCTTGAGGCCACGGGCCGTTTCCTCGAACTGGCCGCGTTCCGCATCGAGCCGTCGAGCCGGCAGGAAGTGGCCGTGATCTTCCAGAACATTACCGAGCGGCGCCGCGCCGAGCTCGCGCTGCTCGAACTCAACACCACGCTCGAGCGGCGTGTCGACGAAGCGGTCGCCGAGCGCGAGGCGGCGACCTCGCAGCTGCGCGAAGCGCAGAAGCTGGAAACGCTTGGCCAGCTGACCGGCGGGCTGGCGCACGACATGAATAACCTGCTGATGCCGATCATCCACGCGCTCGACCTGCTCGACCAGAGGTTTGGCGACAGCGACCCGCGCGCGGCCCGCTCGCTCGAACGCGCGATCCAGTCGGCCGAGCGGGCCAAGACGCTGGTCAGCCGCATGCTTGGCTTCGCCCGGCGGCAAACGCTGGAAACCCGCGCGGTGGACCTCGCCAGTCTGATCCCCGGGATGCGCGACCTCATCGCGAGCTCGATCGGCGCGACCGTGGAGATCGACATCGAGGTCCCGGCATCCGCCCCGGTGGTGCTCGCCGACGCCAACCAGCTGGAGCTGGCGATCCTGAACTTGTGCATCAATGCCAAGGACGCCATGCCGCAAGGCGGCCGCATCGCGATCGCGGCGCGGCCGGCGGACAAGCTGCCGGCGCCGCTGAGGCCGCGGCCCGACGGCTACGTCTGCCTCTCGGTCACCGACACCGGCGAGGGGATGGATCCGGGCACGCTTGAGCGGGCCATCGAGCCGTTCTTCTCGACGAAGGAGATCGGCAAGGGCACCGGCCTGGGCCTGAGCATGGTCCACGGCTTCGCCAACCAGTCGAACGGCACCTTCATGCTTGGCAGCGAACCGGGCAAGGGCACGCGGGCCGAGCTTTACCTGCCGGTTTCTCCGGACCCGGGGCAGCCCGCCTCGCCGGAGCAGGGGCGCCGGATCGAGCCCGATACTCGCCCGCGGGTCGTGCTGCTGGTCGATGACGAGCCGCTCGTGCGGATGGGCACGGCGGACATGCTGGAGGAGCTTGGGCACACCGTCATCGAGGCGGACAACGGCCTCGAGGCACTCCGCCGGCTCGGGGAGAACCCGGACATCGGCGTGGTCGTGACCGATTTCACCATGCCGCACATGAACGGGGCGCAGCTGGCCCGGCGGATCCAGCAGGAACGAAACGGCCTGCCGGTGCTGGTGATCACGGGTTTCGCCGGGGAAGAACTCGACGTGGCCCAGCCCCAGTTGCTCAAGCCGTTCCGCAAGGACGACCTGGCAGAAGCGATGGCGAGGTTGCTGGCGGATTGAGCGCGCCCGGCGCTCCGTTCGCTCGGCTCAGGCGAGAGCGGTGTGAATCAGCGGTCCGGGCCGACTGCGGAACAGGCGCTGTTGCCGCCGGCGCCGGGCTCGCCGCGGCGAGCTTCAACTGCGCGTGCCGATCGAGACCATGCGCGGCGAAGGCTTCGACCCCAGTATCATCGGCGCCCCGAGCCGCGACCTGATCGCGCTCGAGCCCAGACAGCTCACCACCTTCCGCTCCACCGGCAAGCACGAAGCCGTCCGCCTGACCCCGCCGCGGCGGATGACCCTGGAGCAGGTAATCGCCTATAGCCAGGCCGACGAGTTGGTCGAGGTGACGCCGCAGAGCATCCGCCTGCGCAAGCGCTACCCGGCGCCTCAGGCGGCGAGCAGCTCGGCCGTTCCGCCCGTTTCGTCGAGCCCGGCGTGGACGCCAATGCGGACCGCGTCGCCGCTGGAGTGGGCGCCGAGCTTGCTCATCATGTTGGCGCGGTGGATTTCGACCGTGCGGTGGCTGATGCTCAGCACGCGCCCGATCTCCTTGTTGGACAGGCCCCTGACGAGCTGGGTCAGCACGTCGGTCTCGCGCCCGCTCAGCTCGCCCACCCGGGCCCTGGCCTGGGCGCGGACGATCTCCTCCTGCAGGAAGCGGTCGTCGCCTTCGGTCACGCGCTGGAACACGCGGTCGAGCACGCGCGCGGCGAACGGCCAGCGCAAATAGTCGACCGCGCCGGCGCGCATCGCCGCGACGATGTGCTCGGCCTCGGGCTCCTCGGCATAGCCGATGATCGGCAGGATCGTGCCGGTGGTCTCGCGGACTTTGCCGATCCTGGCGGGCAGGCCGCCGGCGGGCTCGTCGCTAACGAAAAGCAGGCCGCATACTTTTCCACCGTGGCGAAGCTCGGCGACGCTTTCGTAGATCTCGACGTGCGCGCCGCGGGCGTGGAGCTCGTGCGAAATCCGCGCCCTGCGGCGCACGTCGGGATCGACCACATTGATACGGATAGTCATTTCCGGTCCTTTCTTGCGGCAACCTGGCCGCGCGATGACCTGATTATGTAAGGGTTTGTGCTTAGGTGAAGTGCACTCGGCGATAGGGGGCGTTCCTTACAACTTTAGTTAGGGGCCGATCGAGAGGAAGTTAGTTCCTCTTCGGGCGCGTCGCCAAGGCGCTTGACTTAGGTCCAAATCGGACCAATCCACGCCGTCGGGGAGACGGGCGAATGATGAATGACCTCGACGTGGGAGCGTGGGGACAGCAGGTCGAAGAGATCGTCGGGCAATGCGATTGCACGGCGGCGGCCTCGGCCGATCTTCTGCTCAAGGTCCATGAGATCCTCGGCACCGGCCCGGCGCGGATCTGCTTTCCGATCCGGCCGGACATCTCGCGCGGCTCGCTCGAGGCGCTGCTCGAGGCGGACGCGTTCGAGAGCGCCGCGCTGCGGCTGGTGAGCAACTGCGGCTACATGCTGAGCCGCGGAGGCGACGGCCTGTTCATCGCGTCGGTGGTGATTCCCGCGGCGGGCCGCGATTACTCGTTCAGCGGGCCGTCGGCGGAAGTGGCGCTGTGCGGCGCGCTGGCGGTGTCGCTGCAGGAATGCCTAGCCGTTGAATGAGAACGTGCCGAGGCTTTCGTCCTCGGACGGCGAGCTCGAAAGGTCGGCGTAAAGGGCGATCGAAATCGCTTCGCCGACGTGTTTCACGCCCAGCTTGCCCATCATCCTCGCGCGATGGATTTCGATCGTCCGCGGGCTGATCTGCAGGTCCTGGGCGATGCTCTTGTTCGAAGCCCCCTGGGCGAGCGAAAGCAGCACCTCCCGCTCGCGCTGGGTCAGCGAGGCGACCAGCTTTCTCGAACGGCTGGACTTCTGGCGGAGCTCGGCAAACGACGTCCGCCGCGCCTCAACCAGCCGCAGCCGCTCGTTCAGCACCGCGTCGGGGAACGGCCAGGCGAGATAGTCCATCGCCCCCATCAGGATCACGTCGACGATCCGCGAGGGCTCGGGCTCGACCGCGTAAAACACGATCGGCTGCCACCGGCCGCGCTCGAGCAAAAGGTCGAAGATCTGGCGCGGGGCAGCGTCGTCGTCGTGCGCGATCACCAGGCTGGCGCTCGGCCAGAACGCCCGCAATTCCTCGAAGCTCTCATAAGGCTCGACATGCCACGCCGCGCCGTACAGGGATCGGACAAGGCTGTTGCGCCGCGCCGGGTCCGAATCGAGCACGACGGCGGCAGGTTTGATCACATGGAGTCCAGAGCGGTTCACCGAGGGGCAGATAAGCCTGCAACTGGCCGCGGGAGAACGATGTAATGGTCCGAGTTGGACCCATTGTGCCCACGCTCTAAAGACCTTAAAAAGGAGATCGGTCGGTGCGGCCCGGTGGCCGTAGAATTGTTTGGACAGATCGGCACGCATGGACGAGATCAGTCATCAGCCGGTGGCAACCTGCACCGTGAAGGTGCCGTCGGCCGACAGTCGACATGCGGAGCTGGGCGGAATTGTCAGCACGTTGGAACACAGCCTGGAGAGGATTGACGCGCTGGGGCTGACGCTCGTCGCGGCTCTGCTCGACCATGCCGTGTCGGAGGCCAAGCGCCGACTGAACGACTGACAGTCCTCCCTAGGCTCAATGCGGGCCTGCCGCATGGGAGCAATGAAGCTAGATGACCGTGATGGACCACGATCCCGCCGAGGTGCTGTCGGACCTCACCGAAAAGCAGATCGAGGTCCTCGATCTGCTGCTCCAGCACAAGACGACCAAGCAGATCGCGCGCGAGCTCGCCATCGCGCCCAATACGGTCGACGCACGCATCGCCACGGTGCGTGACAAGTGGGGCACCGTTGACCGCAAGGCGACGGCGCGGGTGTACGCCCATCTGCTCGAGACTTGTGAGAAACCCACATGTGGGTTTTCGCCGCTCGAAACCGACGTCCTTCACGATCATGGCTTCCTCCGGGAATTGCCCGGGTCGCCTGTGTTCGCTGTCGCCGATGCCCAATACTGGCATCGTGCGGCAGGGCCAGGCAGCCAGGGGTTCCTGGAGGCTCTCGATACCCGTTTCGGCAAGTTTGGAAGGCTGGGTGCCGCGTTGGCTCTTGCTTTCGCGCTGGCAGCGACGGCGGTTCTTTCACTGGCGATCGCCGCCGGCATCGAAAAGCTCTTCTGAGCTTCAGGAGTCTCCGAGTTTAACCTTGGAAGCGCGCTAGCGCCGGAGACGGATCATGAATCGCGATGTGGCAGGAATCAGGATTTCACGGGAGCTCAAGCAGTTTGAGAACCAACTCGACCAGCTGTTGACGGCTGCGGGCCGACTGAGTGCTAATGTTACCGAGGCGCGGGTCCACTTCGCGGAATCGCCCCTCTCGACGCAGCGAGCAATTGCGCGCCTCGGCACGATCAACGAGTTGCTCATCCGCGCTCGGTCGAAGACCTGCGGGGTTCACGCCGATCTGGCCAAAGTGGCTGCCGGATCGCGTGATATGCCAACGGACTGTCCGCCGAATTGCATGTCGCTTCAGCCTGTTCAGGACGTCGCGTAGCAGGGGAAGGGCCGGGATTGCACAGCTACCTCTTAATTCTGTTCTACGCACTCCTGACCCTTTCCGTCGTTGCAGCCTTTTTAGCCGGAGGTTCGCCCGAACGCCTGGGCGCATTGATCGTTCTGCTCATGTTGGTTTTCGAGCTGTTGGGACGGGCCTTTGTGCCCCTCCAGCTTTACTCACTCGACCCGCTTGCAGTGGTCATTGACGTTTTTGGGACAGTCTCGTTCGGAGCGCTCGCTCTGTATGCACGTAGAGCTTGGCCGATATGGGCAACTGCACTTCAAATTCTCAGTTTGACTTCACACTTTGCGCAAGGGGTCGATCCCGGCGTGCACCCGGGCATTTACATCGTGATGAAAAGCGGGCCGACCTTCCTGGTATTTGTGGTCCTGGCGGCCGGAACGGGCTTTCATCAGCGGCGATTACGGCGGCAGGGAAGCGATCCTGCCTGGATGGGCTGGTAAATCCCGGAGACCTGTTGCTGCCGCTGGACCGCAGGTTCGTCGACCCGGTCGCGGCCCACTTGGGAGCGCTGACGCGCGAAGCGCTGTTCGTCGCCTACCTCGACCGCGCCGGCGCTTTCCTCGGCGACGAGTTGATAACCGGCGGGACGAGCTGTTCTCTCGGGATACCCTATCGGCTGCTGTTCGAGCGCGCCTTCAAACGGGGAGCGGCGCGCCTGGTGCTGGCGCACAACCACCCGTCCGGCTCAGCTGAACCGAGCGAACTCGACATCAGGTCGACACGGGGGCTGCAGGCGCTGGCCGTGCCGATGGGAGTTGAATTGGTCGATCACCTGATAGTCGGCGCGCGCGAGGTCTTCAGCATGCGCGCGGCCGGCCTGGTCATTTCGTAAACGGGGGCATCGCCAGCCATGGCAGTTTTCTTCAACAGCGCACGACTTCGCGAACCGAAGAGCAAGTGGGGCGAGCGGGTCGGCAATGACCTGATCGAGACCGTTCTCGAGTACGAACTCGGCGCCCGCACGTTGCGCTCCCACATGTTCGATCCGCACGTGATCAACGACTCCAGCTGGATCCTCGTGCAGGATTTGTTCGCCGCGCACCTGAAGGGCCTGAAAATGCGTACCAAGGAGTTGTGCGCAACCAGCGGGCTGCCTCAAACCACCGTGCTGCGATATCTCGATCATCTCGAATCGCTCGAGATGGTGCGCCGCGAAGCCGATCCGGACGACAGCCGTGTCACTTTGATCTTGATGACCGATTGGGGCGCGTCGTGGCTGCGGGAATATTATAGTGAGGTCGTTTCCTCCCAGGCGCGACTGGCGGCCAAGGGACGGGGCCTGCTCTCGGTTAACGCCAAGGCTGCGGGCAAGGACCGGTGACGGCTGGGGCCCACAACCCGACGCTCGGCCTCCGATTGACCTAGAAGGTCCGATTGCGCACCGTCGGACCTATCGCGCTCTTGTAGGCAACCGGCGTGGTGAAAGGCAGGGTCTGCTGCCAGGCCGCTCCGGGATAGAGCCGCTTGGCGGGGAGCGCGCGGCAGTCCTTGCCGCTCGCGTCGCACTGCTTTCCCTGGAACAGCTCCTGCGCGGTGTTGCCGGCGTTCGTCAGAGTAAGCGTGGCGCCGTGGCGCTCGCCGACCACGTCGCCGCTGAACTGCGCCGGGCGGACGAGCACCAGCGCCTGGTAACCGACCAGGATCTTCAGCGCGCTGGCGTTCGCCGAGAGCGGGCCGGCGACTGGCTTGATGGACACGCGATAGACCCGATCCTGCGCCGGCCGATCGCTGACCGCGGCGATCCGGATGGTGCGCCGTTCGCCCGGGGCGAGGACCAGCTTTTGCGGCGTCACCAGGATGCCCGATCGGTCGGGGTCGGCGGCGGCAACCCATTGCTCAGCCGGTGTGCCGGCCTTGAGCACCTCGAACGGGTCGGCGGCGACGTACATCCGATCGGGACCGTCGTTGAACACCTCGATATCGCCTCTGGCCGGTTTGTCGGGCAGCATGTCCACGATCACCTGGCTGAGCACCATCTCGGCGTGCGCCCAGCCGGCAAGGCCGAGCGCGGCGGAGAACGCCACGAACGCTGCGGCGAGGGTGATGCGCTTCATTTTGCTGTGTCCTTCCCTGGTCCGGTGAGAGGCTCGAGCACACCCAACCTGACGCGCGGGGCGTCGCAGCAGGTGACCGCGCCGAGCCGGGCGATCCCGTCTTTCGCCTCGTCCCTCGGCAGCGACAGCGCGAACGACCGGCCATCCGCGAGTGTTGCGGTCAAGACGACGCCATCGGGCGCCTCGATCTGGAAATTACCGTCGTCGTCGGTCTCGCTCCAGACCCCCTCGCCGGTGATGGAGGCGTGCGCGCGCGGCGTGCCGTCGGGAGCGACGAGGCGGCCGAACCTGATAGTTACCGGGGCCACCTTCCACGCCAGGCGGGTCACCGCTCCAGGGTAGAGACCGACGCTGCGCGGCGAGGTGTCATATGCGAGCAGGTCCTTCCCCGTCGGCCGGATGCGCACCTGATAGGCGCGATATGTGGGCAGGGCGAGGGTGAGCGGGCGGTTGCCCACGATCGTGCCGGCGAGCTGCTCGTTGACCAGGACCTCAAACCGGTCGCCCGGCCGGGCGCCGTTGGCCCGGACGACGATCAGACTGTCGGTGGTGGTCTTGCCGGCGACCCGCGCTCCGCCCGCGCCGGCGGCGATCGTGGTCTGCAGGCCCAGGCTGTATTGCGACACCGCCGTCCCGGCGTGGCCGGTGCGCACGAAGTCGCCCGCGAGCGAGCCGAGTGCGTGGTTGAACTGCGACGAGAGCACCAGATCGTCTTGCCGCGGCTGGTGCTCGTAGCCGGCGCCGAGCGACAAGTCGCCGCCGGCGGCATGCCCGCTCCAGCTACCGGCGAGCGAGCCGACAGCTCCGTCGCCAAGCTCGTCGTCCGGGATGTTCGACCCCCTCGCGCCGCCCAGCGCGGTCATCGAGGTGTGTCCGCCGAGCAGCCGCAGCGACAAGCCGGCGAACCCCGACGTGCCCCGTTCGGTCGCGGCCATGTCGCCGCGCAGCGTAAGAGTGAATGGTCCTTTGCGCAGGACATCCCACTCCATCGAGGGCCCGACGCTGTAGCTCGCCTTCAGGGTCTCCTCGGCGCGATACGAGGCGACGCCCAGGAGACGAACGTTGGCCAGGCTAAACGAGACGATCGCCCCGGCTTGCGAGTAGCTGGCGCCCGCGGGTGCGAGATCCGCCGCGGCCAACGGGTCATTGGGTAGCGGGGCGGGCGCGGCGGCGAAGGCTGGCGCGCCGCGGGGGCTCTCGATGTGACGAAGGTCGAGGTTGAAGCTGAGCCGCGAGGCGCTGCTCGAGGCCACCTGGACGACGCCGCCGTAGCGCCCGTCGAGGTCCGCTACCACGGCGGCGCGGACTTGCACCAGGCGCATCAGCCAGGTCGCGGCAAGCTCGGCGGAGCCGCCGCGGTCGGTGGCCTGGATCTCGCCGTCGAGGGCCCAGCTTTCGTTGAGCCGTCGCGCCGCGCCGCCCTGAAAGAACGGATGCCGCGAGGGATGGAGCGAACCGGGATCGGCGCTGTCGACCAGCATGCCGCCGAAAGCGAAGAAATCGGTGCGTCCGCGCGAGGGCACCCGCCGGCTCTTGGTGAAGAAGCGCCGTTCCTCCCGGGTTGGCCGCCCGGGCTCGTCGATCCGAAGGACGATCTGGTAGGAGCCTTCGGGAAGGTTGGAGGTGTCGACCTGCTGGTTGCCGGCCTCGTACATCGCCGAGTTGAGCACACGGCCGTCGCGCATGACATCGACCCGCGCGCGCTGGTCCAGATAGACCACCACCGGGCTGCCGAGAATCTCATCCTTGTCGAGACGGGTGTCGATCTGGCTCTCGATCCCTGCGCCAATCACCTTGCGCCGGCCGGTCAGCTCGTTGCCGGGGGCCCACAGCGCGCCCGCGGAGAAGCGCAATTCCGGGCGGTCCCATTCCGCCGCGAGCCGTTCCGCCTCCACCCCATAGCCGGTGGCATAAGACAGGTCCGCGCGTACGCGGCGGGTCCCGTCGCCGAGCACCAGTTGGTCCTGCAGGTTGTAGTAATCCCGGCCCGGGCCCGAGCGTCCCGACAGCACCGCGCCAATGGCGTTGATGATGGACAGGCCACCCGCCGGCGCCGGCAGGTACTTATTCTCGACGTTATCGTGCACTGCCAGAAGCTTCGGGTTGAGGAACACGTCGAGCCGCAATTTGTCGCGGTCCAGAATCACGCCGGCGACCTCGGGCGAAAGGCGGCCGCAGGTAGAGCGGTCAGATGTTTGCGAGCAGGCCCGGCCGGAATTCGCCGGCAAGTCGGCCGAGGCGAGCGCCGCTTCCACCGCGGCGCGGTCCGCGACAGCCGGCAGCAGGCCCACGAGGGCCGCCGGGTCACCGATCTTCACCGCGTCGGGCGTGGCCACGATCTTCGCCTCGCCGCGGCGGACTCCGCCGAAGTACACGTCCACCAGCAGGGTCTGTTCGGCAAGGTCGGAAAATCCCGCCGGCTCGCCGACGGTGATGACCGCCGGGCCCGCGGCGTCGGCGGACGACGGCCAAAAGGGGGCCGCAAGGGCGGTGCAGGCAAGCGCGAGTGCGCGCAGGCGGCCGCGGGCCGGGGGTTGGTGCTGCTCGCTCACGGCCGCCTCGTTCACTCCGGCGCGATGGTGATTTGCAGCGTGCCGATGTAGCTGCCGGCCATCGCCGAGGTGAGGGAGGCGGAGCGGATCACGACCGTCAGGCTGGCGGAGGTGCTTGGGCCGCTGTTGCAAGTCTGCTGGCTGGCCGTGGACTTGAATCCGGATGCCGCGGTGCCTGGGACCAGCGCGGTCCCGCCGGCCTGGTTGGCGGACCCGGACCACAACACGTCGTACGCTAGGGTGGCCGCGCCGGACGACATGGTGAACGCTCCGCCATTGCCGCTGCCCACCGCCGTGACATTGTAACCGCCGGTGTTGCTCGAGCTGTAAGCGCACAGGTTCTGGCTGGCCGTCTGATCGGCCGTACCGGGGATCAGCCCGAAGGCCACATCGCTGAGGGCGGTAAGGCGCGCCTTGTCGGACGCCCCGCACGCCGGCGAGGAGGCGCCGGCGGCGGCGGCGGCCATCACCAGGGCCACTATAAGGGACCTTCCGGATGTCATGGTTAACGGTATGGATAGACGTGGTTAAGAAGCCGTTACCGGACGCGAAAATGCCCGCCCCCGACGATTGCGCCCGGGGCGGGCATTATCCTTTTCGCAGAACGGGTTACTGCGGCGAAACGAGCAGCGTCAGAGTGCCGGTGTAATTGCTGCCGGCACTCATGGTGCCGAGGTCGACCGTCGCCATCTTGACGACCAGGCTGGCCGAGGCGGCCGGCGCAGCCGAGCAGGTCTGGTTGACCGCACCCGAAGTGAGCGAGGGCGACGCGGTGCCGGCGGTGAGGCCGGAGCCCGAGGTCTGGCCGCTCGAAGAGGCCCATTCGACCGAGTAGGGCACTGTGCCCGAGCCGTTCGACAACGTGAACGCGCTGCTGGCGCCGCTGCCGGTTGCGGTGATCGTGTAGGCCTTCGTCGCGGTATTGCTCCACACGCACACGTCCTGCGCGTTGGAGGCCGCGGTGTTCGGGTCCTGCAATGCGAAGGTGACGTCCGAAAGCCCGGTGATCCGGGCGCGGTTCGGCACCGAAGCGGTTATCGTGATATTGCCGCTCGACGTCGCGCCGAGCGTGCCCTGGCTCGCCGC
>JANWHA010000064.1 GCA_025450635.1 Croceibacterium sp. | reverse complement strand
GGAACGACCTCGCCACTACGCGGGTAGGTTTCGCGATTTCGGCCAAAGGTTCATGCCTGACGATCGAGGGCGACGGCATCCTGGGGCGAGCCGACGCGGCAACCCGCACGGCCGAATGCTCGCTCTCGCGCGCCTATGGCGCGGACCGCCAGGCGCTCGCGGAGATCGGCGAGACCCTGCTGCTGTTCCTGCTGACGAAATCGGGGCGCGCTCCGATCCACGCCGCCGCCGTGATGTTCGGCGAGACCGCGGTGCTGCTGGCCGGCCGCAGCGGGTCGGGAAAGAGCTCGCTGGCGCTGGCGGCACAGCGCCGGGGGCTCGAGGTGCTGTCAGAGGACACCACATATGTCCAGCTTGCCCCCCGGCTGACGGTGTGGGGCTGGCCCGGCGCGATCCACTTGCATCCCGCGGATGCTCCCCCGGGCGACTTCCCGCAGCGACGCCGGGGCGGACGTGTCAAGACAGCCCTCCCGCGTGAGCTGACACGGCACTGCGCCGAACGGGTGGTTCTCGTCGCCATCGTGCCGGGCGACACGCTGCGTCTGCGACGCGTCGCCGCGGGCCGGCTGCTGACCCTGTTATCGCCTAGCGAGCCGGGGTTTTCGCTTCTTCGGCGCGAGATAGACGAGGCCTTGCGCGAACTTGCCCGATCGGGCGCGTGGCGGCTGACGCTGAACAAGGATCCCGACGAAGCCATTGCGATATTGCGTGAGAGATTTGGCGCCGCCTCGTTGGTCCGGTGAAGCCAATCCCGCGCGGCCGATGAACGCGCGAGCCGGCGGATGGAACAAACCAGACGGATAGCTTACTGCTGGGGGATCGGCTTGTCGCCTGACGGCATCTTCACCGACTGCACGCTGATGATCACCGGCGGCACCGGCTCGTTCGGCTCGACCATGCTGCGTCATTTCCTGAGGCTGCCGGTAAGGGAAATCCGCATCGTCAGCCGGGACGAGAAGAAGCAGGACGACATGCGCCGGCACTTCGGCGACGGGCGCGTCAAGTACACCATCGCCGACGTGCGCGAGCCCCGGGCGATGGACATGCTGTGCCGCGGAGTCGACTTCATCTACCACGCCGCCGCGCTCAAGCAGGTGCCGTCGTGCGAATTCCATCCGCTGGAGGCGGTGGCCACGAACGTTCTGGGCACCGCCAACGTGATCGACGCGGCCATCCGCAACGCGGTCAAGCGGGTGATCTGCCTGTCGACCGACAAGGCGGTCTACCCGGTCAACGCGATGGGCATGTCGAAGGCGATGATGGAGAAGGTGGTCGTCAGCCGCTCGCGGATGGCGTCGGAGAGCGGCGTGATCCTCGCGGCGACGCGATACGGCAACGTGCTTGCCTCGCGCGGCTCGGTCGTGCCGCTGTTCGTCGACCAGGTGCGCAGCGGAAAGCCGCTGACGGTGACCGACCCGCGCATGACCCGCTTCGTGATGACTTTGGACGAGGCGGTCGATTTATGCCTTTACGCCTTCGAGCATGGGCGCAGCGGCGACCTGTTCGTGCAGAAGGCGCCCGCGGCGGGCGTCGGCGACCTTGCCGAAGCCGTCTTGCGGGTCATGGGGCGGGAGGATCACGAGATCCGGGTGATCGGCGCTCGCCACGGAGAAAAGCGCTTCGAGACGTTGCTGAGCAGCGAAGAGATGGCCGCCGCCGAAGACTGCGGGCGCTATTACCGCGTGCCATGCGACGCCCGCGACCTCAATTACGAGGCCTATTTCAGCGAGGGCGATGCGCGGTTGCTGCACAGCCTGGAATTCAATTCCGAAAACGCCCGCCAGCTGGACGTCGACGAGATGGCGGCGATGCTCGAACAAGTGCTCGAGCTGCCGGACGGCAGGGTGCGGGAACCGGCCTATGAACTCTGAGGTCCGCACCGTTACGGTGACGGGCGCAAATGGATTCGTCGGGCGCAATCTGTCCTTGCGACTCAAGGAGTCGGGGTTCGATGTCGTGCCGGTCACTCGCGAGACCGCCGCGGCGGAGTTGCAGGCCGCTTTCGCGCGCAGCGATGCCGTGGTTCACCTCGCCGGAGCCAACAGGCCGGCCGATCCCTCCGACTTCATGCGGATCAACCGCGATTTCACGGCGAGCGTGGCGAACGCCATCGCCCGATGCGCACGTCATCCCCTGGTCATCGCGGCCTCTTCCGTCCGCGCCGACGAGGATAGCGAATACGGGCGCAGCAAGCGCGCCGGGGAACGGGCGATGGAGGCGCTTGGCGATGCGGCCACCGTTTCGATCTGGCGCCTGCCGAACGTATTCGGCAAGTGGGCGCGGCCAAACTACAACTCGGTGGTGGCGACATTCTGCCACAACCTCGCGCGCGGCCTGCCGCTGCGGATAGACGACCCGGCCGCGCCGCTGACGCTGCTGTACGTCGACGACCTGATCGACCAGTGGATGGCGATGCTGGCGGGTGGGCCCGTTGCCTCGAGACCGGTGGAACCGGCCGGCGCTTACCGGACCACCGTGGGAGATCTCGCCGCGCTGTTACAGGACATGGCCGAAGGCCGCGCCGCTGGCCGGATCGCCAATGTCGGCGGCGGGTTCGAGCGCGCGCTTTACGCGACTTACGTTTCGTATCTTGCTCCGGACCAGTTCGCGCTTCCGGTGGTCACCCATACGGATTCCCGCGGCAGTTTCAGCGAATTCATGCGCACGCCCGGCTGCGGCCAGGTCTCGATCCTGACGGCGCATCCGGGCGAGACGCGCGGCGGGCATTACCATCACACGAAGGTCGAGAAGTTTCTCGTCGTGCGCGGCCAGGCGCGCCTGCGGTTTCGCCACCTGCTGTCGAACGAGACCGTCGAGGTCATTGCCACAGCCGACCAGCCGACGGCCATCGAGACGGTGCCGGGCTGGGCCCACGACATCACCAATATCGGCGGCGACGAGCTCGTGGCGCTGTTGTGGGCGAGCGAAACCTTCGATCCCGCGCGCCCCGACACCGTCGCGAGCCCGCTATGACCGTTCGCCGCCTGAAAGTCATGACCGTGCTCGGCACCCGGCCCGAGATCATTCGCCTGTCGCGGGTGATCCCCGCGCTCGACGAAGCAACCGATCACGTGCTCGTTCATACCGGCCAGAATTACGATCCCGAGCTATCCACCGTGTTCTTCAGGGAACTGGGCTTGCGCGCGCCCGATCATCAGCTCGACGTTGCCGGAGCGTCGGCGGCCGAAACCATCGGCCGCACGATCATGGCGGTCGATGCGGTGCTCGAAGCCGAGCGGCCCGACGCCTTGCTGGTGCTCGGCGACACCAACAGCTGCCTCGCGGTGATCGCCGCCAAGCGCCGGCGCATCCCCGTGTTCCACATGGAAGCGGGCAACCGCTGCTTCGACGAGCGCGTGCCGGAGGAGATCAACCGCCGGATCGTCGACCATACCGCCGACATCAACCTCCCGTACTCCTCGATCGCCCGCGAATACCTGCTCGCGGAAGGGATCCCGGTCGATCGGGTGATCAAGACCGGCAGCCCCCTGTTCGAGGTCCTCGCGCATTTTCGAGCGAGCATCGATGCGTCCGATGCGCTCGCCCGGATGGAGCTCGAACGCGGAAGGTATTTCCTCGTTAGCTGCCACCGCGAAGAGAACGTCGACGCGCCCGAACGGCTGCGGACGTTCGCCGCGACGCTCGCCGCGCTCGCCCACACATACGGGCTGCCGATCCTGCTCAGCACCCACCCGCGGACGCGATCGCGGATAGAGGCGTTGGGTGTCGAATTCGACCCGCTGGTGCGCCTGTGCAACCCGTTCGGCTATCTCGACTACAACGCGCTGCAACTGAGCGCGCGCGCCGTCCTGTCCGACAGCGGCACGATCAGCGAGGAAGCCGCGATCCTCGGCTTTCCCGCGCTCAACATTCGCGACGCGCACGAGCGCCCCGAGGCGATGGAACACGCTGTGGCGATGATGACCGGCCTCGGGCCCGAATCGGTGCTGCGCGCGCTCGAAGTCCTGCTCGCCCGCAAGGCCCCACCGACCTTGCCGCCCGACTATGCGGTGCCGGACGTATCGGCGAAAGTTGTCAGGATCATCCTCAGCTACACCGGCTATGTGCGCCGGACGGTCTGGCGGGAGGAAACCTAGCGCCGTGCGCTTCCTCCTGCTCCCGATGCGCTTTCCGCTCGATCCCGGCCAATCGTACCTGACCACCGATCTGGCCGAGGCGTTGGAGGACGCCGGGCATGACGTCGAAGTCCTCCACCTGGATTGGGATGCGAGACCCGGCGGCCCAACCGAGCGATTGACGAGCGGGCGAGGAATCCCCGTGCTGCGGGTCTGCCCACGAGCCGTGGGGAGGCCGGGAAGCCTGACCTACAAAGCGTCGAAGTTCATCCTCAGCGCCGGCCACGTCGGACGTGAGGCGCGGCGATACCTGGCGTTTGCCGACTATGACGCTGTCGTCGCCTGGATGCCCGCTTTCACTTTCGCGCCCGTGATCCGCGACGCGGAGGGGAACGGTATTGCGCACAGAATCCTGTTCATCTGGGATTTCTTTCCCGATCACCACGGAGAGATCGGCCGGGTCCCGCGCGGGGTCGTTCGCTGGCTCGCGCGGCGTCTGGAGCAAGGTGTGCTGGGTCGGTTCACCGCCGTGTTCTGCACGCTGCCCGCCAACGCCCGCTACCTGCGACAGCGCTTCCGGCTCCGCCCGGATCAGCAAGTGCGGATCGCGCCGGTTTGGACGAAGCTGGAGCGGCCGCGACCGGTCGATCGCAGCGTTGTGCGGGCGCGGCATGGCCTGCCGCCCCATGCCCCGATCGCGGTGTTCGGTGGGCAGATCACGGCCGGGCGGGGCTTCGAGCTGATGCTGGAAGCCGCGGAGATCGCCTCTCGTCGGGGCTCCTCGCTGGCCTTCCTGTTCGTCGGAGACGGGCCGTTGGCTGGCGACCTGGCCGCGCGGGCCGGAGCCCGGCCGAACCTCCTTCATCGCCAGGCGATGCCCACTGCCGAGTATCGCGAGCTGCTCGCCGCGTGCGACGTCGGCCTGATCGCCACGGTGCCTGGCGTAAGTTCTCAGACCACGCCATCGAAGACGCTCGACTACCTCAAGGCCGGCCTGCCGGTGATCGCCGCTGTCGAGCCGGGCAACGAATTCGCCAAGCTGCTGGTGCAACGCCAGGTTGGCCGGGCGGTGGCATTCGGCGATGCGGAGGCGTTCCAGCAAGGGGCCGCGTTTCTCGCCGCCGACCCGACGTTTCGGGATGGCCTGTCGGACCGAGCCTACAAATGCCTGGCGGAAATTTTCGACGTCAGGCTCGCCGTGTCCGCGATCCTCGAGGCGGCGGGCGAGCGCCAGGAAAGGAATACCAGCCCCAGGAACCCGGCACTGAAGGCGGCGTGCGTGGCGAAATAGGCCCACTGGGGCGCGCTCGCGTAACCTTGCCCCATCAGGACCAGCGACAGCCCCGCGATCGATCCGAGCACCGCTAGTTCGAGCGCCGCGTAACGCTCGGCCCG
Organism: Croceibacterium sp.; assembly: GCA_025450635.1. Lineage (GTDB taxonomy): Bacteria > Pseudomonadota > Alphaproteobacteria > Sphingomonadales > Sphingomonadaceae > Croceibacterium_B. The sequence continues at coordinate 613 of JANWHA010000064.1, read as the reverse complement.
TCCGGCGGCGAACGCGGTGTAGATCGCGATCGACGTCCACACGCGCAGCATGTCGCCGGCCATGTAAGTACGGATCGCCGGGATCGCCGGCAGGAACGAGGGTGACAGGAACAGCCGCACCAGCGGCTCGGCGGCGACGCTGAAGGCGATCAGCGGCAATGCCATGATCGCCATCCCGCCGGCACCGCAAATGAGTGTGAAGCGCCGCCGCGCCGAGCGGTCGGTGAGTTGCGCGACGTGCGGCACGAAGACCTGCAGCATGAACAGGCCGATGAGTTGGGTCGAAAGGTCGGAAATCCTGTTGGCCGACAGCCAGCGGCCAAGGGCGTCGCCGCCGAAGTCGGCGCGGTATTGCCAGCGCAGCGCGAAAAACATCAGCGGCGTCGCCGCCGCCACGGTGCCGAAGGCCAGAGAGTAACGCAGGAGTTGTTTCGCTTGGGCCACCAGAACGGCAGCCGGCGGCCAGACGAGCGGGCGGAGAGCGAGCCGCAGGACAGGCACGCTCGGCACGAGCGAGCCGCCGGCGAACGCCAGCGCCGCCGCCGCCGCCTCGCCGCGTAGCGCGAACACCGCCGCGCCCGCGACGCCGGCGAGCAGTCCCACGCTCTGGATC
>JANWHA010000063.1 GCA_025450635.1 Croceibacterium sp. | reverse complement strand
GCGCGGTGAAGATCACACCCGGACACGACTTCAACGACTTCGAAGTGGGCAAAAGAGCCGGCATTAGCCCCTCGAAAATGCTCAACATGCTCGACGCCGAAGGCCGCGTGACGCAGACCGCCGACGGCCTGATCCCGGAAGTGTTGCTCGGGCTCGATCGCTTCGAAGCGCGCGAGCGGGTGGTCGAGATGCTCGCCGCGCAAGGCCTGCTCGAAGCGACCGAGGACCGCGTCATCCCGACCCCGTTCGGCGACCGCGGCGGCGTGGTGATCGAGCCGTGGCTGACCGACCAGTGGTACGTCGACGCCGAAAAGCTCGCCCAGGCGCCGATGCAGGCGGTGCGTGACGGGCGCATCGAGATCGTCCCCAAGAGCTGGGAGAAGACCTTCTTCAACTGGATGGAGAACATCCAGCCTTGGTGCGTGTCACGGCAGCTGTGGTGGGGGCATAGGATACCGGCTTGGTACGATCAGGCGGGGCGCATCTTTGTTGCCGAGAGTTTCGAAGAAGCCGTCAAGAAGCGTATAGAGGCGACTTACACCGAATTGGATTTCTTCGATTCAGAGCAAATCTTCGAATGCGGCGATGGGGAAGAAGCGCGCATTGTCGAAACGCCTGATCACCCTGACTATTCGCGCGAACTCTGGCTTAAGCGCGACCCTGACGTCCTCGACACCTGGTTCTCCAGCGCGTTGTGGCCTTTCGCCACGCTCGGTTGGCCGGACGCCCAATTCCTTCCAGATGACCAGCCGAATCTACTGACGCGCCACTATCCCAACGACCTGCTCATCTCCGGCTTCGACATCCTGTTCTTCTGGGACGCGCGGATGGCGATGCAGGGGATGCATTTCATGGGCGATGTGCCGTGGCGGCGGCTCTACCTTCACGGCCTGGTCCGGGCGCCCGACGGGCAGAAGATGTCCAAGTCGAAGGGCAACGTGGTCGATCCGCTCGGCCTGATCGACAGGTTCGGGGCCGACGCCCTGCGGTTCTTCATGGCGGCAATGGAAAGCCAGGGCCGCGACATCAAGATGGATGAGAGCCGGGTCGAGGGCTACCGCAACTTCGCCACCAAGCTGTGGAACGCGACGCGCTTCTGCCAGGCCAACGGCATCGGCGCCTCGCAGTCGCTCGCCGCGCCGGAGGCCACGCTGGCGGTCAACAAGTGGATCGTCGGCGAGGTGGTCGAGACCCTCGCCGAACTCGACAAGGCGATGGCCGACTTGCGCTTCGACGCCGCCGCCCACGCTATCTACCACTTCGTGTGGGACCGCTTCTGCGACTGGTACCTCGAGCTGATCAAGCCGGTCCTTTCCCCCCTCCCGCCTGCGGGAGGGGCCGGGGGAGGGTCCGGGGCGGTCGACACGCCCTCCCCTAACCCCTCCCGCGGGCGGGAGGGGGATGAGGCCGCCGAAACCCGCGCCGTCGCCGGCTGGGTGCTCGACCAGATCCTCGTCATGCTGCACCCGTTTATGCCGTTCATCACCGAGGAGCTGTGGCATTCGCAGGGCGAGCGGCCCTACGAGCTGATCGTGGCCAGATGGCCGGAACCGCAGGCGCGGGTCGATAAGGCGGCGAAGGCGGAAGTCGACTGGCTGGTCGACCTCACCTCCAACCTGCGCACCGCGAAGAACGAGCTCGGTATCGCCCCGGGGGCCAAGCTGGAGGCGTTCATCGCCAACCCGTCGCCGCGCGCACGGGCGGCGATTGCCGGCAATGAGGCCTCGCTCGAACGGCTGGCGCGGCTGTCGGCGATCCGCAGCGAGCCGGCGCCCGAGGGCGCCGCGCTGCAAGTCAGCGCGGGCGGCGATCTGTTCGTCATCCCGCTCGAAGGGGTGATCGACATCGACGCTGAGAAGGCGCGCCTCGAGAAGGCGCTCGAAGCCTCCGCCAAGGAAGCCAAATCGCTCGAAGCCCGCCTCGCCAACCCGGCCTTCGTCGAGCGCGCCAAGCCAGAGGCGGTCGAGAAGGCCCGCGCCGACCATGCGCACCACGCCGCCGAGGTCGCGCGGCTCGAAGCGGCGCTGGCGCGGCTGGGGTGAGCAGGTCCTCCCCGGGACGGGGAGGTGGCGCCGGCCGCAGGCCGGTGACGGAGGGGGTTCGCCTCCCGCGCTGCGCCTGGCCGAGGGCCCCCTCCACCATCCTGCGGATGGTCCCCCTCCCCGTCCCGGGGAGGATCTTATGCTAGTCCTCGCCACCACCACCCCCGGCGAGCCGGGAAGCGAAGCTCTGGCGGAGCCAGAAATCTTCGCCTCGCTGCAGGGCGAAGGTCCGTCGCAGGGCCGGCCGTGCGCGTTCGTGCGGCTCAGTCGCTGCAACCTCGCGTGCGTGTGGTGCGACACCGCGTACACCTGGCGCTTCGAAGGCGACAACAGGCCGCACCGCTCGGGCGAGACCTATGACCGCACGGCCAACCAGGTCACGCTGAGCGAAGAGGCCGTCGCCCGGCGCATCGCCGCGCTGAACCAGCCGCGCCTCGTCGTCACCGGCGGCGAGCCGTTGCTGCAAGCCGCCGCCCTCGCCCGGATGCTGGCCCTGCTGCCGGAAGGCATCGCGATCGAGGTCGAGACCAACGGCACCGTCGCCCCGCCGCCGGCGCTCGACGCCCTCGTCCACCAGTACAACGTCAGCCCCAAGCTGGTCCATTCGGGCAACCGGGCGGAACTTGCGCTCCTCCCCGAGCGTCTCGCCGATTGGGTCGCAACCCCCCGCGCGGCCTTTAAGTTCGTGATCGCGGAACAGGCCGATATCGCAGAAGTCCTCACTCTGGCCCAACGCTTCGCCATCCCGCTTTCGCGGATCTGGCTGATGGCCGAAGGCACCGACGCCGCCACCCTCCACGCCCGCGAGCGCTGGCTTGCCCAGCTTTGTCTCGCCCACGGATTGACTTTGTCCAGGCGCTTGCACATCGAACTCTACGGGGATGTGAGAGGAACCTGATGGACGCGCCCGCACCCGCTGCACGGCCACAAATGCGCGGCGACCTCACCTCGGGGCCGATCCTGCGCACGCTGATCCTGTTCAGCGTGCCGACGCTGATGAGCAACATCCTCCAGTCGCTGTCCGGCACGATCAACTCGATCTGGGTCGGCCGGCTGATCGGCGAGGACGCGCTCGCCGCCACCGCCAACGCCAACATCATCATGTTCCTCGTCGCCAGCGCGGCGTTCGGCTTCGGCATGGCCGGCACGGTCAAGATCGGCCAGCGCTACGGCGCGCGCGACATCGACGGGGCGCGGCGCACCTTCGGCACCGCGGTCGGCTTTGCCGGCATCGTGATGGTGGTCATCGCCGCGATCGGCTGGGTCGGCGCCCCGTATCTGCTCGACGCGCTCGCCACGCCCGGCGGCGCCTATGCGCTGGCCCTCACTTACATTCGCCTGATGTTCGTCTCGCTGCCCTTCATGATGGTCTCGGTGATCCTGACGATGGGCCTGCGCGGCACTGGCGATTCGCGCACGCCGCTGATCTTCATGGGCGTGACGGTCGGCATCGACACCATCTTCAATCCGATGCTGATCAGCGGCTTCGGCCCGTTTCCCAGGCTCGGCATCGGCGGCTCGGCCCTCTCGACGATCATCGCCAGCATGGTCTCGTTCGTGTCGATGATCGTCTACGTCTATCGCAAGGACCTGCCGCTGCGCCTGCGCGGCGCGGAGCTGCGCTATCTGCGCCCGCGCCGGGAAGAGCTCAACTACATCGTCCTCAAGGGCATCCCGATGGGCGCGCAGATGCTGGTGATGAGCGCCGCGGGCATCATCATCGTCGGGCTGGTCAACCGCGAGGGGCTGCTGATGACCGCTGCTTACGGCGCGGCGATGCAGCTGTTCACTTATATCCAGATGCCGGCGATGGCGATCGGCGGCGCGGTCAGCGCGATGGCGGCGCAGTTCATCGGCGCGCGCAAGTGGGACCGGCTCGACAACGTCACCCGCGCCGGGGTGCTGGTCAACTTCTTGATGACCGGCGTGCTGACCGCGATCCTGCTGATCTTCGACCGCGCCGCGCTCGGCCTGTTCCTCGGGCCGCACAGCCCGGCGGTGCCGCTCGGCCGCCACATCCAGCTGATCGCCAGCTGGAACTTCGTCTTCTTCGGCGTGACGATGGTCTATTCGGCGACGATGCGCGCCGGCAACGCGGTGTGGATCCCGCTGGGGATCATCGCCGTCACGCTGTACCCAGTGCGGCTCGGGTTCTATTTCCTGACCTACCGCATCTTCGTCGCCCACGGCTACCCGGGCTCCGACGCGATCTGGTGGTCGTTCCCGATCGCCGCGGCCGCCAGCCTGGTGCTTGGCTGGTGGTTCTATCACTATTACCCGTGGCGCAAGCACGCCATCGCCGAAACCAGCGAGGAAGCGCGCGAGCAGGCGCAGACCGACGGCCAGCCCGCCGGAAGGTACGCACCGAATCTATAGACTCCCGGGCATCCGATTGAATGGCGGGCACGAAGATGTTAGCCTGCGATTGACTGCCGACCCGGGTCCTGTCGATCGGGACCGACGGTGCGCGTGTAGGAGCGGTCATGTCGTTAGCTCTTGAACTCGATGACCGCCTGCGCCGACTGGATCGGGTTGTCGCTTCGGCGAAGCTCGACCCTCGCGAGCGCGAGGAAGCGCTCAATGAGCTTCTGCGCGCGGTGGAAGGTTCGGTCCCCAACGAGCTGCTTGCCTCCGTCCTCCTCCTGTCCGCCGATGGAAAGCGCCTGCTCCACGGCGGGGCGCCCAGCCTGCCCAAGGAATACTGCCAGGCCATTCACGACACCGAGATCGGCCCCAATGTCGGCTCATGCGGTACGGTCGCCTATCTCGGCCACGCGATCTTCGTGACCGATATCGCCAGCGATCCCTTGTGGGCGGATTTTCGCGAGCTGGCGCTTTCGCATGGCCTGGCCGCGTGCTGGTCGACGCCGATCCGCGACGCGTCGGATCGCCTGATCGGTACTTTCGCGGTGTATTATCGCCGGCCGCGCGCGCCCACCGAAGAGGAACGGCTGGCGATAGATCGCATCGGCAGGCGGGCGGCGGAAATCATCGCCCTGTCGGCCTGAGCGCCGTCCTCAGCTTAGCGGCTGCGGCGCGCCGCGCACTTGCGAGGGCATGCCCGGCTGCAGCCCGGCGTCCGGCGGCGTGCGTTTGACCAGCTCGGCGCGCAGGCCGGCCAGCGAGGCGACCGGCGAGGGCTCCGGCCGATGGGCCGGGCGCGCGGGCTCGGGCAGGCGGAAGCCCATATGCTCCAGCGCGGTCGGGTGCAGCGCGACGAGGAAGCGCAAGCCCGCGTGGCCGCGGTGCTTCCAGATGATCTCGGCGTCGATCGCGGGCAGCCCCCTGATCCTCAGCCGCAGCATCCAGCCGTCCGGCAAGCCCTGCTCCGGGCACACCATCATGCACCCGGTGGTCGAAATATTGCACAGCCGCGACACCCACGCGTCGCCCGCCATCCGGCAATCCGCCGAGAAGTCCGCCGGAAAGCGAAAAGCCGTCCTCTGCTCCGCTAGCCCCATGATTCCCCTTCCCTTTTGCGGAAAGGGATAAGGCGATTTTCCAAAACAGTCGTTAAGCGCAAAGTGGGGTGAAATTAACCAAGGGCGAGAGTGCCGGCCGCTACTTCCCCTGGCTGCGCCAGCGCTGGACGGTGCGGACGACCGCTTCCTCCTCGCCGCCCGACTGGCGCCACAGCTCGGTGAAGCTCGGGTCTTCGGAAGCCGGGCGCTTCATCTCCTCGAGCGTGTCGAAGCTGACCCGCATCGGGATCGCCACGCCCTCGCCGCAAATGATGCATTCGCGGTTGCGCAAGGCGGGGATCGAATCGAGGAAGCCGCGCGCGCCTTCGGGCATCGCGGCCTTGACGAAGGCCTGGTCGCGGTCGTTGTTGAGGCGCATCGAGATGATCGTGCCGCACTGGCTGAGCACGCCTTCGGCGAGGTCCGACGGGCGCTGGGTGATTAGGCCCAGGCTGATGCCGTACTTGCGGCCTTCCTTGGCGATGCGGCTGAGGATGCGGCCCACGGAAGACCCGTCGGCGTTCTTCTCGTTCGGCACGTAGCGGTGGGCTTCCTCGCACACCAGCAGGATCGGGCTCATCTTCTCCTCGCGGCCCCAGATCGCGAAGTCGAACACTAGCCGGCTGAGCACCGCGACCACGGTGCTGGTGATGTCCGACGGCACGCCCGAGACGTCGACGATCGAGATCGGCTTGCCGTTGCTGGGCATGCGGAAGATCTTGGTGATGAACTCCGCCATTGTGTCGCCGACGAGCATGCCGGAGAACATGAACTGGTAGCGCGGATCGATCTTGAGCTCGTCGATCTTGGTCTTGAGGCGCATGAACGGGGCCGAGCTGGTCGCCTTGTCGAGCTTGCCCATCTCGTCGTTGATCAGGTTGGTCAGGTCGGAGAGCAGGTAGGGGATCGGCGAATCGACGGTGATCTTGCCGATCTGCTCGGCCAGGCGGTTCTTGCCGCGCGCCTTCAGCAGGCACTTGGCGAGGATATCGGCGTCTTCCTGCCGGTCGTTGCCGGACGAGGTGAGGAACACCTCGCAGTGCTCCTCGAAGTTCATCAGCCAGTACGGCATGTGCAGGTTGGAAACGTCGAAGATCATGCCCGAGTTCTTGAACGCCGCGGCGTATTCGCCGTGCGGATCGATCATCACGATGTGGCCCTGCGGCGCGCTCTCGCAGATGCGGTGGAGGATCAGCGCGGCGCTGGTCGACTTGCCGGTGCCGGTCGAGCCGAGCAGCGCGAAGTGCTTGCCGAGCATCGCGTCGACGTAGAGCCCGGCGCGGATGTCGCTCGTGGGATAGACGGTGCCGACCTGGATCGAGCTGCGCCCGTCGGAGGCGTAGATTTGCCGCAGGTCGCCGGTCGTCGCCGGGAACACCAGCGCGCCGGGGATCGGGTAGCGAGTGACGCCGCGGCGGAAGCTGTGAATGCGGCCGGTCAGCTTCTCTTCCGCGCCCTCGCCCATGAAGTCGATGTTGGCGAGGATGCCGTCGGTCCGGCGGTCCTGCTTCTGGTTGCGCACGCTGGCGAGCAGCCAGCCGTCGCCGGTCTTGATCTTGACCTGGCTGCCGACCTGCCCGGCGAGCGCGACCGAGGGGTCGGGGTCGTTCGAGCAGTCGTTGAGCCGCTGCGGGTCGAGCGCGATCATCGAGCCCGAGCCGGCGATTTCGATCACCACGCCGATCGGCTGCATGGCGTTGTCCGATTCCGCCGCCTGGGGCCGCTGCGCCGGCTTCGCGCCCGGCTCGGCCGCCGGGTCGAAGGTCTGGAATTGCTGCCTCGGCATCTCGGTCATGATCGTCGCGTACCCCTCGGAAATCCGTGGGCCGCAGCTAACCCCGACGAGGTTAAAATCGGGTCAACCGAGCGCAGGTCAAATGAAGGCGAAGATGCGGTGGGCGAGCCAGCCCATGCTCAGCGAGAGCGCCACCGCGAACAAGCCGTAGAGGAACGCGTCCTCCTGGGCAAAGTCCGCCACCAGCCGTTCGAAGCCTTGCTTGCTGACCTCGACGTCGGCGGTGGCCGAGGCGATCACCCGGCCGTGGACGATGGCGAATGTCTCGGCGGTGTAGCGGCCGGTCTGCACGTTCGAGGGCAGGTCGATCCGCGCCTGGTAGAGCACCCCGCCGTTGATGCTGACGCCCTTGGGGTCTTCCCTGTACAGCCCTTCCCGCTCGCGCATCGCCACCAGCCCTTGCGTGAAATGGGCCTGCTTGTCCGGTTCGATCGATCCGGTCGGCGAGAGCTGGAGGTAGTTCAGCCCGAGCTCGTAGATCGCCGCGGTGCGCGGGTCGACGATGCGGTCGAGCGGCCGCGAGCTGGCGACAGCGAAGAACGAGGGAGCGGAGCGGAAGGCGTTGCTTGCGTGATTGATCCAGATGCCGAAGATCTTCTGCTTCTCGCGCAGCAGGATCGGTTCGGTCGGGCCCTGCAGCACCACCACGATGTCGTAATCCTGCCCGGCGCGGCGGCCGTCGGGCTCGAGGATCGCGCCGAACAACAGCAACTGAGTGCCGGTAAAGCCCTGCCGCACCTGCACCTCGTGCTGCGACACTTCGGGCACCAGGATCGGCTCGCGCGCACCGGTCAGCGCGACAAGCGCCGCGAGGGCCAGCGCGCAGCGGAACAGCGCCCCGCTCACGAGGCGACCACCGAGAACACCTCGCGCGGCCGCACGCCGAGCTGGAAGGCCATCGCGATCGCCACCGCCAGCACGATCGCCGAGAGGATCAGGCGCAGGAGCTCGGGCTTGGCGGTGACGGCGATCTTGGCGCCGACCTGGGCGCCGGTGACCGAGCCGAGCAGCAGCAGCCCGGCCAGCACGATGTCGACCGCATGAGTGGTCAGCGCGTGCATCATCGTCGCGGCGATGGTCGTGAACAGGATCTGGAACAGCGAGGTGCCGACCACCACCCCGGCGCTCATGCCGAGCAGGTAGAGCATCGCCGGCACCAGGATGAACCCGCCGCCGACGCCCATCAGGGTGGTCAGGATACCGATCACGATGCCGAGGATCAGCGGCGCGAACGGCGAGATGTAGAGCCCGGAGCGGTAGAACCGCCAGCGCATCGGCAGGCTGCTGACGAGCGGATGGTGCCGGCGCTTGGCCGCGCGCCGGGTGCCCGCGCCCTGCTTGTTGAGCACGGCCTGCAGGCTTTCCCGCCCCATCAGCGAACCGATCGTGCCGAGCATCACGACATAGAGGAGGTTGATCGCGGTATCGATCTGGCCGAGCGACTGCAGCAGGTTGAACAGGCCGGTGCCGATCAGCGTGCCGAGAATGCCCCCGGCGACCAGGACCGCCCCCATCTGGTAATCGACCGCGTTGCGCCGGGCATAAGCAAACACGCCCGAAACGCTCGCCCCGGTCACCTGGGTCGCCGCCGAGGCCGCGGCGACGGTCGGCGGAATGCCGTAGAAGATCATCAGCGGCGTGGTCAGGAAGCCGCCACCGACGCCGAAAATTCCCGAAAGGACGCCGGTCGTCGCGCCGAGCAGGACAATCACCAGACCGTTCACCGCCAGGTTCGCGATGGGGAGGTAGACGTCCATGCCGTGGACTAACCTAACGGCGCGGCGGAATGAAGCCGGGCGGCTCTAGAAACCCGCCGAAATCGTCAGCGCCGGGCCGCTCTGCGGTTCGGCGTTGCCGGCCACCCGCCAACGGTAGTCGACCGCGAGGCGCGACAGTGTCTGGCCCAGCCGGAAGCCGACCGTCGCGCTCAAGCCGATGTCGAGGCGCGCGGCGTGCTTCTGCGCCCCGCCCCACACGCCGGCCCCGGCGCGTACCTCGCTGTTGCCACCGAGCCGGGCGACCTTGGCATCGACGCGGCCCTGCCCGTCGACGAACGCCGTCGCGTAGCGGCCGCCGACATAGCCGGCCTGGACATAGGCTTCGCCCCGCAATCCCAGCGGAAGCTTCGCCGGCGGCAGTTCGGTAACGGCAAAGGCAGCCGGGCGCAGCTCACGATGGGTCGGGCCGTCGTACGCCCGCACCTCGCCGGCGACGCTCACCGGCACGCCGGCGATCGGCCGCGCGGCAAGGCCGACGGCGACTTCGGTTTCGGACGGCCCCGCCAGCGCCCGGGTCACACGGGTGTAGGCGGCCGGTCGATGCGCGCTGGCCCGGTCCAGGCGATAACGCAGCACCGCCCCCGCCTGGCTGCGGCCGTACGACGGCTGACCGGCCGCGAGCCCGCCCGCCGAATCGCGGCGGAGCAGCAACCAGCCGTCGCCCGACCAGCGACCCGGGCCTCTCATCGGCGGCGCGGATGGGCCAGCGGGCGCAGCATTGACCGCGAGCGCGGGAGCCGGCCGGTTAGCGCCTTTGTGAGAGGTGAAGTAGGCGGCGATCTCCGAGGGCAGATCCATGTGCGAGAAAGCCGCCGCGAGAAGCAGTTGCTGACCCACGGCGCGCTCCACTGGAGACGGCGCCGCGGGTGCGGGCGGCGGCGGCGTCACGGTGTACTCGGCCGGGGCGGTCGTCGGCTGCCACGGTTGCGGGAGCGCAGCGGCATTCGGAGCGTCGAAAGGTCCGGGTACCGCCCAGAGGGGTTGCGAGGAAAAGCGCGGTCGAGCGATCTGACCGGCGCGCAAAGGTGCTGAAGCGGCGGCCGGCGATTGAGCGCGCGATATCCCGGCGATGACGGGACCGCCCCCGAAGGGGGGAAAGGGCGATTGCCAGAGCACGGCGCGAAGCGCGACCCATCCTCCCAGCAGGACCACGAGGACCAGCAGCGGCTGGCCGCGGAGGCCGCTCGTGCCCGGAAAGCCGCTCACGCGGAGGCCGGACCGGTCTGGAAATCGGCGGGATGGGCGTGATGGTGCGTTTTTTCCCACCGCGGCCGGGTGCCAAGCAGCGTCTTCACGTAGGCGACGAGCGCGCGCCGGCCGGCCATGATGGCGATGACATTGGCGAACGGCAGCCGCAGCACCGCGCGCACGCCCTCGGGCCAGCCGTATTCGCGCGCCGTGAAGGCAAAGCGCATCGCCGCGCGCCAGAGGAAGCTGGCGAGATTGGCCCACACCAGCACCAGCAAGAGGCCGCTCGGCTCCCACGGCCGCCCGAAGCCAAGCCACTCGGCGAAGGACAGCGCCGCGGCGAGCGCGAGCAGGACGTAAGCGGCAAACAGCACCAGCGCGGTGAGCGGACCGCGCCGGTCGCGCAGCCGCATCCAGCTCTCCACGACGCCGCCGCTCCACCCGAGCCGGTCCCATCCCTGCAGCGCGATGCCATGTACCCAGCGGGCTTTCTGACGCACGGCCTGCGGCAGAGTGGGCGGGAAAAAGGCGCGCGTGGCGACTAGCCGGCCGTCCTCGCCGCGCGCGCGCAGGAACCACGCCGTGCCGCCGGCGGCCTTGATCTTCAAGCCGAGCTCGTAGTCTTCCGTCAGCGATTCGACCGAGAACGGTCCCGACCCGTCCATCGTTTCGGCGATCGCACCGATCAGCTCGCGGGCGAAAGCGCAGCCGACCCCCGCCGCAGGCAAAGCCGCGCCGAGCAGCCCGCGAACCACCATCGACTTGCCGTGCGCCTCGGCGAATTCCTCGCAATAGTGGCTGCCGATCCAGCGGGATTCCGGCTGCGGTTCGGGAAGCACGGGGAGCTGCACGAAATCGGCCCGCGCCATCGCCGCGTCGATCAGCGACAGCGCGGCGGGATCGACCATGTCCTCGGCATCGTGCACCAGGACCATCCGGAAGCGCACGCCGCAACGGCGTTCGTCGGCTTCCATCGCCGCGTAAAGCCGGTTCAGGCAATCCGCCTTGGTCGTCGGCCCGTCGCGGTCATGGACCACCAGCCGCACGCGCGGGTCGCCTCGGGCGCCGGCCGCGATCGCCTCGGCGGTGCCGACATCGTTGCGATAACAGCCGGCGTAGAGCCTCAACTCCGGCTGCGGCCACGTCGCAAGCGCATGCGCGATGGTGGTCGCCAGGATGCGCTCTTCGTGCCAGGCGGGAATGATCAACGCGGCCGACCCGGCCAGAGCGGCGCGGCAATGGTTCTCCCGCCGAATTCGCAGCGTGCGCGCGCGGCCCGTCAGCCGCAACCAGACCCACGCGAAGTCGATCGCGAGCTCGTCGATCGAGCCGACGAGGAAGAACACGCCGGCAAACAGCAGCAACTCGTGCTCGACGAGCGCCAGCCATTGCAGCGGCGTCCAGGCCCCCAAAATCATGCGTCCCCCTGACTGCGGACCAGGGGAAGCTACCTAGGTTGGGTGGAAAGGCAACGGTTGGAACGAGTTAGGCGCAAGATCGGACCAAAATTATATCCGCTGGGTCAAGCCAGCATCTCGCCTTGAACGATATAGACAGCCGCGCCCGCGAGATACCCGACGAGCGCCAGCAAGGCGAAGCGGCGCAGGTACCACATGAAGTCAATCTTCTCGGCCCCCATCGCGGCGATGCCCGCGGCCGAGCCGATGATCAGGATCGAGCCGCCGGTGCCGGTGCAATAGGCCATGAACTCCCACAAGAAACTGTCCGGCGGATAAGTGCTCATCGGGTACATGCCCATCGCCGCGGCGACCATCGGCACGTTGTCGACGATCGCGCTGAGCAGGCCGAACACCAGCACGATCAGGTCGGTCCGGCCGAGCGTGGCATCGAGCCAGCGGGCGAGGGCCGCCAGCACGCCGGCGTGCTGCAGCGTCGCCACCGCCAGCAGGATGCCGATGAAGAACACGATCGCGGCCATGTCGATGCGCGTGAGCGCCTCGACGATGGTGACCCGTCGGCGCTCCTCGTCGCCCTTGTCGCGGTGGATCAGGTCGCCGACCGCCCAGACGACGCCGAGCGCGAACAGGGTGCCGAGGAACGGCGGCAGGCCGGTCACGGCCTTGAACAGCGGGACCGACAGCAGCGCCGCGATGCCGAGCGCGAACATCAGGTTACGCTCGAACGCGCTCGTCGGGTCCGGCTCCTCGGCGGGAGCGGGCGGCGCGAGGACCGGCTTGCCACGCTGTCGCCAGGCGACGAACGCCAGCGGCACCAGCACGTTGACCAGCGACGGGAGGATGAGCCGGGTGACAATGGCCCCCGTGGTCACTTGCCCGCCGATCCACAGCATCGTCGTCGTTACGTCGCCGATCGGCGACCACGCGCCGCCGGCGTTCGCGGCGATGACGATCATCCCCGCCAGCATCAGCCGGTCGCGCGGCTCGCTCACCAGGCGCCGCGCGACGGAGACCATCACGATAGCCACGGTCATGTTCGCGAGGACGGCGGAAAGGGCGAAGGTGACGAGGGTGATGAACACCGTCAGGCCGGCGACCGTGCGGGTCCTGAGCCGGGAGGTGATGACGGCGAACCCGTCGTGCGCGTCGACCACCTCGACCACCGCCATCACGCCGATCAGGAAGAAGGCGATCTGGGCGGTATCGACCAGCGAGTGGTCGAGCTGGGCGTTGAACTGCTGCGGGCTGCCATTCGAGACGGCGTAGATCGTCCACAGCAGCCCCGCGCCGAGCAGCGCGGCCGCGGTCTTGTTGACCTTGAGCGGTTCCTCGAACGCGATCGCCGCGTACGCGGCGACGAAGACGACGATCAGCGCGGCGGTCATGCCTCAAGGGTTGGCAGATTCAACGAAGCGAGGCGAGCCAAACCGGAGAACAGGCGATTTTGTAGGACTTGGGGCGCGGTTTCCGCTTTCCTATCAATGGGGCGTCGTGGTTCAAACTGGGGATGCCCCGTCCAACTTCCGCCAAGGCTCTCGCAAGGGCCTCGACAGGGAAGCGGAGTGCATTCGGTTGGCGCGGTATTGCCTGTCAATCGCCGCCCGGCCGATTGAAAACGCATCATTTTCTGGGACCGGCAGGATGGCGGGCCGGTAAACTGTCACCCGCAACCGGAAACGGGTTTTGGCCTGACTTTTGCCTGACTTTTGCCGCCAGCCTTCGGAGATCACCAGCTGCCGGTGTTCTCCATGCTCGCCCACGGCTCCTGCGGATCGAGCTGGCCGTCCTGCAGCAGCTCGATCGAGATGCCGTCGGGCGTCTTGACGAAGGCCATGTGCCCGTCGCGCGGCGGTCGGTTGATCGTCACGCCCGCGTCGGCGAGCCTTTGACAGGTTTCGTAGATGTTCTCCACGCGGTAGGCGAGATGGCCGAAGTTGCGTCCGCCGGGGTATTCCTCGGGCGCGCCGCCATCCTCGGGCGGCCAGTTGTAGGTCAGCTCGACCTCGGCGACGTCCTCCTGGCCCGGCGCGGCCATGAAGATCAGGGTGAAGCGGCCCTTGTCGCTTTCCATCCGCCGCACTTCCTCGAGCCCGAGCAGGTTGAAGAACTTCACGGTCGCCTCGGGATCGGTGATGCGGATCATGCTGTGCAGGTATTTCATCGCGCGGTCGCTCCGTTCGTCTCTATTCAAGCACGGTTCATCGCAGGTGGCGCACCAGGTACGCCGGGTCGTCCAACTCCATTTGGAGTCCTACGATGAGTGTCCCTAGCGACAACAACGCGTCCGCCGCCAGCGCTTTCTGGCGCTCCGAAAAGGCGCGCATCGCCCTTTCGTCTTCCGCCATCATCGCCGTCGGGGTCATGGCCGGCGGCTTCCTGCTGGGGGACGGCCTGACTCGCGCTCACGCGGCCGACCGCTCGGTAACGGTGCGCGGCCTGGCCGAGCGCGATGTGACCGCCGACCTCGCGGTGTGGACCCTCGCCTATTCGGCGACCGAGCACGATCTCGCCAGCGCCCAGGCCGACGTCGACCGGGACACCGCGGCGATCCGCCAGTTCTTCGGCGCGTCCGGCTTCCCCGCCGACGCGCTGCAGCCGACCGGCGTCAACGTGTCGCAGACGACCCAGGACGGCGTCACCAGCTTCACCGTGCGCCAGCGAATGACGCTCCGCACGAACGACATTGCCCGCACGCAGGACGCGGTGCGGCGGCAGTTCGATCTCGTGCGCCGGGGCGTGGCGCTGGAGGAAGGCTCGGGCATCACCTACACCTTCACTAAGCTCAACGCCATCAAGCCTCCGATGGTCGACGACGCGACCCGGGACGCGCGCGCCGCCGCGCAGCAGTTCGCCAACGACAGCGGCACCGCGGTCGGGGGGATAAAGTCGGCCACGCAGGGCTATTTCTCGATCACCGGGCGCGACAGCCAGACCGAGGATGACAGCGGCTGGAACGCGTCGGACACCCCGTACAAGAAAGTCCGCGTGGTGACGACGATCGACTTCTACCTGCGCTGAGCCCGGGCCGCTAAAGCCGTGTGACCGCGGCAATGACTGCCGCCAGGCCGAAGAGCACCGAGAAGGCGGCCCAGAAGCCCATCGTGTTGCCGAGCAGGCGGCGCGCGGCGGCAACGAAACGGTCGCCGGCGGCGAGGATCAGCATGCCCTCGCCGACGGCGACCCCGCCGAGGATATTGACCAGGATCGCCAGCCAGTCGCCCGCCCGCCACGGGCATGTGAGATAGATCGCCGCGCCAACCGCGATGCAGGCGAAGCCGGTGACGAAGCGCGCGGCGGGGCTGCGTTCGAAATCGGCCATCATCGCCACCCAGCCGCCCGGATTGCGCATTTCGCCGACGCCGGACGCGAGCGAGTAGAGGCCGAGGAAGAAGGCGATCCAGGCGGGGATGTCAGCGGACTGGGCCACGGGGGTATATGATACGACGGCCACGCCCGCCAATCCACCTATGTTAAAGCGAGGGAAACCAGTAGCTTCATTCGCGTTCTGGCGGGCGAAAGGAGCATCCTATGCTGGCCCGGCGCGAACTCAATCTTTCCCCTCTGGCGCTGTCCCTGGCCGACGATCTGCGGCGCGGGCGACCGGTCGGCCGCGTCCAGGTCGGCGTCATGACTGTCGAGGCGATCGCCGGCCGCGACCATTTGTGGTTGCGGGTGCGCGGACCGGCGCAGGCGTTTGCGCTGCGCGCGTGCAGCTTCATGGCCGGACGCGCCAAGGTCAGGCGGGCGCGCCGCCGCCGGGGCGAGGCCTTGCGCTTCGCGGTCGAAAGCCTGGTCGGGCGGCAGGACGTCTCGCTGCGCTGCCACGACCGCGGGGCGCCGGTGCTCGAACTGGAGTGCATCTTCACCCCGGCGCAGCCGCTGTCGATCCCCTTCATGGCGCGAGATCTCTACCTGCTCGACGACGACGGCATGCCGGGCGGGGAGGGCTGCGTGGAAGCGAGCCAGCGCGGCATGAACAGCGGCCTGTGCTTCGTCCGCCTGCAGCAGCCCGGCCCCTCCACCCTGCTATACTGGCAGGATCTGACCGCGCTCAACGCGTATTTCGCGGCCACCGGCACCAAGCCGGACGGCGTGGTCGGCGGCGAGTGGCCAGAGCTGGGCTTCCGGCTGCCGACCGCGGCGAGTCCGCAAGTCGAGTATCCCAAGCCGCTTCCGGCCGGCCGGCCGACAACCATCTCCCGCGCGCTGGTTGCGATGCACGAGGGCGAGGTTCGCGATGAGAGCGATCTGGCAACCCATTTCCTGACCCTGTCGGCGGCAATCTACCCGTTGCTGGCGCGTCCGCGCTGCGAGTTGCGCGACTGGCGCGGGCGCGCCGAGCGGACCGGGCGCGACCTCGGCAAAGCGCACGGCGCGACAGTCCAGCACTACGGCCACACCTATGTGCGGCCCTATAACGAGGCCGAGTACCCGGACTCGATGACCCAGACCACGCTGGTCGCGGCAATGCGCGAATGGGAGCGGCTGCGCGACACCCGCCTGCCGCTGACGGACAAGCTCGAAGCCGGGCTCAGCCGCTTCTACGATGCCGAGCTCGGCGCGCTGCGGCGCTATCTGCCGAACGTCGGGGACGACAAGAACCAGGACGAGGTCGATTCCTGGTACCTCTACTATCCGCTGCTCGGCCTTGCCCGGATGGCGCTACAAGACGACGAGCGCGCCCGCGAGCTCTACCTGCGGTCGGTCGACTTCGGCATCAAGGCGGCGCAGCATTTCCGTTATTGCTTCCCGATCAAGTTCAACATCAACGATTTCAACGTCATCACGGCCGCGCGGGGCGACGGGCAGCACGGCCAGACCGACGTCGCCGGGCTTTACGCCTACGTCATGATGCTCGGCTTCGACCTGACCGGAGAGGATCGTTTTCTCGACGAAGCGCGCGCCGCGATGGAGGCGGCGCGCGGCCTGCGCTTCAATCTCACTTACCAGGCCAATCTTACCGCGTGGGGGGCCGCCGCGGCCATGCGGCTTTGGCGCACGACGGCCAAGCATCGGTGGCTGAAGCTGAGCTACATTTATCTCGCCAGTTTCCTGCACAACACGGCCGCCTGGGAATCCGACATCGGGCACGCACGCAGCTATCCGAACTTCCTTGGGGCGACCGCGCTGCATGACGCGCCCTACATGGCGCTGCTCGAATGCAGCGAAAGCTTCCTCGCCTTCCGAAGCTACATCCACGACTGCGGGCCCGATCTGCTGCCCGGCGCCCGCCTGCTGATCGACGAATACTGCCGCTACGCCATCGATCGGGCGTGGTTCTATTTTCCCGATGCGCTGCCGCCCGAAGCGATTGCCGGGAATCCGCGCGACGGATCGATCGACCGCGAGCTATCGTTCCCGGTCGAGGACCTTTACATCGGCGGCCAGCCCGCCGGCCAGGTGGGGCAGGAAATTTACGGCGCAGGCGCGGCGTTCATCTTTGCCAGCGGCTCGTTTCATCGGCTCGAGGGCGCGCCGTTCGAAGTGTTCTGCGACGCGTTCGTGTTCGCCTGGGATCGGCCTACGGCGCGCTCGGCGCTGCTGACCCTCGCCGGCTCGCCGGAAGCCGAAGCCATGCTGGCGTTGACCCCGCTCGACGGACGGCGGCGCAGGCCGGTGCTGAAGTTCGCCGACGGCCGCCGGTGCAAAGGGCGCCTGCAGGATGGCGCGCTGTTCTTCCGCGTGCCGGCCGACGCGAGCCTGAGGCTTACCTGGTAGCCGGCCGGAACCGCACCGGCCCGACGATTGTTGCCACACCATGTCCCCGAACAATCCTGATGGTGCGGCGGCTCGGCGCGCGTTCCACCGCGAGCTGCGCTCGGTCGCGCGAATCCTGCGCTTGACCGGCATCGCCTTCGCCCTGCTCGGCGCGGCCGGCTTGCTGTTCGGCTATGAAGCGCGCGCCTGGTGGATCTGGCCTTCGTGGGTCTCCCTGGCGATCGGGGCGGTCCTGATCGTCGCGGGCGGGGTCCGCCGGGTGCGCGACGGCCACAGGGCGCCGGGCCAACTATAGCTGGCCGAGGGCTGTCTCGACAGCGGCCCCGCGGCGCGGCATATCCGCGCGGCCGCGCCCGACCCCTTGGGATCAGTGCTTTCGTGCGGCGAGGGATCGGCGCGAATGGATGTGGCAACACGGGGAAGGGACGCAACCTTCGGGTTGGTGAGCGGGCCAACGGCCGGTCCGTTCTGGTGGCAACGACGCTGGGGGGTGCTGCTGTTTCTGGTGCTGGCGGCGGTGCCGTTGCTGTGGCCGACGGTGCCGCCGTTGGGCGACTTGCCCGGCCACATGGGTCGCTACCGCGCGGAGCTCGAGATCGCTTCGTCGGCGGGGCTGCGGCGGTTCTATTCGTTCCAGTGGCACGTGATGGGCAACCTCGGGGTCGACTTGCTCGTCGTCCCGCTGTCGAAGATCTTCGGACTCGAGCCAGCGGTGAAGTTGATCGTCATCGCCATTCCGGTGATGACCGTCGGCGGGTTCCTATGGGTTTCCCGCGAGGTCCACGGGCGAATACCGGCGACGACGATCTTCGCGCTGCCGCTGGCCTACAACTACCCGTTCCAGTTCGGCTTCGCCAATTTCACGCTGTCGATGGCGTTCGCGTTCCTGGCGTTCGGCCTGTGGCTGCGGTTGGCGCGGTTGCAGCGATACGGGCTGCGGGCGGCGATCTTTGTTCCGCTGTCGCTGCCGATCTGGATCGCCCATGCCTATGGCTGGGCCGCCTTGTGCGTGATGGCCGGCATCGCCGAAATCGTCCGCGAGCACGACCGCGGCGACGGCTGGCTCCGGGCCGTGCTGCGGGCCGCGCCGCACGGCCTGTCGCTCGCCCCGCCACTGCTGGCGATGGTGATCTGGCGCAGCGGCAATGTCGGCGGGGAGACCGGCGACTGGTTCGATTGGCCGCAGAAGCTCAAATACCTCGCGATGGCACTGCGCGATCAGTGGATGGTGTTCGACCTCGCCTCCCTGATGGTGCTGCTGGCGCTGCTGTGGGTCGCGGCGCGCGACCGCCGCCTGGCATTCGCGAGAGACCTGGGGTTCGCCGCGCTGGCGCTGCTGCTGATCTACCTGTTGCTGCCACGAGTCATCTTCGGCTCGAGCTACGCCGACATGCGGCTGATCCCTTATGTCTTCGCCCTCGCCTTGCTGGCGATCCGGCCGACGGCGCTGGCCGATGGGCGCTTACTCGCTCGGCTGGCAATAGCGGCTACCGCGTTCCTGCTCGTCCGCGCCGCCGCGAACACCGTCAGCCTGTGGATCTACGGCAGGAGCTACGATCGGGAGCTGGCGGCGGTGGACCACGTCCCGCCCGGGGCGCGGCTGGTTACCTTCGTCGGCCGGCAGTGCGGCGTGATCTGGTGGGTCACGCGGCTCGAGCACCTCTCCGGCCTCGCGCTCGAGCGCAAGCGGGCGTTCAGCAACGACCAGTGGGACATGGCCGGGGGCCAGCCGCTGGCGGTCGCCTATCCCGTCGGTGGCGCTTACGTGCGCGATCCCTCGCAAGTGGTGGTGGCGAACGGCTGCCGGCAACCGCGCTTCCGCACGATCGGCCAATCGCTGCGCGGCTTTCCGCGCCAGGCGTTCGACTACGTCTGGCTGATCCGCCCGCCGGCTTATTCCGCCGCCGACGCGCAGGGCTTGCAGCCGGTCTGGCAAAGCGGCACCAGCGTGCTTTACCGCGTCGCCGACCGCGCGCAGCCGAGCGCGCGCCCGTAAGGACCGCCGATGAGTGATCCGTTCCTGTCGATCGTCGTGCCTTGCTACGACGAGGAAGCGTCCCTCGCCCGGCTGCACGCCCGGCTGACCGCTGCTGCGCGGATGGCGGCAGGCGATTCGTACGAGATTGTCGTGGTCAACGATGGCTCGCGCGATGCCAGCTGGGAGATCATCCTCGGCCTGGCCGAAAACGACGCCCGGCTGGTCGGCATCAACCTGTCGCGCAACCACGGCCACCAGCTGGCGCTGACCGCCGGGCTCGACTTGTGCGCCGGCGAGCGCATTCTGATCATCGATGCCGACCTGCAGGACCCGCCCGAGCTGCTGCCGGAGATGCTCGCGACGATGGAGCGCGAGCAGGCCGACGTGGTGTTCGCGGTGCGCCGAGCGCGGGCCGGGGAAACCGCGTTCAAGCGAACTTCGGCGACGCTGTTCTATCGGCTCCTGTCGCGGCTGGCGGACATTGCGATACCCCGCGACACCGGCGATTTCCGCCTGCTTAGCCGCCGCGCGCTCGATGCCTTCCTCAGCCTCCCCGAACAGGCCCGCTTCATCCGCGGCATGGTCGCCTGGGTCGGCTTTCGCCAGGTCCCGATCCCCTACGACCGCGCCGAGCGGCAGCACGGCCAGACCAAGTATCCGTTCTCGAAAATGATGCGCCTGGCGATCGACGCGGTGACCGGATTTTCCACCGCGCCGCTGCGCCTGGCGAGCCATATCGGCCTGTGGCTGGTCGCGGTATCGCTGCTGCTGCTAATCTACATTGCTTACGGCTATTTCTCCGGCGCGGTGATCCAGGGCTGGACTTCGCTGATGCTGGTGGTGGTCGTGCTCGGCGCGGTGCAGATGTTCGTGCTCGGGATGATCGGCGAATACCTCGGGCGGCTGTTCATCGAGGTCAAGAAGCGCCCGCTTTACATTGTCTCGGAAATCGCCGGGCAGATCGAGGGCCGCCCGAGCCTGGGACATGTCGCTCAGGCGCGCGACAAGATCGCGACCAGCGAAAGCCCCGGCGGCAACGGCACGCGGCCGATCGCGTAGCGCTCGAGTCCGAAGGTCGCCGCCAGCGCGCGATTGACAGGGGCGGCCGGGACGCGATCGCCGCTGTCCTCCCTACCGCTGAGCAGGCTCACCGCGCGCGCGGCGATGGCGAGCGGAAACAGCAGGCTGTTGAAGTAGCTCAGCATGTCGATGCCCAACCCGGCTTCAGCGGCAAGCGCACGGAGAGCGCGCTTGGTGTAGCGCCGCTTGTGATGATTGATCTCGTCGTGCGCGCTCCAGATCCACGGGTGCGCCGGTACGGTGACTAGCAGGCGGCCGCGGGGCTTCAGCTTGCGGGCGGCGGCCTGCAGGGCCTCGCGGTCCGCCTCGACGTGCTCGATCACGTCGCACAGCGCGACGAGGTCGTCAGCGTCATCGGCGATTCCCGGCAGGGCCGGCAGCGCGGAGTCAATCACCGGCCGCCCGAGCCGGCGCGTGGCGAGGGCGCGAGCCTCGGCATCGACCTCGGCGGCATCGACCTCGCCGAAGCGGCGCAGCATGGCGAAGTTGTGACCGGTGCCGCAGCCGATTTCGAGGATTCTCGCCCGCTCGGACAACGCAATGCGGCGCGCGATCAGGGTGCCGAGAATCTCCCGCCGCCCGCTGTACCACCAGTGGCGCTCGTCGTGCTCCGCCATCCGCTCGTAGGCGATACGTTCCATCAGCCGAAGACCCAGCGGCGGTTGAGATAGAATGCGACGAGCGGGGTGACGCCGATCATCGGCACGACCGGCCACCAGGTCGCTCCGTCGAGCGGTCCCGTCAGCACGCCGACGAACAGGCTGTTGAGGGCGAAAGTGATGAGCGAGACCACGGCAAAACGACCCGTGCGCAGCGCCGTACGGTCGCGTCGGCCGTAGCCGCGAAAGCTGATCCGGCTGTGCAGCACGTAGCCGAGCGCACCGCCGACGAGGTACCCCAGAACGTTTGCCAGCAAGGGAGGCACCCCAAACCGCGCGGCGGAGACATAATAGATCAAGGCCGACAGCAGGGTCACCACGCCCCCGACCATGCCGAAGCGGAGGAGCTGACCCGCCAGCCGCGGGAAGGTCCATTCGTGCATCTGCCCCCGCCTTCTCGCGCGTCCTCCGGTTCGCAGCGAGTAGTGATCTGCGCACTCGTTGAAAAGGGGCGGCGGTGGCGACGCCAGACCTCACTTTCCAATTTGGAAAATTATAACTTGCCGAATCGGAAAGTGGCGGTTATTGGCTTTCCAACTTGGAAAGTGAGGAAGTGGAAATGACCAACTGGATTCTTCTTGTCGCCACCCTGGCGGTGCTCGCGGTGTGGAACGCGCGCGAGACGCGCCGCTACGCGATGTTCAAGCAAACCGACGATCCGGCCGAGCGCATGGCGTTCTATCGCCGGTGGCTGGTCACCAGCTTCGCGCTGCTCGGGCTCGGTTCGCTCGCCATTCTCGCCGTGCTCGGGCGGTTGGGCGCCATCGCAACGCTCCCCGGCGAATTCGCCGCGCTCTATCCGCGCTCCGGACCGACCCCGCCGGTCACGCAGATGGACGGATCGCTGCTGGCCGGTTTCGCGATCGGTGCGACGATCTCGCTCTCGGTGCTGGCGTTCGTGTGGCACCGGCGGCTGCGCAAGATGACCCAGCCGGTGATCGGCGACATCGAGCCGCTGCTGCCGCGTAATCGCCGCGAAACCTGGATGGCCGTCCCGCTCTCGCTCAATGCCGGAATCAGCGAGGAGTTGTGCTTCCGCCTCGCGCTGCCGTTGCTGATTACCGCGAGCACCGGCTCGGCCATCGCCGGCCTGGCGCTTGCCGCGGTCATTTTCGGGCTGATGCACCGCTACCAAGGCTGGAAGGGCATCGCCATGACTACTCTCGTCGGGGCCTTCTTCACCTGGGTCTATATCGCCTCTGGCTCACTGGTTAAACCAATGGTGCTGCACGTGCTGGTCGACCTGATCGCCCTCGTGGTCCGGCCGGCGGTGTCTCGCCTGGTGATGCGCCGGACCGCGCGCGCCGCGCTTGCCCACGCCTGAACGGACGCTACCAGCGACATGAAGGATATTGCGATGAACCACGACCGACCCAGCCAGGAAGAAGCGCGCGCCGCGCTCGACAGCATCGGCGAGACGCGCGCGCAGCTGGCCGCGCTGGCCACTTGCCCGCCTTGGCGCCATGCCGCCTTCGGCCTGGTCCTGGCGATCCTGATTGGCTCGATCAGCATCTCGAGCTCCGCCCAGATCGTCGGCACGGTGATCGTCCTCGTGCTTGTCGGCTTGCTGGTCCGCTCCGACCTCAAGCGCTACGGCGTGTTCGTCAACGGCTACCGGCGGGGCGCGACCCTGCCGCTGACGCTCGGCTATGTCGGGTTCATGATCGTGCTGGTGGCGGCCGCGATGTTCATGCGGCTCCACGGCTTCAGCCTGTGGAGCAAGCTGGGATTGGCGGCGATTGCCTTTGCGATGGCGACCGCGCTGAGCGTCAAGTGGAGCCGCACCTTCCGCCGCGAGATGGGGGGCGATGCGTGACGCCGGTCGCTCTCGACCCGCATCTTCACGCCCCCGCGCGGCTTCAGATCGCCACCGTGCTGGCGAACATTCAATCCGCCGAGTTCGCCAAGCTGCGCGAGATCACCGACGTCAGCGATTCCGTGCTGTCGAAGCACCTCTCCGCGCTGGTCGACGCCGGGTACGTCAAGCTGACCAAGACCCCCCTCGACGGGCGTCAGCGGACCTGGGCCAGCTTCACGCGCGCCGGACGCAAGGCCTTTGCCGCGCACATGCGCGCGCTGCAGGCGCTGGTCGCCAGCGCCGAACAGGCGGTTGCCGCGCAGTAGGGCGCTAAAACGTGTAGCCGACGCCGACCGCGCCGAGAAACTGGTCCGCGCTGCCGCGAATGCTGGTGAGCGGCGTCAATTTCCCATCGCCGAGCTGCCGGGTATAGCCGCCGAGGACGAAGATTG
>JANWHA010000062.1 GCA_025450635.1 Croceibacterium sp. | reverse complement strand
TCCATGCCCCACAGCGTTGCCATGCCGATCACGGCAACGACCGCGACGCCGGCCGCAAGGCCGAGCGCGTCCGACTTGCCCTTGCGCTGGGTGACCACGGGATAGGCGGTGCGGCTGGCGAGGTCGATGATCTCGGCGGATTCGCCCTCGCGTGGATCGCGGTCCGCGCTGGGGGCCTTGGCCGGGAGGCGCATTGCGAGCTTCATTTCTTCACCTCGTCCGCTTGGGCGAGCGCGGGCGGGGCGCGCTCCGGCCCATGGTTGTCGATCGTCGCCAGCTGCTTGCCGGATCGCAGGATGATCTGCCGGGGTACGTTCTCGACCACGATCACGTCGCCGTGAACGGCGAAATTGACCGGCCCTTCGGTACCCTGCCTGTCCTTGACGAGGATCGCGGGAACCGGCGTTCCCGCGGGCCACGCCAGGTAAGTCGAGGTGCCATCATCGTAGATCCGCGCCGGTAACAGCTTGTGATCGCCCGATCCGGCCCAGGAAAAGTTGAGCTGGGCGGGATCGACGATCGCCTGCGGGTCGCTCGCGGCGGCAAGCTCGGCCGCGTTCGGGCGCTCGCCAGTGGCCGGTTTGGCCGCGGCGGGCTTGGCCTGCTTGGGATAAGTGAACGCCAGCTCGTAGACAGGCTGGCCTCCCCGGGCGCTCGCGACCAGGTCGAAGAAATAGGTGTGGTCGGAGGTGACGACCGTCATGTTGGTCGCGGCCTTGGCGTTGAGCGGCTTCACGAACAGCAGGTTGGCGCGCTTGTTCGGCGTTACCTGCCAGCCGTTCGAATCGCCGATGGCGACGTTCTCGATCAGCTCGTCGTCGGCGAAGCGGATGGTCGTCTCAACGTTCGGCCTGCCTTCGATCCGCACCACCGCGTTGGCATCGAAAAGCCGCGACAAGAGCCGCGGGTCCTCGGCGCGAAGCGGGGTGGCGAGAGCGAGCAGGCCGAGCGCGGCGGCCGGCAGCAAGCGGTTCATTTCGGTGTCTCCCAACGGCGGTTCGGCACGATGCGAAAGCGGCTGCCGATGCCGCGGGCGGGCGACGACGCCTCCATCGGCGCCACTCGTGCCGCGCGGGCGGTCACCACCCGCGTTTCGCGCCGGGCCGCGACGGTGACGCCAGGGTCGTTGGCGGCGATTGGCGCTGTCGGCGCGAGCCGGATCGAACGCGACGAGGTGGCGCCGCGGGCTTGATCCACCGCGATTCCTGCGATGGGCGCGGCGATGACCGGTGCGCGCGGCGCCAGAGCGGGCTCGGCCCGTTCGGCCGGGGCCTTGCTTGCCAGCCCGAACACCGACCAGCCCGCCACCATCGTCCCAGCGACCCGCAGGACGAGCAGCATCAACGCGCAGTGCACGGCGGCAACCATGAAGAACGCCATCGCCGCCTGCGGGTCGATCTTCCCCGGTGTGGCGAGCAGCGACGAGAGCACCGGCACCGCCAGTTCGAGCATGAGCGACCCGCCAAGCACCGCGAACAAGGGAGCGAGCGCCAGCAGCACCACCCCCTTGAGCCAGCCGGTGAACAGCCCGCGCGTGCCCTTGAACAGCGCCAGGACCACGAACACCGGGCCGAGCGCCAGCAGCACCGCCAGGGCGATACGTGAGGTCGCGAGAATGCCGACCGTGCCGAGCAGCAACAGCGTTCCGCCGACCCACAACAGCCCGGGCGGCGAGAAAGCGCTATCCGCCGTCTGCCCGTTGGAAGCCTGGATCAGCGCCTGGAAGACCACGTCGATCTTCTGCGCGAAGATGTCGGTGGCGTTCCCCTGCGTCGCCATCACGATGCCGGCAAGCTCGTTGGGAGCGCCGGTGGCGAGATTCCACACGACGCTCTGGTACGCGATCCAGCTGGTTGCAAAAGTCAGCACCAGCCCGATCGTCACCAGCCGCGAGGTCATTGAATTGATGCCGATGCGGCTGCGCCCGGTGATCAGGGCGAAAGCGAACAGCGCGACGTATATCGTCAGCAGGATGGTCAGTGCCGGGAGCAGCACGCCGCTGGTGCCGAACAGTCGGGCGAAGGCGGATTCGGCCATCTGGCTCGCCGCGCAATCGACACCGTGGAGGCTGGAGGCAACGCCGTTGCCAACCCCGTCGAGCGCGTACTGGCAGGAGGCGGCGCTCATTCGGCGGCCTCCCACACGTCGAACTCTTCATCCGTCCGGCCGGCGCCGGGCCAGCGGCGGCCGGTCAGCGCCGGGTACCAGTCGGCCGGATCGTCGCCGACCGCTTCGCGCAACAGGTCGAGCCGACGTACCGTGCTTTCGCGGCCGGAAAGGATCGTCAGCACCTCGGGCGATCCCGACAAATCGAGCCGCACGACTACCGAAGCGTCCGGCTGGCGGACCAGGAAGGCTCGGCTGTGCGACGGCAGGTTGCGGATCAGACCGAGCTCATGCTCGGTGAGGCCGAATCCGTCGCAATAAGCCTCCGCCCGCGCCTTGGCGTTGGGCATGAAGATCATCGTCGCGGTCTGCTCGACCAGCGCGGTGGCGATCCGGCTGTCGAGCGCGTCGCGCGCGCTTTGGGTGGCGAAGCCGACCAGCGCGTTGCGCTTCCTCAGCGTCTTCAGCCAATCGCGGATGCGCGCGGCGAACACCTCGTCGTCAAGCGCCTTCCAGCCCTCGTCGACCAGGATCATCGCCGGGCTGCCGTCGAGCCGCTCCTCGATCCGGTGGAACAGGTACATCATCACCGGCGTGCGCAGCTGCGGGTTCTCGAGCAGCGCCGTCATGTCGAAGCCAAGCACGCGGTTCGAGAGATCGAGCTTGTCCGCTTCGTTGTCGAACAGCCAGGCGTGCTCGCCGCCCTCGATCCACGGACTGAGGCGGTCGGCAAGATCGCCCGGCCGCGGACGGCGGGCCCCCGAAAGCAGCTCCCGGAAATGCCTGAGGCGGCGCAGCGAGGCGTCGTTGGCATAAGCGGCGTCGACCGCTTGGGCGATCGTCGCCAATTCTTCGGCCCCTTCGGCCTTCAGCAGCACCGCGAACCAGTCACGCAGGAACGCCCGATCGGTGGCGTTGTCGGGCAGGGCGAGGGGATTGAATCCGGTCGGCTCGCCCGCACGGATCCGGTCATAACGGCCGCCAATTCCGCGCACGAACAGCTCGGCGCCCCGATCCTTGTCGAACAGGATCGTGCGGGGGCTGAACTTCTGCGCCTGCGCGACGAGGAAGTTCAGCGCCACCGTCTTGCCCGATCCGGAAGGCCCGATGATCGAAAAATTGCCGAGGTCGCCGTGATGGAAGTTGAAGAAGAACGGCGTCGCGCTGGTCGTTTCGAGCAGCGTCACCGCTTCGCCCCAATGGTTGCCATCGGCCTTGCCCAGGGCAAAGCCGTGGAGCGAGCCGAAGCCGGCCATGTTGGCGCTCGAGATCATTGCCCGGCGAACGATGTAGTGCTCGTTGCCCGGAAACTGCCCCCAGAAGGCCGGTTCGAGATTGGTGTCTTCGCGCACCGCGATCGCTCCGGTATCGGCGAGCGCGGCGGCGCAGGCTGCCGTGGCGCCATCGAGCCGCTCGAGGTCGCGCTCGCGGACCAGCACGGTCAGATGATGATCGCCGAAGCTGACCGAGCCCTGGCCGAGTGCGTCGCGCGCGGCGAGCATATCGGCGCGCTCGGCGACGGCCTCCTCGTCGGCCGAGCGCAGGCGGCGGATGGCAAGATCGATTCGTTCGCGCGCCGTCTGCCGCTCGTGGGGGGCGAAGCTCTCGCTGACGACCATCTCGCACGGAAGCCGCAGGAGCGCGTCGAGCAGACCGGGGCTGGTCGATTCGGGGTAGTCCTTGAGGCTGAGGATGGCGGCGAAGTCCGCGCCGCCCGATCCGCGCAGCTCCATCGCGTCGAGGCCGAAGCTGGCCCGACGGTATGGCAGCATGCGGCCTATGTCGGTATCGTCCGCCGGCCGGCGCACGGGGCGCATCTCGCCGTTGTAAAGCGCGCTGACAAGTTCGAGCAGCTCGTTGTTCGTCGCGCCGCTCGGACCCTGGTAATCGCCCAACGGCTCAGCGCCATAATCGCCGAGAGAGGCGGCGAACGCCTGTGCCGCGGCGCGCAACGCCCTGAGCTCCCGGGCATCGGCATCGCCCGGTTCGCGCCCTTTCCGCCGCCAGATCCTGCCCGCGCGCTCGGCGAGCCCGGCCTTCCCGCGCGCCGGACGGTGGACGAGGGTGACGAACTGGTCATTGACGAACAGCTGGCCGCCGGCGAGCTTGTCCCGCCGCCGCCGGTCGATATGCGCCGATAGCGGATCGTCGAATTGGCCCGCCAGCTCGACGCTGACCCTTCTGCGGACGACGTGGTGATAGAGCACGAAGCGCGCATCCAGGTTGGAGCGGAGCATCACCTCGCGCGTCGCCGCGTGGGCGTTGAGCGCCATCGAATCCTCGGTTTCGAACAACAGCCCGGGCACCTGCAGCGCGGTCATCAGCGAGCCGTCGCGCAACAGGACAGTGTTCTCGTCGAGCAGGCGGCAATACGGCAGACGGTCGCCGGCGTGGGCTTCCCTGCTGCTCCAGGCGGCCGCTCCGATCCATATCTTGGTCATTGGCGGTGCGTCCTCATGCCGCGTAGCTGTTGCAGCCCCAGCGGCGCCAGTTCTTTACCCGCGGGCACTTGCTCACCTTGGTGATCCACAAGTCGAACACGCGCGGCTCGCGCAGGCAGGCGAGATAGCCGATGGCGTGGATAACCAGGGCCGCCGGAAGGGCCAGGAACCTGCCGGTGATCAGGAACAGCTCGGTGGTGACCGCCGCGTTGATGATGAAGAAGTTGTAGGTCACGCCCGCGAACATCTGCGGGCGCGTCAGCGCGCGATGGACGGAATGCCGCACGAGCTCCATGGCCGCTCAGCCGACCGCAGCGGCGGACTGGATGCCGGAAACGATCGACGCGGCCCCGAACAGCACGAAGCAGCCGATGATGACGGTCGCGCCGAAGCGCCAGTTCATCCGCCCGGTCAGCATCATGAAGCCGACCGCGGCCACCGCCATGACCGCCACGGCGGTGGCGACATTGCCGAGCAGGGTGCCTTCCATCCAGGCCAGCGCGGCGACGATCGGGCCCGAGCCGCGCGGGTCGGCGGCGGCTTGCGCCATCGCCCCGGTGGGAGTCAGCAGCGTGGCGAGCGCGGCCGGAAGGGTGAACTTGCGCATTGTCGTCATCTCCGGGTGTGGTCGGCGAGACGGCCGATCACGGCCGCCACGTATTGCTTCGTTTCGGGAATATTCGGCACTCCGCCGGCCTGCGAAACCCGCATCGGCCCCGCGTTATAGGCGGCGAGCGCCTTGTCGAGATCGCCGCCGAAGCGGTCAAGCTGCTCGCGCAGGTAGCGGGCTCCGCCCTCGAGGTTCGCCATCGGATCGTCCGCGTTGACGCCCAGGTTCTGCGCGGTGCCGGGCATCAGCTGCGCCAGCCCGCGCGCCCCGACGGGTGAGCGCGCGGCGGGATGCCAGCGGCTTTCCTGCCACACGACCGCTTCGATCAGCGCCGGGCTGAGATCGTAGCGGGCGGCAAGCTCCTGCACCTTGGCGGCATAGGCAGCGGGAATGGTTCGGGCATCAAGCGCGGGATCGGCCAGGGCAGCGGCCGGAACGGCCGGAGCCTCGGCGAGCTGGGTGTTCGCCTCCGCGTTGGCGGCCGAAGGGCCTCGTGCGGTCCAGTGGGCGCCGCCAGAATCGATTTGCAGCACGTCGGCGCGCGCGCCGGCCGGCGCCACCGCCAGCGCACCCATTGCTGCCAGAATCGCGACTCGTCTTCCCATGGACCTCCGCCCCGCGAGCCAAGGTAAGCCCATGGCAAGAGCCTGACAATGCTGGTCGACAGGCGGGACCGATTAGGGACGAAGACGCCCGTGCGCGGGGCCCAGGCCGTTTCCGATGTCCTGGCCGGTCGGCTGAGCGGAATGCGCCGCTTAACCGTTGGTCAGAACTGGAACATGCCCCACACGCCGAACTCGTCGTAAGTGCCGTCGGTCGAGCCGCCGATCGTGCCGTTCGACGTGGCGATCGTTGCGTTCTCCGCCTTGTCGTGCTTGTAGACGAGCGCGAAATCCACGCTCTTGAACGCCTCATACTGAACGCCCGCGTTCAGGTACTGGTCCTTCAGCGTGGGCGCCGTCAGCTTGTGCGGCTTGATCCAGTCGTAACGGGCGAAGACCGTGATCTTCCTGGCTGGCGTGATGTTGCCGAACACCGACCAGCCGTCGGCCTTGTCTTCCGGCGCCGCGGTTACCTGCGTCCAGTTCCTGGCCCAGAAGTATTCACCGCCCAGGGTGAAGGGGATCATGCCGAGGTTACCCTTGTAGGCCGCCAGCGCATCGAGCCGGGTCGCGGTGTGTAGCGCCGGAGTGGCGCCGTCGACACTCTTGCCGAGGTTGCCGGTGTAACCGCCGACCGCCACGTTGAAGCCCTTGTACTTCGCCGACAGCCGGCCCTCGAGGGCGACCGTGTTGCTGAACTTCGGATCGCGGTAGCCGCCCCCGTCGATCGCCGCGACGTCGTAGCTGACGATTCCGCCGGCGAGGTCGCCGAGGACGTGCACGCCCCAGTCGGACGAGGTGCCGAACTTGGTGCGATCGACCATCACGTTCTCGACGTAGCGCAAGCCATAGATGCCTTCGACGTAAGGCACCCACGGCAGGTCGGCGGAGCCGGCCCGCACCGTGAACGCCGGCGAGAACTTCG
>JANWHA010000061.1 GCA_025450635.1 Croceibacterium sp. | reverse complement strand
GTTGATCTGCAGGCGCAGCCCGATCGGGTTTGATTTGTGACCCATCTTAAGCCTCTTCTTCCTGCTCGCGGACGACGATGCGCAGCCGGCTGAACGGCTTGAGGATGCGGGTGCTCTTGCCCCGCCCGCGCGTCGCGAAACGCTTCATGGTGATCGCCTTGCCAACCGACGCCTCGGCCACGACGAGCGCATCGACATCCAGGTTGTGGTTGTTCTCGGCGTTGGCGATCGCGCTCGCGAGCACCTTCTGCGCATCGCGCGCCATCGCCCGCTTGCTGAACGCGAGGATGTTGAGCGCGTCCTCCGCCTTCTTGCCGCGGATCAGGCCGGCCACCAGGTTGAGCTTCTGCGCCGAGCCACGGATCGTGGTGCCGACGGCCAGCGCCTCGTTGTCGCCCACCCGGCGGGGAGCTTTCTGCTTGCCCATCAGCGCTTGCCCTTCTTGTCGGCGGCGTGCCCGTGGAACGTCCGCGTGGGCGCGAACTCGCCGAGCTTGTGGCCGACCATCTCTTCGTTGACCGAGACGGGAATGAATTTCTGGCCGTTGTAGACGCTGACCGTCAGGCCAACGAAATCCGGCAGGATCGTCGAGCGGCGCGACCAGGTCTTGATCGGCGCGCGCCCGCCGGCATCCTGCGCGGTCTGCGCCTTCTTGAGCAGGTACAGGTCGACGAACGGACCTTTCCAGACGGAACGTGCCATCTCGCTTAACCCTTCTTCTTCTTCGCGTGGCGCGAACGGATGATCATCTTGTCCGTCTGCTTGTTGTTGCGGGTGCGGGCGCCCTTCGTCGGCTTGCCCCACGGAGTCACCGGATGGCGGCCGCCCGAGGTGCGGCCTTCGCCGCCGCCGTGCGGGTGGTCGACAGGGTTCTTGGCCACGCCGCGAGTGAGCGGCTTCACGCCCATCCACCGCTTGCGCCCTGCCTTGGCGAAATTCTGGTTGGCGTTGTCGGGGTTCGACACCGCGCCCACCGTGCCCATGCAGTCGGCCCGGACGTAACGCTGCTCGCCCGAGTTGAGGCGCACCATCACCATGCCGCGGTCGCGCCCGACGAGCTGCACGTAGGTGCCGGCCGAACGGGCGATCTGGCCACCCTTGCCCGGCTTCATCTCGACGTTGTGGCAGATCGTGCCGACCGGCATCTGCCCCAGCAGCATCGCATTGCCCGGCTTCACGTCGACCCGCTCACCGGCGATCACCTTATCGCCCGCGGCGACGCGCTGCGGCGCGATGATGTAGGCCTGCTCGCCATCGTCGTACTTCACCAGCGCGATAAACGCGGTGCGGTTGGGATCGTACTCGAGCCGTTCGACAGTGCCCTCGACGCCCCATTTGCGGCGCTTGAAATCGACGTAGCGGTACTTCTGCTTGTGCCCGCCGGCCATCCCGCGCGAGGTGACGTGGCCCTTGTTGTTGCGTCCGCCGGTCTTGCGCTTGCCTTCGGTCAGCGCCTTGACCGGCTTGCCTTTGTACAGGGCGGACTTGTCGACGAGGATCAGCCCGCGCCTGGCGGGGCTCGTCGGATTGTAGTTCTTGAGTGCCATTGCGTGTTCCTAGATCCTCTGGCCTCAGATACCGCTGGTGACGTCGATCGGCTCCTGGCCCTCGGCCAGGGTGACGATCGCCTTCTTGCTGTCGGAGCGCGAGTAGGGCTTGCCCTTCCAGCGCTTGCTCTTGCCCTTCGAGACGATCGTGTTGACGCTCTTGACCTTGCGGTCGAACAGCGCCTCGACCGCTTCCTTGATCTGCGGCTTCGTGGCGTCGCCCGCGACCTTGAAGACGACCCCGTTGTGCTCGCTGAGCAGGGTCGATTTCTCGGTGATGTGGGGGCTGAGGATCACGTCGTAGTGACGCGCATCGATTTCCTGCTTCTTAACCATTGAAGCGCGCCTCCAGCTTTTCGACCGCTGCTTTGGTCAGCACCAGCGTGTCGTGCTTCAGAATATCGTAGACGTTGGCCCCGGCGGCCGGCAGCACGTTGACGCCCTTGAGGTTGCCGGCGGCCTTCCGGAAGCCGTCCGCAACCGTCTCACCGTCGATTACCAGAACCCTGCCGTTCCAGCCGTTCTTGCCGAACGCCTCGGCGACGGTCTTGGTCTTGGCATCCTTCAGATCGAGGCTGTCGACCACGACCAAACCCTCTTTCGCCTTGCTCGAGAGCGCCATCCGCAAGCCGAGGGCCCGGATCTTCTTGTTGAGCGAGGGCTCGAAGTCGCGCTTGCGCGCGCCGTGGGCCTTGCCACCGCCGATAAAGATCGGCGCCGAGCGGTCACCGTGGCGAGCGCCGCCGGAGCCCTTCTGGTTGCCGAACTTCTTGCCCGTGCGGGCGACATCGGAGCGCTCGCGCGTCGGGCGCGCGGTGCCGCGCCGGTTCTCGAGCTGCCAGGTGACCACGCGGTGCAGGATGTCCGCGCGCGGCTCCACGCCGAACACGGCGTCGTTGAGCTCGATCTCGGCGCCCGAACCGGAGACGGCCTTGCCGTCGAGTTTCTGGACCTTCACCTTCACGGCTCAGCCCTCCTTGTTTTCGTCGGCTTCGGGCGCGTTGCCGTCGGCGTTGTTTTCTTCACCCACGGCCGGGGTACTTTCGTCACCGGCGCCGGCCTGCTGCTCGTGCAGCAACTTTTCCTGCTGCTCGGGCGAAACCTCGGGGTGTACCTCGTGCTCGGCGGCTGCCTCGACCATGCCGGCGGGGGCTTCCTCGTGCTCGGGCACGTGAGCGCCCTTCTTGTCCAGGATCGCGCCGGGGAACGGGGCGCCTTGGGGCATCGGCAGCTTGACCGCGTCGCGGACCAGCAGCCAGGCGTTCTTGGCACCAGGCACCGAGCCCTTGACGAACAGCAGCCCGCGGTCGGCGTCCGTGCGGACGATTTCCAGGTTCTGCTGGGTTCGCTGCTTGTCACCCATGTGGCCGGCCATCTTCTTGTTCTTGAACACCTTGCCGGGATCCTGGCGCTGACCGGTCGAGCCGAGCGAGCGGTGCGAAAGCGACACGCCGTGCGTGGCGCGCAGACCGCCGAAGCCCCAGCGCTTCATGCCGCCCTGGAAGCCCTTACCCTGGGTGTGGCCGGTGATGTCGACCTTCTGGCCGGCGACGAAGTGCTCGGCGCTGATCGTCGCGCCGACCGGCAGCAGGCCATCCTCGCCGTCTAGGCGGAACTCGGCGACCTTCTGCTTCAGCGGCACCTGGGCCTTCGCGAAGTGCTCGCGCTGCGGCTTGGCGACGTTCTTCTGTTTCACCTCGCCCGCGCCGACCTGGACCGCGACGTATCCGTCACGGTCGGCGGTGCGGTGCGAAACCACCTGGCAATTCTCCAGCGCCAGGACGGTGACCGGCACGTGGCGGCCGTCCTCCTGGAACAGGCGGGTCATCCCGACTTTCTTCGCGATCACGCCGGTGCGCATGATCAAGCTCCTTCAACAGAGGCACACGAGGACCATCCTCGGGTGCTTGTCGGCCCAATTGTCGTGCGTCGCCCCGTCCGGGCCGAAGTGCTCCGATGAAGGAGCGAGACGGGGGACGCGGCCCGGCAAAGCGCCGGCGGTATCCCTTTGTCGTGCGAGACACGCGACCCCCGCCTTCGCGGGGGCTACGGCAAACTGGCTTACGCCAGCTTGATCTCGACGTTCACGCCAGCGGCCAAGTCGAGCTTCATCAGCGCGTCGACCGTCTGGGCGTTGGGCTGCACGATATCGAGCAGCCGCTTGTAAGTGCGCACCTCGAACTGCTCGCGCGACTTCTTGTCGATGTGCGGGCCGCGGTTCACGGTGAACTTCTCGATGCGCGTCGGCAGCGGAATGGGGCCCCGGATCAGCGCGCCGGTGCGGCGGGCGGTATCCGCGATCTCGCCGGTCGCCTGGTCGAGCACTCGGTGATCGAACGCCTTCAGGCGAATGCGGATGTTCTGAGCTTCCATGTCCACTTACCGATGTCAAAGAGCCACGGACAACCTCAAAGCACCTGGGCTCAGAGACCATCCAAAAAACAAGAGACCGCCCTGCCCGCCGGTCGAATCCGGCAATGGGGCGGCCCCTCGAAAAATCCCGGCCGGCAGGGACGAATCCCCGCCGGCGAGCGGGCCTATATTACTTGGTTATCTTGCTGACAACCCCCGAACCGACCGTGCGGCCGCCTTCGCGGATGGCGAAGCGCAAGCCCTCGTCCATCGCGATCGGCGCGATCAGCTTGACGCCGATCGTCACGTTGTCGCCCGGCATGACCATCTCGGTGCCCTCGGGCAGGACGACCTCGCCGGTCACGTCGGTGGTGCGGAAATAGAACTGCGGGCGGTAGTTGGCGAAGAACGGCGTATGACGGCCGCCTTCGTCCTTCGACAGCACGTAGACCTCGGCGTTGAATTCGGTGTGCGGATTGACCGAGCCGGGCTTGGCCAGGACCTGGCCGCGCTCGACGTCGTCGCGCCCGGTGCCGCGCAGCAGCGCGCCGATGTTGTCGCCCGCCTCACCGCGATCGAGCAGCTTGCGGAACATCTCGACGCCGGTGACCACCGTCTTCTGGGTATCGCGAATACCGACGATCTCGACTTCGTCACCCACGTTGACGATGCCGGATTCGACACGGCCGGTAACGACGGTGCCGCGACCCGAGATCGAAAACACGTCTTCGATCGGCATGAGGAACGGCTTGTCGGTCGGACGCGGCGGTTGCGGGATGTGCGCGTCGACGGCGTCCATCAGTTCCTTGATCGAGTTCTCGCCGATCTCGGGATTGCGGCCTTCGAGCGCGGCCAGCGCCGAGCCCTTGACGATCGGAATGTTGTCACCGTCGAAATCGTAGCTGCTCAGAAGCTCGCGAATTTCGAGCTCGACCAGCTCGATGATTTCGGGATCGTCGACCTGGTCGACCTTGTTCATGTACACGACGAGCGCCGGCACGCCGACCTGACGGGCGAGCAGGATGTGCTCGCGGGTTTGCGGCATCGGACCGTCGGCCGAGCTCACCACCAGGATCGCGCCGTCCATCTGCGCGGCGCCGGTGATCATGTTCTTCACGTAGTCGGCGTGGCCCGGGCAATCGACGTGCGCGTAGTGGCGCGCACTGGTCTCATACTCGACGTGCGCGGTCGAGATCGTGATCCCGCGCTCGCGCTCCTCCGGAGCCTTGTCGATGTTGGCGAAATCGACCGCCGTGCCGCCGTGCTCCGCGGCCATCACCTTGGTGATCGCCGCCGTCAGCGTGGTCTTGCCGTGATCGACGTGACCGATGGTGCCGATGTTGCAGTGCGGCTTGGTCCGCTCGAATTTTGCCTTCGCCATGTTATCCGTAACCTTTGTCTGTGATTTGATCTTTTGCGGTGTGTGGAGGGCGCCCGCTGAATCAGGCGCCGCCCCTAGACGGTCAGCCTGCCTTAGGCAAGCTTCTCCTTGACCTCCTGCGCGACGTTCGCCGGCACCTCGTCATAGTGGCTGAACTGCATCGTGTACTGGGCGCGGCCCTGGCTGAACGAGCGCAATTCGTTGACGTAGCCGAACATGTTGGCGAGCGGCACGAAAGCCTCGACGACCTTGGCGTTACCACGGCTATCCTGGCCCTGGATCTGGCCGCGCCGCGAATTGAGGTCGCCGATCACGGGACCCAAGTAATCCTCGGGCGTCACCACCTCGACCTTCATGATCGGCTCGAGCAGCCTGATGCCGGACTTCTGCGCCGCTTCGCGCATCGCGCCGCGGCCGGCGATCTCGAACGCCAGCGCCGAGGAGTCGACGTCGTGGTACTTGCCGTCGAGCAGCTCGATGTCGAAGTCGATGATCGGGAAGCCGATGAGCGATCCGGTCTCGGCGGTTTCGCGCATGCCCTTCTCGACCGACGGGATATATTCGCGTGGAATATTGCCGCCCTTGATGGAGTCGATGAAGTTGATGCCTTGGCCGCGTTCACCCGGGGTAAGCTTGACCTTGACCTCGCCGAACTGGCCGGAGCCGCCCGACTGCTTCTTGTGCGTGTAAGTCAGCTCGACCGGCTTCGCGAGGCTCTCGCGGTAGGCCACCTGGGGCGCGCCGACGTTGGCCTCGACCTTGAACTCGCGCTTCATGCGATCGACCAGGATGTCGAGGTGAAGCTCGCCCATGCCTTTGATGATCGTCTGGCCCGATTCATGATCGGTGGCGACCCTGAACGAGGGGTCCTCGGCCGCCAGCCGAGATAAGGCGATGCCCATCCGTTCCTGGTCGGCTTTGGTCTTGGGTTCGACCGACAGCTCGATGACCGGATCGGGGAATTCCATCCGCTCGAGGATGATCGGCTTGGCCGGATCGCACATCGTGTCGCCGGTGGTCGTGTCCTTCATGCCCGCGATAGCGACGATGTCGCCGGCGAACGCCTCGGTGATGTCCTCGCGGCTGTTGGCATGCATCAGCAGCATGCGGCCGATCTTTTCCTTCTTGTCCTTGACCGAGTTGAGCACCGTGCCCTTCTCGAGCTTGCCCGAATAGATACGGGTGAAGGTCAGCGAGCCGACGAACGGGTCGTTCATGATCTTGAACGCCAGCGCGGCGAACGGCGCGTCGTCCGATGACGGGCGGCTGTCCTCCGCGTCGGTGTCGGGATTGACGCCCTTGATCGGCGGCACGTCGAGCGGGCTCGGCATGTAGTCGACCACCGCGTCGAGCAGCGGTTGGACGCCTTTGTTCTTGAACGCCGAGCCGCACAGCACCGGCACGAAGGCCTGGCCCAGCGTGCCCTTGCGAATGAGCCGCTTGAGCGTCGCGGCGTCGGGCTCGTGGCCTTCGAGATAGGCTTCCATCACCTCGTCGTCATGTTCGACGACGGTCTCGATCAGCTGGTGACGATAGTCGGCTGCCTTGTCGGCGAGGTCGGCGGGAATGTCGACATAGTCGAACTTGGCGCCGAGGCTTTCGTCCTGCCAGACGATGCCACGGTTGTTGACCAGGTCGACCACGCCCTTGAGGCCGCCCTCGGCGCCGATCGGCAGGTACAGCACGAGCGGCGTGGCGCCGAGGCGGTCGATGATCGACTGGACGCAGTAATAGAAGTCGGCCCCGGTGCGGTCCAACTTGTTGATGAACGCCATTCTCGGCACGCCGTACTTGTCGGCCTGGCGCCAGACGGTTTCGGACTGGGGCTCCACGCCCGCCACGCCGTCGAACACCGCGACGGCGCCGTCGAGGACGCGCAGGGAGCGTTCGACTTCGATCGTGAAGTCGACGTGGCCGGGGGTGTCGATGATGTTGATGCGGTGCTCGGGGCCCTGGCCGTCGTCGGCCTGCCAGAAGGTGGTCGTGGCGGCGGAGGTGATGGTGATCCCGCGCTCCTGCTCCTGCTCCATCCAGTCCATCGTCGCGGCGCCGTCGTGGACTTCGCCGATCTTGTAGGACTTGCCGGTGTAGTAGAGGATCCGCTCGGTCGTGGTGGTCTTGCCGGCGTCGATGTGCGCCATGAT
>JANWHA010000060.1 GCA_025450635.1 Croceibacterium sp. | reverse complement strand
TGCACCGCCGGTCGATCTGCCCAGGCGTAAGCCCGCGCGCGCTGGTCTGCTCGAGCACGGTCACGCGCGGGTCCTGCCGTAGCTTCCAGGCGAGCTGGTTGGTGCCCGAATCGACCGCAAACACATGGGCGGCGCCGCGCTGCAGCAACACATCCGTGAAGCCGCCGGTGGAACTGCCGATGTCCATCGCCACCGCGCCCGTGGGATCGAGGTGGAAATGATCGAGCGCGTATGCCAGCTTGATCCCGCCCCGGCTGACCCACGGGTGATCGCGGCCTTTGACCACGATCTGCGTATCTTCAGAAACTTGCTGGCCGCACTTGTCGATCTTTCGATCCCCGGCGAAGACCAGCCCGGCCATCACCAGCGCCTGCGCGCGGGCGCGGCTTTCGGCCAGGCCGCGGGCCACCAGCAGTTGGTCGATGCGTTGCTTCGCCATCTGGGTGCGTCTAGCCGTTCGCCCGCGCTTGAGCCAATCCCGCGGCTCGGCCACAGAGAGACGATGACCAAACGCTCCTTCGCCGCCCTGCCGCTCATCGCGATTGCGGCGCTCAGCGCCTGTGTAGCGCCTCCCAGGCCGGTACCCGTTCCGGTGCCTGCGCCCGCACCGGCTCCTCGTCCCCCCGCCCCGACGCCCGCGCCCGCCTATTCGAACTGGATGGACGCGCCGCAGACGCCGGGCGACTGGTTCTACATTCCCGAGGCCGGCGCCTCGATCGCCGCCTTCGGCCCGGCCGAAAAGCAGCCGCTGTTCGCGATGCGCTGCGACATGGCCAGCCATACCTTGTCGATCGGCCGCACCAGCGCATCGATCATGCCGCAGCCGATGACGATTCGCACGGAAACGGCCACGCGGACATTTTCGGCGAACCCCGCGCAAGGCAGTGTCGAGCACCTGGTGGCGACGAGCCTGACCGCGACCGATTCGTTCCTTGACGCGATCGCCTTCTCGAAGGGCCGCTTCGAGGTTGAGGTGCCGGGCGAGGCGAATCTTTATCTGCCGAGCTGGCCCGAGATCACACGTGTGATCGAGGACTGCCGCTGAAGGGTCTTTTCGCGCGCCAGAGACGAGACGGCCCGCGCTCCCCCACGCGGGCCCGAAGCTGTGAATTCTGACAGTGAAAAATCGAAATGCAAGACTTGCTTTGTTGCGCGTTACGACTCACATTTACCACCAAGGCCAGCGGCTCACGCGGGTCTTGGCCACCGGTGAAACGGGCGGTCTGGCTTTCAAGCGCGAAAGGAGGTGATCCGATGTCTCATGGTTCAGCAGGGAGGTCGGTTCCGACCCTCGCGAGGCATTATCGGTAATCCCAACTTTCGCCGATAGAGGCTTCGTGGGCGGCTTACTGGCCGCTGACCATGCGAAGGCCGGTTCCCCCACGGGCGGAGCCGGCCTTCTCATTTTTCGGCGCTTCAATTCACCGCCGCGTGCCGCTAGGGCCGACGATCGATAGTCGCAAAGGTTACCATTTATTACAATTCTCTTGAGAGAATTGAAATATTCGTTCAAGCACGCCACGTCGTAACTCGAGAAGCATTCATGGCTGACAGCGCCGACCGTCCGATCGATTTCACCCGCCTGCCGCATTCCTCGCCGGTTCCGGCGAACGAGCGCGAGCGAGCGATCGCCGATCCCGGATTCGGCAAGGTTTTCACCGACCACATGATCACCATCGAGTGGGACGAAGGGCGCGGCTGGCACGATGCAACGCTCGGCCCGCGCGAGCCGCTGAGCCTCGATCCCGCGTGCGCCGTGCTGCACTACGCGCAGGAGATCTTCGAAGGGCTCAAGGCCTACAAGCTGGCCGACGGCGCCATGGCGCTGTTCCGGCCGGAGCAGAACGCGCGCCGCTTCAATCATTCGGCCGCCCGGCTGGCCATGCCCAACCTGCCGGAAGAGACGTTCGTCGATTCGATCCGCCAACTGGTGCTGGCTGACCGGGACTGGTTTCCCACGGTCGAGGGCGGCAGCCTGTACATCCGGCCGTTCATGATCGCCACCGAGGCGTTTCTCGGCGTGCGGCCGGCCAGGCAGTACAAATTCCTCGTCATTCTCAGCGCGGCCGGCAGCTACTTCAAGTCTGGTGCCCCGGCCGTATCGATCTGGGTTTCGCAGGACTATACCCGCGCGGCGCCCGGCGGCACCGGCGCGGCCAAGTGCGGCGGCAACTACGCGGCCAGCCTGGTGCCGCACGCCAACGCGGTCGCGCGCGGCATGGACCAGGTCTGCTTCCTCGATGCGGCCGAGCACCGCTGGGTCGAGGAACTCGGCGGCATGAACCTGTTCTTCGTGTTCGACGACGGCACCCTGCTGACGCCCCCGCTCAGCGGCACGATCCTGGCGGGCATCACTCGCGACAGCCTGATTACCCTCGCCCGCCAGGAAGGCCTGACCGTGGTCGAGGAGCGCTATGCGATCGACGAGTGGCGCGCCGACGCGGCCAGCGGCCGGCTGACCGAGACTTTCGCCTGCGGCACCGCCGCGGTCGTCACCGCGGTCGGCAAGGTCGCCAGCCACGAGGGCGAGTTCATCGTCGGCTCCGGCGGGCCGGGCCAGACGACCCAGCGGCTGCGCGACAAGCTGGTCTCGATCCAGCGCGGCATCGCCGAGGACAAGCACGGCTGGGTGATGCGGCTCGATTGACGTTTGCCCTCGGCGGCGCGGCATGGGATAGCCCGCGCATCGGAATGAGGGGCGAAAATCCATGAGCAAGCATTTGACCGCGTGGTTGCTGGCCGCGGGCGCGGTTATCGTTTCGTCGTCTCCAGCCGCGGCCGAGGGCAAGCCGGCGTGGATCGCCCGAAGCGACCAGTACACCCAGCAGTTGCTGGTCGCCGAAGCGCAGTTCAATCCCGAGAGCGCGGCCCAGAACGGGCTCGAGCAGTTCGACGGCAAGGCGCTCGACCTCGGGCCGAACCGTTCGGCGCGCCTCATGGCGACCGAGCAGAAGAAGCGCGCGGTCTTCGCGGCAGCGGAGAAGAGCGAGAAAGACCCCCGGGTCCGGCAGGACCTCGACATTCTCATCCACTCGATCGACCAGACGATCGAAGGCACGCGGCTTGACGACAAGCTGCTGCTCGAGTGGACCGACGTGCCGCAACTGGTCTTCGGCAATCTGAACCCGGCGCTCGACCCCCAGATCGGCCCCGCGCGCCAGGCCAAAGCCAGGGAACTGCTCGAGCGCTACACCGGGCTCTATCCAGGCACCACGCCGCTTACGGAACTGGCCAAGGCCCGCTGGGCCGACAGTCAGGGCGTCGGCAAGGTCGGCCCCTATAAGGGCAAAGTGGAGGATACGCTCAGCAAGACCGAGACGTATATTTCCGGCATCCACGCGCTTTTCGCGAAGGCGAAAATCGCTGGCGCAGACAAGGCCCTCGCCACGCTCGACCGCCAGCTGCGCGACTACGCCGCGTGGGAGAAGGCGAACGTCCTACCCAAGGCGCGCGACAGCTTCCGCCAGCCGCCGCAGATTTATGCCTACAGGCTCAAGGTGTACGGTATCGACCTGCCGCCCGAACAGCTGATCGCCCGTGCCCGCCGCGGCTTCTACGGCACGCGCAAGGAGATGGAATCGCTGGCGCCCCTGGTGGCCAGAAAGTTCGGTTTTGCTGAGACCGATTATCCGTCAGTCATCGTCAACCTGAAGAAGGACAAGGTCGCCGCCGACCAGGTGGAATCGTATTATGCCACGGTGCTCGGCCAGATCGATGAGACGATCACC
The DNA here is from genome assembly GCA_025450635.1 of Croceibacterium sp. Lineage (GTDB taxonomy): Bacteria > Pseudomonadota > Alphaproteobacteria > Sphingomonadales > Sphingomonadaceae > Croceibacterium_B. The sequence continues at coordinate 2,004 of JANWHA010000060.1, read as the reverse complement.
CGCGAGCACATCGTCACCCGGCCGGATTACCCGGTGCTGATGCGCCTCGGCAGCCCGGCAGAGAACGCCCAGCAGCCCGCCCCGCACATGCTCGCGCCGCGGCTGATCGGCAACACCGGGGAGCGCGGCCAGTTCGTGCTGAGCACGGGCGACCCCTCCGCGGGGGCAGACGCCGCTTACGACGATTTCGATTTCAAGGCCGCGGCCTGGACGCTCAGCGCGCACGAGGCACGGCCGGGGCACGAGCTGCAGTTCGCCCAGATGGTCTCGCGCGGCGTGAGCCAGGCACGGGCGTTGTATGCCCACAACAGCGTCAACACCGAAGGCTGGGCGCTCTATGCCGAGTCCGAGTTCATGCCCTACGAGCCGATCGAAGGGCAATTGGTCGCGCTGCAATACCAGCTCTTGCGCGAGAGCCGGGCGATGCTCGATCCGATGCTCAATCTCGGGCAGATCACGCCCGCCGCTGCGACCCAATGGCTGCGCGAGCAAGTCGGCCTGTCGAAAGCCTTCACCAAGGAGGAAGTCGACCGCTTCACCTTTCGCAGCCCGGGCCAGGCGGGCAGCTATTACTACGGCTACGGCCAGCTGGCCGACCTGCAGACCGAGACCGAGCTGGCGCTCGGCGACAAGTTCGACCGCAAGGCGTTCAACGATTTCGTCGTCGGCCAGGGCTTGCTCCCGCTCGACCTGCTGGCCAAGGCGGTGCGCGAGGATTTCATCCCCGCCCAATTGAAGAAGCAGGGCGGCTGATCGCCCGCGCGACCATTGGCGACACGCGACGCTTTGCCAACCCGCCCTCGGCGGATTAGACAGAGTCAACGACGGGGGCGAATCAATGACCCGTCACGGGAGAGACGGGATGAAAGCCAAGGTCGTACTCGCAGTTCTGCTTGCCGGGAGCATGGCCCTCGCGGCCGCCGCCCAGCAGCCGCCCCCGCCCGCTCCGGGCGCAGCCCCTGCGCCTCCCGCTGGCCCGCGGCGCGGCGGCGGCCTGCCACCGCCCGAGCCGGCCGAGCACGTCACCGGCAACATCTACAAGATCTTCGGCGGCGGCGGGAACACGCTGGTCGTGGTGCAGAAGGACGGCGTCGTCCTGGTCGACACCAAGATGCCCGGCAACGGCCCGTACATCGTCGAGCAGGTCAAGAAGATCACCGACAAACCGGTCAAGCTGATCATCAACACCCACAGCCACCCGGACCACGTCGGCAGCAACGACTACCTGCGCGAGCAATATCCGAACGTGCGCATCGTGATGAACGAAGGCGCCAAACAGGAGCTGAGCGGGCCGCGCGGCAATCCCAAGCTGCTGCCGACCGAGACCTTCACCGACCATATGACAATCGGCTCGGGCGCCGACCGGATCGAGCTTTATCACACCGGCCGCGGCCACACGAACGGCGATACCTTCGTGTACTTTCCGTCGGCCCGCCTGCTGTGCATGGGCGACGTGATGGCGTGGAACATGGCGCCGTTCCTGCCCGCCGGCGGCGCCGAAGCGATCGCCGAGGAGACCGCCGCGATCGTCAAGCTGATGAAGGGCAAGGTCGACCTGGTCGAGGAAGGCCATGGTCACATGAACACCTGGGCCGGGCTCGTGCGCCTCGCCAAGTTCGACCGCGCGCTGGTCGATGCCGCGAAGAAGCATTACGATGCGGGTGATCCTCCCGGCATGGCGGTCGACGACCTCAAGAAGAACCCCGACTTCGCGCCGCTGCTCGACACCCACATCAAAAAGGGCCTCGAGTACGGCAACACGCCGCTGGCGCGGGCGAACATGAACGTCAACGTCGCCTATCTGGAGTTCGCCGGCGAGCCGGTGGGCTTCGGCGTGGCCAACGGCGCGCCGCTCAAGGCGACCGCCAAGCATAGGGGCTCCGATCCGAAGGACACTGCTCCGCCGACGCCGGAGATGTTGGCCAACGAAGTCGCGAAGTAGGAACTAGCTAGCCCTCTCCCCTTGCGGGAGAGGGTTGGGAGAGGGGTCCGCCGCGCCAGCGG
>JANWHA010000059.1 GCA_025450635.1 Croceibacterium sp. | reverse complement strand
GCCGACAACAACTGACCATGGCGATCGACCCGGAACGCCCGTTTTCGCCCCTCAACATCGCCCTGATGACCGTGTCCGACACTCGCGGACCGGAGGAGGACACTTCGGGCGATCTGCTCGCCGAGCGAATCACCCTGGCCGGGCACCACCTCGTCCAGCGCTTGATCGAGAAGGACGACGCCGAGGCCATTTACCGCCACCTGATCAGCTGGGTGGACGATCCCGAAGTGGACGCCGTGGTCTCGACCGGCGGCACCGGCCTCACCGGCCGCGACGTCACGCCGGAGGCGTTGCGGCGGCTGAAGGCGAGGGAAATCCCCGGCTTCGGCGAGTTGTTCCGGTGGATAAGCTTTCAGACGATCGGCACCAGCACGGTACAGAGCCGGGCGATGGCGGTAGTCTGCGAGGGCACTTACATCTTCGCCCTGCCCGGCTCGAATGGCGCGGTGAAGGATGGCTGGGACAAGATCCTCGCCGAGCAGCTCGACAGTCGCAATCGGCCGTGCAACTTCGTCGAACTGATGCCGCGCCTGCGCGAGAAGTAGGCGGCGCAGCTTCGCGCAAGACATTCTTCAGGTGAGTTTTCCGCGCAAAGCGTCTAATAACGGGCTTCCGACCGCCGGGCGGTTACCTGGCCGGACGTGGCACGGAAAGGCCTGATGGAAAGCGACGACCTGTTCTTCGCAAGCTTCGACGAAACCTCGCCGCCCGGGGGCGACGCGACGATCGCCGATGCCCGCCGCGCGGTCCGCGAAGCAACGAGCGAAACCGCCCTGCGCGAGGCGCTGGAGCGCCAGCAACGCGCCTTCGATCTGGCGATGACGGCTTCGCAGATGGGTACGTGGCGCTATACCATCGCCGACAACATCTGCATCTACGACGACAATGCCCAGCGTCTCTATGGCCTCGCCGAAGCGCGGTTCCTGCACGACGAAGATGGGGTGAAGACCAAGTTCCATGCCGACGACATGGAGCTGATGTGGTCGCGCGTGGCCAAGGCGCTCGATCCGGATGGGGATGGCCGCTACGACGTCGAGTACCGCGTCAAGCAGCCCGACGGCACGTGGCGTTGGCTGAGCGCGTGGGGTCTCGTCGAGTTCGAAGGAGAGGGCCCTGACCGGAAGGCTGTGGCCATCGCCGGGGCCAGCCGCGACCTGACCGAGCGCAAGAAGGCCGAGGACTTCCAGCGGATGCTGCTCGACGAGCTCAACCACCGGGTCAAGAATACGCTCGCGACGGTCCACGCGATCACGGCCCAGACCTTGCGAAGCGCCCGCGATCTCCCGACTGCACGGGACGCGCTGGAAAAGCGCATCATGTCGATGGCCAAGGCGCACGATCTGTTGACCGCGCGGAGCTGGACAGGCGCCTGTTTGACCGATGTGGTGGCCCGCGCGCTCGAAGCCTTCCCGGAAGGGCAGGTCGAGATATCCGGCCCACCGGTCGACCTCCACTCCAGGCACGTCCTGGCGCTCTCGCTGGCGCTGCACGAGCTGGCGACGAACGCCACCAAATATGGCGCGTTGTCGTGTCCCCAAGGCCAAGTCGGCGTCCATTGGAAAGTCGACGCGGGCGAACTGCAACTTCGCTGGGAAGAAAGCGGCGGCCCGCCAGTTCTCCCACCCGCGACGAAGGGCTTCGGCAGCAGGCTGTTGCAGCAACTGGTCGGCGATCTGGGCGGAACGCTGGAGCTCGACTTTGAACCCGCCGGCCTGCGCTGCACCCTTACCGCCAGGCTCTAGCGCCCCGTCGAGGCGGTGCTGGCGGAAACCGAGCGCACCGACCTCAAGGAAATCCTCCAGGTTGATGGGCCACTTGCTCGCGAACCGCATCGCCGAGAGCGAGCTCGAGGTCACCGGCGAGGCCGGCTGGATGCCGAAATCGAGCGACAAAGGCACTCGGCGTCGTCCTCGGCGAGCAGCTGCGGGAGTAAGCCTCTGGCGTCTCTCCTGGAACCGATCGTCCTGCAAAGCGTGTAGAGCTGCTGGGCGCGGGCCGACGGAGTGCAACACGGAGCATCGATAAAATGCGCGGTTTCATCGCTGGCGTCGTCACCGTCATCGTCGTTGCGCTTGTCGCCGGTTTCGTATTGCTGAAAAGCGGCCTGATCCCGGCCAACGCCGACGCCACTCCGGGGGGCCTGGAGCTTTGGGCGGCCAACACTTCATTGGGTGCGACGCTGCAGAAAGACGCGCCTAAAGGGCCAAACCCGGTCGCGCTGAACGACGCCAACCTGAGCGAAGGCGTCAAGCTTTACGGACAGCACTGTGCGATATGCCACGGCACGTCGGCCGGCGAGCCCGCGGCTTCGGCCATCGCCAAGGGCCTCTACCCCGCACCGCCGCAATTCGCCACGGAGGGCGTTGAAGACGATCCGGAAGGCGTGTCGTACTGGAAGATCAAGCACGGCATTCGCCTCACCGGCATGCCATCCTGGGCATCGACGCTCAACGACCGGCAAATCTGGACCATCGCGCTTTTCCTCAAGCACATGGACAAGCTTCCCGCCGGTCCAGAAGCTATCTGGCAGCAAGTGAAGAACCAGGACCCGAGCCCCGCCGGCGGCTGAAACTACGCCGGCGTTGCGCTTCAGCGCCAGCGAACCGGCCATTGCGACTCTCATTCGTTCTCTCTATGTTCCACCCATGGAGCGCCGAAAGGACCCTCTCGTGCACGGCCGCGGGGCGCAATCGGGCGCGGTGCCGGTGCGCTTCGGGCTGGCGACGCGAGAGGCCGATGGCGATTGGCGCGACCACGTCGCCTTGCTCGACGGAGAACCGCCGAAGCTGCGGACAACCGTCACCGAAGAGCACCCGAAGACGATCCTCACCTTCAATACCTCGCCCGACATCGGTTTCGACCGCTCGGTCAACGCCTACCGCGGCTGCGAGCATGGCTGCGTCTACTGTTTTGCCCGGCCGACGCACGCGTACCACGACCTCTCGCCTGGGCTCGATTTCGAAACCAAGTTGTTCGCCAAGCCCGACGCGGCGCGGCTGCTGCGCGAGACGCTCGCGAGGCCGAAGTACAAGCCGCGGCCGATCGCGATGGGGACCAACACCGATCCCTACCAGCCGATCGAGCAGCGCTATCGGATCACCCGCCAGGTGCTCGAAGTATGCCTCGAAGCGCGCCATCCGGTGACCATCACCACCAAGTCGGACCGCGTGCTGCGCGATCTCGACCTGCTCGGCGAGCTGGCCAAACTCAACCTGGTGGCCGTGGCCGTGTCGGTCACCACGCTCGACGCCAGGCTCTCGGGCAAGCTCGAGCCGCGCGCCGCCGCGCCGCTCAAGCGCCTGGCCGCGCTCGGCCGGCTGGCCGAGGCCGGCATACCCGCGCACTGCTCGATAGCTCCGGTGATCCCGGCGATCACCGACGAGTTCATGGAGGCGATCGTCGCTCGCGCTGCCGCGCTCGGTGTCCGCTCCGCCGGCTGGATCCCGTTGCGCCTGCCGTTCGAAGTGGCCCCGCTGTTCCGCGAATGGCTGTCCGTCCATTTTCCGGAACGCGGCGACAAGGTCATGAGCATCGTCCGCTCGATCCGCGGCGGACGGGATAACGATCCGGACTTCTTCACCCGGATGAAACCCACCGGGGTGTGGGCCGAGCTGTTCCGCGCCCGCTTTCGCCTTGCGTGCAGGCGCGCCGGCTTGCGCAAGGAGCGGTTCGAGCTGAATTGTAGCGCTTTCCGCGCACCCGAGACGGGCGGCCAGCTTCGGCTACTGTAAGAAGACGGTGGCATTGGGGCGGGCTGCCACCACTACCAGCCGGCCCGCGTCACTCGATCAGCGTAAAGACGACCCAGCCGAGCAGTGCGCCGCCGACGAACACGCCCCAAGACCAGTAAAACCTGTACCCGTGGACCATGAAATGAAACACGTTGAGAATGCCGCCAGTGCTGCCCGTGTGGCCAACCAGCCCGGCGACCACGAAGGACAGGACTGCGCCTGCTAGAACGCCTTTCAGAAAAGCGAACATGTCTCGTTTCCTCTCCGCCACCCGAGCCTAACAAAAGCGAGTTAACTTCGGATCACCCCCGTACCATTACGCGACGAGCTTCAAGTGCGCCGGACCGCGCCGCGTCGTCAGAGAAATGTTGGCCAGCCCGTCGATGTGCGCCAGCCGTTCGGCCAGTTCGCCGTCGAGGTCGAAATCGCGGCCGAGGCGGACGAGCGGCTCACCGCCGTCATTTATCCGCAGCCGCGCGAGGACTTCGCCTCTGCCCGGTTCGCCCATATCGAGCGCCATGCGCAGCTCCTGCAGTGCCTCGGCCGTCCGCACGTCGAGCGTCAGGAGCATGCGCGCGTTGTTCCGCACCTCTGCCAGCGGCCGCGCCCCGCGCACGGTGACTCGCGGCGGTTCGTCGGGGCTCGGCGCATCGAGCTCGACATTGAGCAACACGCATGTGCTGTCGCTCGCCCAGCGCTGGAAGCTCTCGACCAGGCTCTCTTCGAAGCAGGCGGCGCTGAACTGGCCCGAGGTATCGGAGAAGTCGGCGCGGATGAACTCCCCGCCGCGCCGGGTGCGGCCCTTGCTGACGCCCTCGACCATCGCCGCCATCACCGCGGCCTGGCGGCCGCCCCCGGGCACGCCGGCCTCCATCAGCGAGGCGTAGGAGCGCGCGCCGTTGGCGCTGGCCACGGCCCGAAATTGCTCGACCGGATGCGCGGCGAAATAGAACCCGAAGTTCTCGCGCTCGGCCGCCATCTGCTCGGCGCGGGTCCACGGCTCGGCGTCGGCGAGCCGCAGCGAAGGCTGATCGTGCTGCTCACCGCCGAACAACCCGTGCTGCCCGCTCGCCCTCTCGCGCACCGCGGCCTCGGCCACCGACAGCAGCAAGTCGGCGTTGGCGAGCACCTTGGCCCGGTTCGGCTCGAGACAATCGAACGCGCCCGCACTGGCCAGCCCCTCCAACTGGCGCCGGTTCATCGCGCCTTGCGGCATCCGCCGAAATACGTCTTCCAGGTTCTCGAACGGCCCGCCCCGCTGGCGCTCCGCGACGACCTGCTCCATCGCCTTCTCACCGACGTTGCGGATGCCGGCGAGCGCGTAGCGCACCGCCTGCCCTTCCTCGGTCGGCTCGACGGCGAACTCCGCCTCGCTGCGATTGATGTTTGGGCCCAGCAGCGCGATGCCGCTGCGCCGCATGTCGTCGACAAACACCGCCAGCTTGTCGGACTGGTGCATGTCGAAGCACATCGAAGCGGCGTAGAACTCCTCCGGATAGTGCGTCTTCAGCCACGCGGTCTGGTAGGCGAGCAGCGCGTAAGGCGCCGAGTGACACTTGTTGAAGCCGTATCCCGCGAACTTCGCGATCCGGTCAAACAGCTCATTGGCCTTGTCCGGCTCGATGCCGGAATGCTTGCCGCATCCGTCGACGAATTTGGCGCGCTGGGCGTCAAGCATGGACTGGATCTTCTTGCCCATCGCGTATCGCAAGACGTCGGCCTCGCCGAGGGAATAGCCGGCGAGGTGCTGCGCCGCCTGCATCACCTGCTCCTGGTAGATGAAAATGCCGTACGTCTCGCCGAGGATGTCCGCCAGCTTGGGATGCGGATAGACGATCGGCTCGAGACCGTTCTTGCGCGCGCCGAATGCCGGGATGTCGTCCATCGGGCCGGGCCGGTAAAGCGCGACGAGCGCGATCACGTCTTCGAACCGCGTCGGCTTCACCGCCGCCAGCGTGCGCCGCATGCCTTCGGATTCCAGCTGGAACACGCCGACCGTGTCGCCGCGCTTGAGCAGCGCGTAAACCTCGGCATGGTCGAGCGGGATGCCGGCGATGTCGACGGCGATGCCGCGCCTGGCCAGCAGGTCGACCGCCCGCTTGATCACCGACAGCGTCTTGAGGCCGAGGAAGTCGAACTTGATCAGCCCGGTGTCCTCAACCTGCTTCATGTCGAACTGGGTGACCGGCATGTCCGAGCGAGGATCGCGGTACAGCGGCGCCAGCTGCGACAGTGGGCGGTCGCCGATGACCACTCCGGCGGCATGGGTCGAGCTGTTGCGCGGGAACCCTTCGAGCTGCATCGCCAGGTCGACCAGCCGCTTCACTTCATCGTCGTTGTCATATTCGCGCTTGAACTCGCTCACTCCGTTGAGCGTGCGCGGCAGGGTCCACGGGTCGGTCGGGTGGTTCGGCACCATCTTGCACAGCCGATCGACGTGGCCGTAGCTCATCTGCAGGATGCGCCCGGTGTCGCGCAGCACCGCGCGGGCCTTCAGCTTGCCGAAGGTGATGATCTGCGCGACCTTGTCGTGGCCATAGCGCTCCTGCACGTAACGGATCACCTCGCCGCGGCGGGTTTCGCAGAAGTCGATGTCGAAATCCGGCATCGACACGCGCTCGGGGTTGAGGAAGCGCTCGAAGATCAGGTTGAGGCGGATCGGGTCGAGGTCGGTGATGGTGAGCGACCAGGCCACCAGCGAACCGGCGCCCGAGCCTCGTCCCGGCCCGACCGGAATGTCATGCGCCTTGGCCCACTTGATGAAGTCGGCGACGATCAGGAAGTAACCGGCATAGCCCATCCGGTTGATCACATCGATCTCGTACTCGAGGCGGTCCAGGTAGGCCTGGTGCTCATCGGCGCTCAATTCGTAGCGGTTCAGCCGCGCCGCCAGGCCGGCGCGCGCATCTTCCGCCAGCATTCGCGCCTCGCCTTCCCTGTCGCCCGCCAGGCTGGGCAGGAGCGGCTTGCGCTTGGGCGGCGCGAAGGCGCAACGCTGGGCGACCACCAGCGTGTTCGCGGTCGTCTCGGGCAGGTCGGCGAACAACTCTTCCATCATCGGCGCCGACTTGACCCAGGCCTCGGGGTTCGAGCGCGGGCGCTCGGCGCTGTCGATATGGGTCGAGTTGGCGATGCACAGCATCGCATCGTGCGCCGCGTGCATATGCGGCTCGGCAAAGTTGGCGGGATTGGTCGCGACGAGCGGCAAGCCCGCGGCATAAGCGAGTTCGATCAGGCCCGACTCGGCGGCCTCCTCGATGGCATTTCCGCGCCGCGCCAGTTCGACATACAGGCGGCCGGGAAACAGCTCGGCAAGCCGGTCGGCCATTTCCCGTGCCCTCTGGGGCTTGGCATCGGCCATGAACCGGGTCACGGCGCCTTCGGACGCGCCGGTCAGCGCGATCAACCCGTCCGTATGGTCCGCGAGATCGCCGAGGCCGACATGGGGTTCAAGCTCGAGCGGCCGTTCGAGATGCGCGCGGCTGACGAGATGGCACAAATTGTTCCACCCCGCTTCGTCCTGCACGTAAAGCGGCACGTAGTCGACGATTTCCGAGCCAGGTCGCGCGACGCCCAGCAACGCCCCGGCGATCGGCTGAATGCCGTCTTCCTTGCACGCCTTGGCAAAAGCCATCGCCCCGTAAAGCCCGTTGCGGTCGCAAATGGCGATGGCGGGGAAGCCGCGTTGCTTCGCCAGGCGGGCGATCGCCTTGGGATCGATGGCCCCTTCGAGCATCGAATAGCTGGAGAGCACGCGCAGCGGCACAAAAGGGGCGAAAGCCATGGCGCGAATGTGTTATGGCGCTCGGCGCCGATCAAGCTATGATCGCGCGGTCGCTGGGGAAAAGCGCCGATGCGCCGGCACTGCCGCGCATTTGCACGGGCCCCCGAGCGGAAACGATGGGGGAGGTACATGAGCGAGATTCAACAGAGCGAACCCGCGTCCGGCATCGTCGGCCGCGCCAAGGCAATCCTGGTCTCACCGACCGCCGAATGGCCAGTCATCGCCGGCGAGACCGAGTCGGTGCAGAGCGTGTTCATGCGCTACGTCGTGCCGCTGGCGGCCATTGGCCCGATCTGCGGCTTTATCGGCGGCCAGGTGTTCGGCTTCAACGCCATCATCGTCCGCTTCCATCCGTCGCTGATGTCGGGCATCGCGACGGCGATCACCTCCTACGTCCTCGGCCTGGTGGGGATTTTCCTCGTGGCTTGGGTCGCGAACTTCCTGGCCGACAAGTTCGGCGGCCAGCCGAATTACGAGCGCGCCTTCCGGCTGTGTGCCTACGCCTACACCGCCGGCTGGGTTGCGGGCGTGTTTAACCTCGTCCCCGCGCTCGGGATACTCGTCCTGCTGGCGAGCCTTTACGGCATCTACCTGTTCTATCTCGGCGTGACGCCGATGATGGCGGTGCCGAAGGAGAAGGCCGCCGGGTATACGGCGGTGACGATCATCGGCGTGATCGTCGTCTACATCATCGTCGCGGCGGTGACCGCGCCTATCGCAGCGGTGTTTGCGCCCTCGTCGGTAATCGGCGCAGATGCGGGGAGCGTAACGCTCTGATAGACCCGCCGCGAAGTGGGCTGCCGTCAGGCCCCGGCCTTGTGCGGTCGGTAGATGAAGTCGTAGCTTTCCTGCCAGGTCAGGCCCTCATCGAACGAGGCGGTGCCGTGCTGGCGCACGGAGCCGTCCGCATTCGGGGTGTACACGATCCGCACCAGCCCGGCCTTGCCCGGCCCGCCTCCAGCATAGGGTGAGTATCCGGTCAGGACCATTTCACCGCCGACGAGGCCGCCGTCGAAATCGATGCGGCCCGGCGCTGACCCGATCCATTCCTGGTGCCAGCGACCGGTGGCCGGATCGACGCTGTTGAGACTGCCCCCGCCGGTGCCCCTGAGGGGCATCCAGTTCTCGCGGACGGCGCAGCCCGCGTACAGCTTTTCGATCCGGCTGTGCGCGACCAGCTTGTCGCTGCCGTTGGGATAGACATCCCAGTCGCCGACCCAGAAATCGAACTGTGCGTGGGCCGCGTCGGCGCACGGCGCCGGAGGCGGAGTCGCCACGGCGGATGCCGCCTGCGCGAAAAGAAGAGCGGTCGCCAGTCCAAGCATGTCGGCCCCCTGTTGCTTCAGGCCATATGCCATTGCCCACCACGCGCGAAAGCCCGGTCAGACGAGCGGACGACAGGCTTCGACGGAAAGCTAGTGCAGCACCCCCTCGTGCAGGCGGACAATGCGGTCCATCTTGTGGGCCAGGCGTTCGTTGTGCGTTGCCACCAACGCCGCGCTGCCTTGCCCGCGGACCAGCTCGAGGAACTGGGCCAGCACCTTGTCGGCGGTGGCCTCATCGAGGTTGCCGGTGGGCTCGTCGGCGAGCACTAGTTGCGGCTTGTTGGCGAGGGCGCGGGCCACGGCGACGCGCTGCTGCTCGCCGCCCGAAAGCTGGCTCGGCCTGTGGTCCAGGCGTTGGGCGAGCCCCAGCGCGCCGAGCAGCTCGCGGGCCCGCTCGGTGGCCGAGGCACGGTTCCGGCCGGCAACGAGTTGCGGCAGGATGACGTTCTCCTCGGCGTTGAAATCCGGCAGCAGGTGGTGGAACTGATAAACGAAGCCAAGGTGGTTGCGCCGCAAGGCGGTACGCTCAGAGCTCGGCAGCTTGCTGGCGTCGGTCCCGGCAATCTCGATCATCCCTCCGAACCCGCCCTCGAGCAGTCCGACCGCCTGCAACAGGGTCGACTTGCCCGAGCCGGATGGCCCGAGCAGCGCGACGATCTCGCCGGGCTGCACCGTCAGGTTTACGCCGCGCAGCACGTCGATCCTTACCCCGCCCTGCTCGAAGCTGCGGGTGAGATCGGTCAGGCGAACGACGGGGTCACTCATATCGCAGCACCTGCACCGGATCGGTGCTGGCGGCTTTCAACGCCGGGTACAGCGTCGCCAGGAAGCTCAGGGCCAGCGCCATGAGGACGATGACCATCACCTGGCTCGGATCGGTTCGCGACGGAAGGTCGGTCAGGAAGCGGACCGAGGGGTCCCACAAGTTCTCGCCGGTGAGCCGTTCGATCACGTGCACCAGCGGCAGGCGGAAATACAGGATCACCGCCCCGAGGATCAGCCCGGCGACCATCCCGATCGCGCCGATAGTGAAGCCCACGGTGACGAAGACCTTGAGCAGGCTCTTCCGCGTTGCGCCCATCGTGCGCAGGATGGCGATGTCGCGCGTCTTCGAGCGGACCAGCATGATGAGCGACGAGAGGATGTTGAACACCGCGACCAGGACGATGATCGACAGGATGAAGAACATCGCCACCCGTTCGACCTGCAAGGCGTCGAACAGGCTCGCGTTCATCTGCTTCCAGGTGGTCACCACCGCCTGTCCGGCGAGCTTGTCGGCGAGCGGCTTGAGCGTCTGCTGCACGGTGTCGGCGTTGGTCGTCTTCACTTCGATGAAGCCGATCGCGTCGCCGGTCAGCAGCAGCGTCTGCGCGTTGGGGATCGGCATGATGACGTAGGCTTTGTCGTAATCGTAGACGCCGATCTCGAAGATCGCGGTGACGGTGTAGGCGACCTCGCGCGGCATCGTTCCGAAGGGCGTGGAGCGGCCTTGCGGGTTGATCAGCGTGATGGTGTCGCCGATGCCGACGCCGAGGTTCTGCGCGAGCCCGGAGCCGATGGCGACGTTGTTGACGTCGGGCTGAAGCGTCGAGAGGTCGCCCTGCTTCAGCATCGGCTTGAGGTTGGCGATGTCCTGGGGCGTGTTGCCGCGCACGATCACGCCGCTGGCGCGGCCGTTGAAGGTGGCGAACAGGTCTTGCTCGATCAGCGGCGTCGCCCGCGTCACGCCGGGCGTCGCGCGGACTTCTTGCAGCACCTGCTGCCAGTTATCGATCTTCTGGTCGTAACCCTGGATCACGGCGTGGCCGTTGAGGCCGACGATCTTGTCGATCAGCTCGCCGCGAAAGCCGTTCATCACGCTCATGACCACGATCAACGCCGCCACCCCGAGCATCACCGCGACCAGGCTGATGCCGGCGACCAGCGCGATGAACGCCTCGCCGCGCCCGGGAAGCATGTAGCGCTTGGCGATCGTCCATTCGAAAGGGGAGAGGATCAAGCGGGGGACCTTGCCTGACTGTGGTGGCGGGCGGTGTAGGCAGGCGAACCTTGCGCTGCAATGAAAAAGGCCGGCCGAGAACGGACCGGCCTGTTCATCGTTCCGGGCAGGTCAGGCGGCTTTCTGGTGCACGTAAACGGCGCGTTCGTGCGAGAACGCCTTGAAGCCGAAATAACCGTGGTAGCTGCCCATGCCGCTGCCGTTGACGCCGCCGAACGGCAGGCGGTTTTCGAGGTAGTGCGAGAACACGCCGTTGACCGTCACGCCGCCCGATGAGGTCCGCTTGAGGACCTTGTCGACATTCGCATCGTCGGGGCTGAACACGTAGAGCGCCAACGGCTTGTCGCGCGCCTCGATATAACCGATCGCCTGGTCGATGTTGTCGTAGGTCATCACCGGCAGAATGGGCGCGAAAATCTCTTCCTGGAGGATCTTCATCTGCGGGGTGACGCCGGTGAGCATCGTCGGGTGGATGGTGAGATCGCTCTCATCCAGTTCGCCACCAACGGCGACTGTGGCGCCTTTCTCGACCGCGTCATCGAACAGCGCCTTCACGCGCTCGAAATTGCCCTTGTTGACGATCTGGGCGATGCTCTCCTTCTTGATCGCGCCATCTTTATAGAGATTCTTCTCGACGTTGCTGCGGAAGGCCTCGACCAGTCGGTCCTGCTCGTCCTCGCGAACGAAAACGTAGTCCGGGCAGATGCACGCCTGGCCGCCGTTGAACTGCTTGGCCCCGGCGAGCGCGGCGCCGATCGCTTCGACGTTGGCGCCTTCGTCGATGATCACGGGCGATTTGCCGCCGAGCTCCAGCGTCACGCTGGCGAGGTTCTTGGCCGCTGCCATCATCACGATCTTGCCGACGCGCGTGCTGCCGGTGAAGAAGATGTGGTTGAACGGCAGCTCCAGCAGCGCCTCGGCCACGTCCAGGCCGCCTTCGAACAGCGCGACCTCGTTTTCCTCGAACACTTCGCGGATGATCTCGCCGGCGATCTTGGCGGTGTTAGGGCAGAGGTCCGTCAGCTTGACGATGGCGCAGTTGCCGGCCGCGACCGCCGCGGCGAGCGGGCCGAAGACCAACCCGAGCGGGAAGTTCCACGGGCCGAGGATCAGGCACACGCCGCGCGCCTCATAAACGATCAGCCCCTTGTCGTTGGGGTTGTTCGTCGGGGTCACCTCGGTCGGCTTCATCCAGTCCTCGAGGCCGTCGATGTTGAGCTGGATATTGTTGGTGACGTTCATGATCTCGGTGACCCGGATCTCGCCCTCGGGCTTGCGCGTGTCCTTGCGCACCGCGGCGACGATATCGTCGGCGTGGGCCACAACGGCCGTCTTCAGCTTCGCCAGCTTGTCCTTGCGATCGGCGGCGGTCGAGGCCTTCACATCCCATTGGTGCTGACGCTGCAGCTCGAAAACGCGCGAGATTTCACTGGCGATGTCGGGGGCGGTTTGCGCGGTGGTGGCCATGGCGATTTCCTGTCCGGGTGAGCTCGGCGTCCATATGGACGCTGCCGCCGAAAATGCCAGTGCGCCGTGCGGGCGGGCGAAATTGACACATTGCCCACCGAGACGAGCGATCCGCCCGGAATTGTGGCCTTGGGGACCGAGAATGTCACTTTGGCGGGGTTGGCGTTACCGCGAGCCGTCGTCACGGGCGATCCAGGTTTCGGAGTGCCCCTCGCGCGACCAGGTCGGCCGTCCATAACGGTCGCGCGCCGGCCGGTAGTGGTAACGCTGCTCGTTAAGCCGGCAGGCGAGGTTGTCGAGCACCGGATAGCCGCTCGAGCGCTCGACGCGGCAATGGCTGACGTGGCCGTCGGCCTCGATCGTGTCGACCACCTCGACGGTCGCTTCCTGACCGGGCGCCAAGATACCGTCGGGCAAGTCGCTGTAGTGAAGGCTGCCTTGGGTGCGCTCCGGCCCTTCGACGGAATCGCCGTCGCCGCTGCCGTGCCCGTCGCCGCCCAGTCCTCCACCACCATAACCGTTCCCGGTCCCTCCGGCGCCTTGACCCGGACCCCGCAGGTTCGAGGCGCCGTTGTTGGCGGCAGCGCCGATCCCGGCTTTCGGCGCGGTGACGACGGGGGGCGGCGGGATGATCGGCTTGACCGGCGGCGCGACGACCGCCGTCGCCTGGTTGCGGACATTGCGCGGCGATGCATCGTGCTTGGCCGCTGGCTTGCTGGCGTGTGGCTTCGGGGCCTCGGGCCGGTGGGTCGGCACGGGTTGTGGCCGGGCGGTCAGATCGACCGAAACCAGGTGCAGCGCCGTTTGCGCCGTCCGCTGGATATTGAGACCGAGCACCAGGAGCGCACACATCGCGGCGACAATCGCCACGGCCGATGCCGCTGAGAGGGTGCGCGGTGGGTGCCAGGCGTACATGCCCGATTGCCTAGCACTATCGGTATGGACGCTGACTGAATGCCTCAGCCACCCCGCAGCAATTGCACGCCCCAATCGCGCTCGAACAGATACAGCAGCAGCCGGGCCGCCTCGCCGCGCTCTTCGGTCAGCCCGCCGTCACGTTCGACCAGCAGCCGCGCGTCGTCGTGGGCGATCGGCAGCAGGCGCTGGATCTGGTCGAGCTCGGCCACGCGGAACGGGGTGTCGCCGGACTGGCGAGTGCCGAGGAGCTCCCCGCCGCCGCGCAGCTTGAGGTCCTCCTCGGCGAGGCGGAAGCCATCCTGCGTCTCGCGCATCAAGGCCAGGCGCTGTTTACCGGTCTCGGAAAGTTGACCGCTTCTTAATAGCAGGCAAACCGATTTCGCGCTCCCCCGCCCCACGCGCCCGCGCAACTGGTGGAGCTGGGCGAGACCGAAGCGCTCGGCCTGCTCGATCACCATCAGCGTGGCGCCGGGCACGTCGACCCCGACCTCGATCACGGTGGTGGCGACGAGCAGCCTGGCATCGCCCGACGCGAACCGCTCCATCCCGGCGTCCTTCAGCTCGGGTTTGAGCTGGCCGTGGATCAGCACGACCTCGTCGCCGAAGCGCGCTTTCAGCGCGGCATAGCGCGCTTCGGCCGCGGCGATATCCTCGCTCTCGTGCTCGCGGACCATCGGGCACACCCAATAGGCTTGCTGACCGCCTTCGAGATGGCGCGCGAGGCCGTCGACCACTTCCGGCAGGCGCTCGAGGGCGATCACGCGGGTGTCGATCGCCTGGCGGCCGGGTGGCATCTCGTCGAGCTGGCTGACTTCCATCTCACCGTACTGCGCCAGGACCAGCGTGCGCGGGATCGGAGTGGCCGTCATCGACAGGGTGTGCGGCGTGGTGCGGCCTTTCTGCGTCAACAGCAGGCGCTGCGAGACGCCGAAGCGGTGCTGTTCGTCGATCACCACCAGGCCGAGGTTCTTGTAGCTCACAGCCTCCTGGAAGATGGC
Organism: Croceibacterium sp.; assembly: GCA_025450635.1. GTDB lineage: Bacteria > Pseudomonadota > Alphaproteobacteria > Sphingomonadales > Sphingomonadaceae > Croceibacterium_B. Next base: position 30,223 of record JANWHA010000059.1, on the reverse strand, counting down.
ATGGGTGCCGACGACAATGTCGATGCTGCCGTCCATCAGCCCCATCAGGATGCTCTCGCGCGCCCGGCCCTTATCGCGCCCGGTGAGAAGGGCGACTTGGACGCCCGTCGGTGCCGAGAGTTGGCGCAGCGTCTCATAATGCTGGCGGGCGAGGATCTCGGTCGGCGCCAGCATCGCCACCTGCGCGCCGGCCTCGACCGCGACCAGCATCGCTTCCAGCGCGACCACCGTCTTGCCGGAGCCGACATCGCCCTGCAGCAGGCGCAGCATCGGATAAGGCTGCGCCATGTCGCCTTCGATCTCGCCGATCGAGCGCCGTTGCGCGCCGGTCAAGGGAAACGGCAGCGAGAGCCTGCTGCGCCACCGCCCGTCGCCCTGCAGCGGCTGCCCTTTGCGACGGCGGTTGTCGGCCCGGACGAGCAGCAGCGCGAGGCTGTTCGCCAGTAACTCATCGTAGGCGAGCCGGTCGCGCGCTTCGGGATGCTCGCTGCGGTGGGCGAGCGCGATCGCGTCGCGCCAGGCGGGCCATTTGTGCTTGTCGCGCACGCCAGGCTCGATCCATTCAGGCAGCTCGGGGGCCCGTGTGAGCGATTGCGCGACGAGATCGGCGACTTTCGGCTGCGTCAGCCCCTCGGCCAGGCTGTAAACCGGCTCGACCAGATGGCCCATCAGCCCGGCACTGCTCTCAGCCACGTGGTCAGGGTGGACGATCTGCAGCATGTCGCCGTAGCGGTCGAGGCGGCCGCCGACCCAACGCGTCTCGCCCACCGGCAGCTGCTTCTTGGCGGTGTAGCTCGCGCGGCCGAAGTACGTCAGCGCGCAGATGTTGCCCTTCGCATCCTGCGCCAGCACACGATAAGGCCCGCGGTTGTTGCGCGGCGCGCGGTGTTCGACCGGGGTCAGCGCGACAACGATCTGCTCGCCTTCGCTCGCCTGGTCGAGATCGGCGACCGCGCGGCGCTGCACGAAGCGGTCCGGCAGGTGGTAGATCACGTCGCGCACCCGCGCGAGCCCGAGCTTCTCGAGCGGCTTCTTCAGCTTCGGGCCGACGCCTTCGAGGCTGTCGGTTTCGGCGAACAGCGGGTTGAGCCGGTCGGGGCGCATGGTGATCGTCTACCGATGCACCGGTTCATCGTCACCCCCGACGAATTGGGCGCCGGACCGGGGAACAAGCAGGGCGTCCGCGACTTGCTCACTCAGGGCTCCTTAGCCCGGGACCAGGAGAGATTTGCCATGCCGCAAGAACAATTCACCGACGCCATCGCGCTGCTCAAGGCCGACCATCGCAAGGTCGAGGACCTGTTCGGCAAATTCGAGAAAGCCAGCGGCTCGGACCGTAAGTGGGAGATCGCCCAGCAGATCTGCAACGAGCTCAAGATCCACGCGCAGATCGAGGAAGAGATTTTCTACCCCGCGTGCGAGAGCGCGGTGGAGGAAGACCTCTACAAGGAAGCGTTCGTCGAGCACGACGGCGCCAAAGTGCTGATCAACGATATCGTCGAGACCGGCGGCGAAGGCGAATTCTTCGAAGCCAAGGTCCAGGTCCTCTCCGAGGAAATCGAGCACCACGTGAAGGAAGAGGAAAAGCCCGGCGAAGGCTTCTTTGCGCAGGCGCGCGACGGCGACGTCGACATGGTCGCGCTGCGCGACCAGTTGCTCGCCCGCAAGGAAGAGCTCATGGCCCAGGCCGAGAACGGCGGCCTGCCTCCGGCTCAGTTGACGGCGGTGCACGAAGAGCCAGCGTAGCGGATTTGCCCTGCACGGGCTCCGCACGTCAGGTGAATCTTCTTGCCCGACTCAGTCGGCAGGCCCACTCTCGCGGCGACGATTTCCCGTTGGCAGGTATGGCGCGACGCTCGCGGAGGGCTGATGCATCCGGAGAATCTGTTACCGCTGCTACGCTTGTTGCCGCTGTTCGTCTTGGTGGCGGCAGCCCTCGGCGGGTACCTGTGGGTCGAGCGAGGCCGCAGCAAGCGCGACCGGCGCCGAGGGATTCAGCAGACTAAGAGCTATTGGATGGCCGAATTCGCGCACCGCGCGCGCATGCGGACGAAGGAATGGCTCAGCGGCACGAAAACGCGGCGGCTCACCTACCAGGGGCCTCCGCTGGCCCCGAAGGCGGCGGACTTGCCGAAATCGAAGCACCGCCACTAGCCCGGATTGCCATTCGACGGCCGCGAGCATAACCCCGCCGAATGGTCACTCTCGCTCACCGCATGGCCCGCGCCCGCTTCCGCGCCTGGCACCGCGGCACGCGCGAGGCGGACTTCATGATCGGGGGATTTTTCGACAAGCATCACGCCGCATGGTCGGAGGCCGACCTGGCGTGGTTCGAGGCCCTGCTCGACGAGGACGAGGTCGATGTCCTCGCCTGGGCGCTCGGCGCCGCCGAAGTGCCTGACAAATATGCCGGAGCCTGGATGCAGGCGCTACAAAAGCTGGACTACGTCACCATATAGCTTGCGCCGGGCCGCGCGGCTCGCCTAGGCCGCGCTCCATCGCACCCCTCTCGCCGGCGCTTCCCTCTCGACACGCGCCGACGGGTTGTCGCGCGTGCCCGGAACCCGTGAACGCCAGGACCTTTCAACCGCTCGCATGCCCGATCTCAACCGCATCCTCACCGCCGACAGCCCGCTGACTCTCGCCTCGCTCGCCCGCGGGGCGCAGCCGCTGGTAATGGCGGACCTCGCCCGCGCCGCCAAACGCCGGGCGGTGTTTGTCGCGCCCGACGAGCAGGCGATGCGCGGCGTGGTCGATGCGGCGCGCTGGTTCGCGCCCGAGCTGCAGGTGATCGAATTCCCCGCGTGGGACTGCCTGCCCTACGACCGCGCGAGCCCCGCGCTGTCGGTCAGCGCGCGGCGGCTGTCGGCCCTCCACCAGCTCCAGGCCGGCGAGCGCGGCAAGCAGCTGCTGGTGACCACGGTCAACGCGTTGCTCCAGCGCGTGCTGACACCGTTCCGCATCCGCGAGTCAGTGCGCGAACTGAAACCCGGGACCACCATCGGCCACGACAGCCTCGCCGCGCTGCTCCAGCGGCAGGGCTATTCGCGCACCGACACCGTCGTCGACAACGGCGAGTTCGCCGTGCGCGGCTCGATCTTCGACATCTTTCCCTCGGGGCTCGAGCAGGGCCTGCGGCTCGATTTCTTCGGCGACGAGCTGGAAAGCCTGCGGCTGTTCGACCCGAGCACCCAACGCACCACCGAAGTGATTGACGGGCACTTGCTGCTCCCCGCGAGCGAGGCGCTGCTCGACGAAGACAGCATCAAGCGCTTCCGCTCCCGCTACCGCGAGCAATTCGGCGCCAACGCCACGCAGGATCCGCTCTACCAGGCGGTCAGCGAGGGGCGCCGGCTCGCGGGCATGGAGCACTGGCTGCCGCTGTTCGAGGAGCGAATGGCCACGCTGTTCGATCACCTCGCGGACGACGACCTGATGGTGATCGATTCCGCGGCCCTCGCCGCGGCGGAAGAGCGCTTCACCGATCTCGAAGACTATCACCGGCAGCGCAGCGAAACCGCGGGCCAGGCGGCGGGCAGCTATCGCCCGCTCGACACCGACGCGCTGTACCTGTCGCACGCCGAATTCGATCAACGCCTGGCCGCATGGCCGATCCACCGGGCCGACATCTTCGCCCAGCCGGAGAGCGACCGCGTGATCGACCTCGGCTTCAAATCGGCACGCGACTTCGCGCCCGAGCGCTCGCGCGGCGACAACATCTACGAAGCGGCCGCCGCGCATCTCAAGATCGTGGCCAAAGCCGGCAAGAAGCCGCTGTTCGCCGCCTACTCCACCGGCTCGCGCAGCCGCATCGTCTCGATCCTCGAAGAAGCTGGCGCCAAAGCGGCGTTGGCCGACAGCTGGCAGGAGGCGCTTGGGCTCGCCGCCAAGGGGCCGGTAGCGATGGTGCTGCCGCTCGACACGGGCTTTGCGAACGACAGTGTCGACCTGTTCACCGAGCAGGACCTGCTCGGCGACCGGCTCGTCCGCCGGCGCAAGAAGCGCAAGGATTCCGATGCCTTCCTGGCCGAGCTGGCCGCCCTCAACCGCGGCGACCTGGTGGTCCACATGGACCACGGCATCGGCAAGTACCTCGGGCTCGAGCCGGTCACCGTCGGCCAGAGCGAGCACGATTGCGTCAGGCTCGAATACGCCGGCGGCAACAAGCTGTTCATCCCGGTCGAGAATATCGACGTGCTCAGTCGCTATGGCTCATCGGAGGAAGCCGTGCCGCTCGACCGGCTCGGTGGCGAGGGCTGGCAGCGGCGCAAGGCGCGGCTCAAGGAACGCATCCGCGAGATCGCCAACGAGCTGCTAAAGACGGCCGCCGCGCGCGCGCTGCGCCGGGCCCCGGTGCTGGCGGCCGAGGAAGCCACCCTCGCCCAGTTCGTCGACCGCTTCCCGTGGGAGGAAACCGACGACCAGGACCGCGCTATCGAGGACGTGCTCGGCGATCTCGCCGAAGGCAAGCCGATGGACCGGCTGGTGTGCGGCGACGTCGGTTTCGGCAAGACCGAGGTCGCCTTGCGCGCCGCGTTCGTCGCCGCGATGAACGGCGAGCAGGTCGCGGTCGTGGCCCCGACCACGCTGCTGGCCCGGCAGCACTTTCAGAATTTCGCCGAACGCTTCGCCGGCTTCCCGCTCAAGGTCGGGCGGCTCAGCCGCCTCGTGGCGAGCAAGGAGATGGCGGAGACCCGCGAAGGCCTCGCAGACGGCACCGTCGACATCGTCGTCGGGACCCACGCGATCCTCTCAAAGACCACGAAGTTCAAGCGTCTCGGCCTTGTAATCGTTGACGAAGAGCAGCGCTTCGGCGTCACCCACAAGGAAAAGCTCAAGCAGCTGCGCGAGAACGTCCACGTGCTCACGCTCACCGCCACGCCGATCCCGCGCACGCTGCAGATGGCGATGAGCGGGCTGCGCGAGCTGTCGACCATCCAGACCCCGCCGGTCGACCGCCTGGCGGTGCGCACTTACGTGATGGAATGGGACGACATGGTGATGCGCGAGGCGCTGCTGCGCGAGCATCACCGCGGCGGGCAGAGCTTCATCGTCGTGCCGCGCATCGCCGACATGGAAGGCGTCGAGGAGTGGCTGCGCAAGTTCGTCCCCGAGCTGAAAGCGATCACCGCGCATGGGCAGATGAGCCCCAGCGAGGTGGAGGAGCGCATGGGCGCGTTCTACGAGGGCCGCTACGAGGTGTTGCTCTCCACCACCATCGTCGAGAGCGGGCTCGATATCCCCAGCGCCAACACGATCATCATCCACCGCGCCGACCGCTTCGGCCTCGCCCAGCTCTACCAGCTGCGCGGGCGCGTCGGCCGCGCGAAGCTGCGCGCTTACGCCTATCTGACAACCGCTGAGGACACCCAGCTCGGCGAGGTAGCCGAAAAACGCCTCAAGGTGCTCGGCGACCTCGACAGCCTCGGCGCCGGCTTCCAGCTCGCCAGCCATGATCTCGATATCCGCGGCGCCGGCAACCTGCTCGGCGACGAGCAGTCGGGCCATATCCGCGAGGTCGGGTTCGAGCTCTACCAGTCGATGCTCGAGGACGCGATTCTCGCCGCCAAGGCCGGCGAAATGGGCCTCGAGCGCGAACGCGAGAGCGTCAGCCCACAGATCACCGTCGATGCGCCGATCATCATTCCCGATACCTACGTGCCCGATCTCGCGGTGCGGATGGCGCTCTACCGCCGCCTCAACGACGCCGAGCCGGGCGAGGTCGAAGCCCTCGCCGCCGAAATGATCGACCGCTTCGGGCCGTTGCCCGAGCCCACCAGCAACCTGATCAAGCTGATCGAAATCAAGCACCAGGCGATCGCCGCCAATATCGCCAAGATCGACGTCGGCGCGCGGGGCACCCTGGTCACGTTCCACAACGAGGATTTTGCCGATCCGGCCGGCCTGCTGGCGTACGTCGAGCGGCTCAAGGGCACGGCGAAGCTGCGGCCGGACATGAAGCTCGTGATCAACCGCGCGTGGGGCGACGCCCAGACGCGGCTCAACGGCCTTCTCCAGCTGACCAAGGGGTTGAGCGGGATCGTCAAGCGGGCCGAAAAGCGCGAGAAAGCCGCCGCTTGAGGCCAAACGTCCAAAGAGTTTGACCACGGAAGTCAGGTCACCGACATTGCCGCGCCTGGCCGCCGGACGTTGGCTGGCTGGAAGATACGGGAGGAGATTGCGGCAATGCGCGAAGTTGGTTTGCTGGTGGCCACACGCAAGGGAGCGTGGATTTATCGCAGCGATGCCGCGCGGCAGGAATGGCACGCCGACGGTCCGCACTTCCTGGGCCATATCATCCATCATCTCGTGCTCGACCCTCGCGACAGGCGCACTTTGCTCGCCGCCGCCAAGACCGGCCACCTGGGTCCGACCATTTTTCGATCGACCGACTTCGGAAAGTCGTGGAGCGAAGCGCTCCGGCCGCCGGCCTTTCCCAAGGCCGCGGAAGGACAAGCGGGCCGCACCGTGGATCATACCTTCTGGCTGACTCCCGGCCATTCCAGCGAACCGGGCGTCTGGTACGCCGGAACCTCGCCCCAGGCCCTGTTCCGCAGCGAGGACGGCGGCGCCACCTGGGAAGGCGTGACCGGCTTCAATGACAACCCCGCCTATGTCGGCAAGCTGGGCGGCACGCAGGACGGCACGCCCGACGGGCCCAAGCTCCATTCGCTGCTGGTCGATCCGCGCGACGCCGGGCACCTCTATCTCGGGATGTCGGGCGGAGGAGTCCACGAATCGACGGACGGTGGCGAGAACTGGGCGCCCTTGATCGACGGAATGGAAGTCGTCGCCGGGTTCGACGCCGGCCAGTGGGCGTTCCACGATCCGCATTGCGTGGCGCTTTGCCCGTCAAATCCCGATCGGCTCTATCAGCAGAACCATTGCGGCATCTATCGCATCGACAGGCCTTCGGACCAATGGCGGCGAATCGGCCGCGCAATGCCGGCGGAAGTCGGCGACATCGGCTTTCCCATCGTCGTCCATCCGCGCGACGACCGGACGGCGTGGGTGTTTCCGATGGACGGCACGGATGTCTGGCCGCGCACCAGCCCGGGCGGCAAGCCCGCCGCCTATGTCACCCGCGACGCCGGCGACTCATGGCAGCGGCAGGACACCGGCCTGCCCCCGCAAGACGCCTGGTGGACCGTCTACCGGCAAGCCATGGCGAGCGACACCTGCGACCCGGTCGGCCTCTATGTCGGCACATCCAGCGGCGGCTTGTGGACGAGCGCGGACGAAGGCGAGCATTGGTCGGTGCTGGCCGAACATCTCCCGCCGATTTACGCCGTCGAAACGGCCAATCTGGATTGAGCGTCACTATGAAAGTGCTGATCCCCAGCGCCCTGCAGTCCTACACCGGCGCAGCGCAGGTGGAGGCGGCCGGCGACAGCCTGTTCGAGCTGATCGGGGCGCTCGACGCGCGCTTTCCCGGCATCCGCTTTCGCATGGTCGACGAGCAGGATCGTTTGCGCCGGCACATGCGCTGCTTCGTCAACGGAGCGCAGGTTCATGACCTTGGCAGGCCGCTCGCGGCTGACGATGAAGTTGCCATCATTCAAGCGCTCAGCGGGGGATGACTGCAGCGGTTGCCGCCTCCAGCGCGGACGGCGCCTTCGCTATAGCCGGGCAAGCTCGGCGAATTCTGCGGCGCTCATCGGCATCCCGCCGAGAAATCCCTGCCACTTCTCGCAACCTTCGCGGACGACGATGGAGCGCTGGGCCTCGGTCTCGACGCCCTCGGCCACGACTCTCAGGCCGAGCGCCCGCGCCATGGCCAGGATGCCGCGCAGGACGGCCAGGTCGCGCTCGTTGTCGGCGATGCCCTGCACCATGGTTCGGTCGAGCTTGAGAAGGTGCAATGGCAAGTGCTTGAGATAGCGGAAGTTGCAGAACCCGGCGCCGAAATCGTCCAACGCGATGCGCACACCGCGCCGAGCGAGCAAGTCGAGCTGGGCGGCGCTCGTTTCGAGGTCCGTGACCAGCGCTTGCTCGGTTATCTCGAGCGTGAGGCGGTCGAGTCCGAAGCCGGCCCGGGACGCCGCCTCGAGGACGATCTCCGCGAAGTCCGCTTCACGCAGGTCCGCCGGGGTAATGTTGAGCGACAGGCGCAGCGGTTCCGGCCAGGTGGCCGCAGTCGCCAGCGCCCGCCCGGCGATGTGGCGCGTGAGCTCGGCGGATTGGTGCGCGCGTTCGGCGATGTCGAAGAGCGCCTCCGCGCCGATGCGGCCGAGTCGCGGATGGTTCCAGCGCGACAGGGCCTCGGCGCCGATCAGGCGATCGTCCGGGCTCGCGAACTGGGGCTGGAACAGGATCTCGACCTGGCTCTGCTCGATCGCCGCCCTCAGCTCGGTAATCCGGCGGCCGCCGCCGCGCCGCTCCGGCGCGGCGCGCCGCTCCCCAAGTTCCCCCGTCGCAAGCATCTGCGAGCAGTGGCGCATCGTCAGGCGCGCGTCAGCCCCCGCGGATGCCGCGTTGCAAATCGGGACGGCGGTCCATAGGTTAGCCGTGGGCTGACAAGCGAGGGGCCATGGCGGCGACAAACGAATTCGAGCGGCTTGCTCTCCTCGCTTCGCCAACCGACCGAGCGCAGGAGGCTGCCAACGGCCTCGGCGGGGTCGCCGATTGGGTGCCGCTGGAAGAAGCCGACGCGGTGGTCGTGCTCGGCGGCGACGGCTTTATGCTCCACACGCTCCACCAAATGCTCGAAACCGGGCGGGTCATCCCGGCGTACGGCATGAACCGCGGCACCGTCGGCTTCCTGATGAATCACTATCGCGAGGGAGGCAACCTGACTGCCAAGCTGGCCAGGGCCACGCGCATCGCCGTCGCGCCGCTGCACATGACCGCGATCACCCAGGACGGCGTCCATCACGTGCACAACGCGATCAACGAGGTCTCGCTGCTGCGCGAGACGCGCCAGACGGCGAAGATCGAGGTCTCGGTCAATGACAAGGTGCGCATCCCCGAACTGGTGTGCGACGGCGTGCTGCTGGCTACCCCGGCCGGGTCGACCGCCTACAATCTCTCGGCCAACGGGCCGATCCTGCCGCTGACCTCGAACACTCTGGCGCTCACTCCGATCAGCCCATTCCGGCCGCGGCGCTGGAAGGGCGCCATCCTGCCCGCTCACAGCCGGGTCACGCTGCGGGTGCGCGAGCCGGCCAAGCGGCCTGTGGCGGCGGTCGCCGACCAGAAGGAAGTGCGCGACATCGCCGAGGTGCGCCTGGCGATCGACGAAGGCAGCGAGCTGACCTTGCTGTTCGACAAGGGCCACAGCCTGGACGAGCGGATCGTCAGCGAACAGTTCATCGCCTGAGGCCGCCGGAACCGCCCGTTTCGGCCCTTCGACAAGCTCTGGACAGGCTTGCAAAAGGGCAAGGCCGACCATATAGGCGCGGCCTGCCCATCGGGCTGCTCCCCGATAGCTCAGCGGTAGAGTAGGTGACTGTTAATCACTTGGTCGTTGGTTCGAATCCAACTCGGGGAGCCATTTCGTTAAATCGTCGGGCCCTTCTCGTTCACCGGCGAGCTTGCTAACACTCGTTCGTGGGGACGGCACTTCTCGCCAGGCTGGCGCTTGCGCTCATCGCGGCAGCTTTGGCCGCGAGTGCGGCGGCGACGGACTTGCCGCGGATCGAAAGCCGTGCCGGCCGCCATGCCTTGATCGTCGATGGCAAGCCGTTCGTTGTCCTCGGCGCGCAGGCCAACAACTCGAGCAACTACCCGGCCATGCTCGAGACCGTGTTTCCGGTGATCGACGCGCTCCACGCGAATACGCTCGAAATGCCGGTCGCCTGGGAGCAGGTGGAACCGATCGAAGGACAGTTCGACTTTCACCTTCGTCGACACGCTGCTGCAGCAGGCGCGAGCGCACCACAAGCGGCTGATCCTGCTGTGGTTCGCCACTTGGAAGAACACCTCACCGAGCTATGCGCCGGAGTGGGTCAAGACCGATGCCGCCCGCTTCGCGCGCATGCGCGCGAAAGACGGCACGGCGCATTCGGTGCTGTCACCCCACGCCCGCACGACTCTCGAAGCGGACAAGCGGGCGTTCGTGGCCCTGATGACGCATCTCAAAGCGACCGACCCCGATCACACAGTGATCATGGTCCAGGTCGAGAACGAATCCGGCTCGTACGACCAGCCGCGCGACTTCGGCCCCGCCGCGCAAAAGCTGTTCGACGGTCCGGTCCCGGCTGCCCTTAACCGCAAGGGCAGCTGGCGCGAGGCATTCGGTGACACGGCCGACCGGGCGTACAACGCCTGGTACACCGCCCGCTACATCGACGAGATCGGGGCCGCTGGCAAAGCGGTGCTCGACTTGCCGATGTACTGCAACGCGGCCTTGTCGGACCCGTTTGCCGACGCAAAGGCGTGGGGCGGCGCCAGCGGCGGGCCCGACTGGCCGATGATCGACGTCTGGAAGGCCGCGGCGCCGCATATCGACCTGCTCGCGCCCGATATCTACACCCGCGACGCCAAAGCCTATCTCGCCTACCTCGATCGTTACGCCCGGGCCGACAACCCGCTGCTCGTGCCCGAGACCGGCAACGGAGCCGACTTTGCGCGGTTCTTCTGGCCCGCGCTCGGCCATGGGGCGATCGGCTTCGCGCCGTTCGGGATGGATCGCTCGGGGTATTCGAACTACCCGCTTGGCGCCCGCACGCTCGACGACGACGCGATTGGCGCCTTCGCCGCCAAGTATCGCCTGTTCGCTCCGATCGCCGCCGACTGGGCGCAAATCGCCTTCGACCATCCCACCTGGGGGTTCGCCAAGGCCGACGACGGCGGCGAGCAGTCCCAAGTGATGGGCCGCTGGAAAGTCACCGCCCGGTTCGGCCTGCCGCAGTTCGGCGAGCCCGAATGGACCTGGCTGAAAGGGGAGCCGCCTGCCTGGGCCAGCCAGCCCGTCGGCGGCGGAGTCGTCGCCCAGCTCGGACAGGACGAGTTCCTGATCGCCGGCGACCACGTGCGCCTGCGTTTCGCCCTCGCCGCGCCGGCCAAAGGCGAGCAGGCGCAGATCCTCAGCGCCGAGGAGGGCACGTTCGTCGACGGTCACTGGACGATGCGTCGGCGGTGGAACGGCGACCAGACCGACTACGGCTTCAATTTCGCCGAGGAACCGGTGCTGGTCAGGGTCAGGCTAGGCAGCTACCGTTAGACGGTCCGGTACGCCCGCTAACTTAGCAGTAGAGAATGACCGCCGATCACTTGGTCGTCGGTTCGATCCCACGCGCGGAACCGTTTCTTTCACTTCGCATCAACGCCAGGCGAACAGCTCCTGATGGAAGTTGTCCGGCTGCATGCCATGGGCAGCGAAGTCGTCCCTGATCGCCTTGCCGAATGCCCCCGGGCCGCAGAACCAGATGCTGGCCCTGGCCCAATTGGGCACATCGGCGCGAACCCGTTCGCCGGTCAGGAAGCCGTCGATCGGCGTGTGGAGGAAATGCCAGTGGATTCCGGCATCTTTGGCGAGGTCGGATAGCTTCCCCAGGCCCTCTTCGTGCTTGTTCTCCGAGGTGTAGAACAGATGCACGTCGTGGCCGTTGGCATGTTCACGCTGGCGCTGGCGCATCATCGCGATGAACGGAGTTATGCCAACGCCGCCGGCGATCCAGATCTGCGTGGGACAATCGTCCTCGAAAGTGAAGGCGCCGTAAGGCCCTTCGATCTCGACCGGCGCGCCGATGCGTGCGCGGTCTTTCAAAGTGGAGGTGAAGTCGCCCAACTCCTTGGCCACGAAAACGACCTTGCGGTCATCGGGATGCCAGGCCGATGCGATCGTGAATGGGTGCTGCCCTTCCCAGCGGCCGCCGTGGACGAAGGCGAACTGGCCCGGCTTGTGTCCCGGCCAGCCGTTCGTCACCTCGACCTCCGCCTGCAATACCTTGAGGTCCGGATAGTAAGTGAAGTTGGTCACCCGACCTCGCCCGGTCCGGCGAACTCCGATCCGGTCCGACAGCGAGACGAGCGCCGCGGCTACGCCGGCGACGAGCAGGATGGCGAGAATGACGCCGAGGGGGCTGACCCACTGGGTGAAGCTGAACTCGACCAGCGCGTGATAGGCGAGCATCAGCACGATGACCGCCATCAGACGGTGCGAGAGATAGAACAGGCGATAGGGAATGCGCGTGATGAGCGCGACGGCCGCCAGGACGGCGAGCGCATAAAAGCCCCAGTTGCCCAGGGTGCCGGCCAGGCCGTGCTGGGATTGCAACCAACGCTCCAGAGCGGAGGACGTCGCCGGTCCGCCATGTCGCGGCGCGCGTCCGTGGCCTCCGTGCGCTCCGAACCATCCCGGGGCCTGAATCACGGCCCAATGCATTATGGCGAAAGTCAGCGCGGTAATGCCGAACGCGCGATGGGCGCGGTAAAGCTTGTCGAGGCCCCCGAACGAGCGCTCGGGCAACCGCGAACGCAATGCCAGCACCGCGCCCAGGCAGGCGAAAGTGACAGCAAGAATCCCGCTAAGCTGAATCGCCGGCTCACGCAGCGCGCCGAGGCTTGCGGCATGAAGAACGGACGTGTTGGCGACCAACCACAGCGCGGCCAGGACCACAATTACGAGCGTCGTCGCGCTCTTCGAGAACTGCATCGATCGCGCCTCACTTCGTCGCCGAAGGTAAGACGAAACCGAACGCCTGCTGCCTCAGTTCCTTTACCGCTAACCGGTTGGGCTCAGCGCGGCTTCTTGAAGCGCAGCGCGAACTTGTCGGTTTTGCCGCGGATCGATGGGTCGAACACCGGTTTGTCGTGCGTGTCCGCCGGGTTGGCGAGCAGGTTCGATTGCCCGTCGAGCTTGAATCCCGCCGCCTCGGCTTCCTTGATCGCCGCCGCCGCTTCGATGCGGTGGAGCGTGGAGGTTGTCGTGGTGCCGGCGCCCTTCGCCGCGGCATGGTCCTCGATGTAATAGACCCCGCCCGGCTTGAGCGCGGCGAACACCGCCTTGTTGAGGCCGGGGATGTTGGCGGTCGGGCCGTTGTGGAAGTCGTGATAGTTCTCGCTGGTCCACACGACGTCGGCTGGCGCCGGGACCTTGAAGCTGGCGAGGTCGACCGGCATGATCGTCACGTTGCCGTACTGCGCAGCCAGCGCGTTGAGCCCGTCGAGCGCGCCCGGGCGCTTGGTGAAGCCCTCGGGAACGAGCCCGTAGACGTGGCCCTTGGGGCCGACCGTCTTCGACAGCATGCGGGTGAAATAGCCGCCGCCGGGCATCAGCTCGATCACCGTGTCGCCCGGCTTCACGCCGGCGAAGGCAATGATCTGCGCCGGCTTGCGCTCGGCATCGCGCGCCGTGTCGGCCGCCGGGCGCGCCGGATCGGCCACCGCGGCGGCGATCGCCGCGCTCGGCGCCTTGGCCACGGCGGCAGCGGTGAAAGCGCCAGCTGCCAGCGCCAACGCGGCGACGAAACTCACGGCATGTCTCATACGTCTCTCCCGTTCCTGCGGCCCGCTTCCCTGACGCCGGAACCTATGCCGTAGCGGCGCGGCGGAAACGTTTGGCGGCCTTGGCGGCTTCTTCCTTCTTCTGATCGGCGCAGTCCGATTCGACAAGCTCTTCGATTTCGTCCGCCGCCCGCTTCAGCAAGTGCTGCGCGGCGAGCGTCCTGGCCTGGGCGTTGGCGAGCTCGTGTTTGAGGTCGCGTTGCGACTCGTCTTGGTTGGGCATATTCGGTCCCTCTGCGGCGGGGCGATGCTACGCCAATGGTGGGGCAAGGCAAGGCCAGGCTCCGCCTCGATCAGACAGTGCGGGCGGCGGGCCGACGGCCGATGGCGGCAACCTGCAGGGCAATCGGCACGACCAGCGCGATCATCACCGCGCCCGCATACCACGGCGCATCGTGGCCTGCGTCGTAGATCAGGCCGAAGGCCGGCGGGACGACGATGCGCCCAAAGGCATTGGAAGCCATCAGCAGCCCCATCACGCTACCCTGGCGTTCGGGCGGAGCGGTGCCGGAAATGAGCGCCCCGGAGCTCGGAAAAGTCAGGCTGTGCCCCATCATCAGCGTGCCCATCAGGAGCACCGCGACGAGCGATTCGCGCAGGATCGGCTGCAGCAGCATCGACGCGGCCAGCACGGCGAGACCGCCGGTGATCACCTTGCCATAACCGAAGCGCGTCACCAGCGGTTGCAGGAAGAACAGCTGGATGATCAGCCCGCCCGCGCCGATGGCGATGAAGGCGAAGCCGAGGTTCTCCGCCGTCCAGCCGAAGTTCGCCTTGGTCCACAAGCCGTAAATCGCTTCCATCGAGGCGAACGCGGCAATCCCGAAGAACGAGATGATGAACAGTCGCAGCAGCAGCCCGTGGGTCACGACGTAATGCATCGCCTCGCGATAGCGCGGCAGTGGGGCGGCCCTGCCGAGCGGCGCGCGCGCGTCCCGCAAGACGAGCAACGACCATATCGCGGTAATCGCGGAAAGGCCGGCGGCAGCGAGGATCGGAGCATGGAAATCGGCCAGGGTCGTTCCAGCCCCCGCGAGCAATCCGCCGATCACCGGCCCGAACGCCAGCCCGACGGAGAAGCTCGAACCGAATAACCCCATCGCCTTGGCGCGCTTTTCCGGCGGCGAGGCGTCGGCGAGGAACCCTTGCGCGACGCTGAGCGTGCCGCCGAAGAAGCCGTTGACGATGCGGATGCCGATGGCGAGCCACAGGCCCGGGGCGTAAGCGAAGGCGACGTACGTGAGCGCCGCGCCGGTGGTGGTGACGACCAGCACCGCGCGGCGGCCCCATTTGTCGGATTGGCGGCCCCAGAAGATCTCGCCGAACACGTTGCCGAGGCTGTAGGCCGCGAACAGCAACGCGACCTCGAACGCGCCGGCGCCGAACAGCTTGCCATAGAACGGCAGCAGCGGCAGGATCAGGCTGAACCCGGCGATGTTGACGAACACCGCGAACATCAGCGGCAGCATCCGCTTGTAGTCGATCTCACCCGGCATAGCGCGGCTCCGGCAAGCCCTGCACGCCCAGCCCGTCGATGACGAAGCTGCACCCGTCGTCGGGCGCCGCCTCGCGGCCGGGGATGAACGAGGGGTCGATGGTCGGGACGAACAGGCGATCGAGCTCGGGCCCGAAGAACATCACGCTGGCGGGGATGCGCGTCGGAAAGGCGATCTCGCGCAGCACCTCGCCCGCCGGGCTGAGGCACAGCACCACCCCACCCTCGCAGATCGCGGTCCACAGGTTACCGTCGGCGTCGACCGTCGCGCCGTCGGGGATCGGGCCCCATCGCGAACTGTCGAAGAACGGCCGGCGATCGGCGACGCGACCCGTCTCGAGGTCGTAATCGTAGGCGTAGATCAGGTGCCGCAGGCTGTCGGCGTGGTAAAAGGTGCGGCTGTCCGGCGACCAGCACGGCCCGTTGCCGAGGTGGATATCGCCATCGAGCTGGGTCAGCCGGCCGTGATCGAGCGAGTAGAGTCCGCCCTTCGGCGCGGCCATTTTCCGGTCGCTGGTGCCGAACACGAAGCGGCCCGCCCGATCGACCTTGCCGTCGGCCAGCTGCACCTCGGGGTCCGGATTGACCACCGCCATCGAGGCGACTTCGCCTGTCGCGAAGTCGAGCGAATGCACGCCCGTGCCGAGCGCGACGATCGCCCCGCCCCCTTCGCGCAGGGCCATCGAGCCGATGATGTCGGGCACGCTCCAGCGCTTGTGATCGGCGTTGTCGGGGTCCCACCGGAACACCGCCCGCTCGACGATATCGATGTAATACAGCGCCTGTTCGGCGACGTCCCACACCGGCCCTTCGCCGACCTTGCATTTGGGCAGGTCGAGCTTGGTGATCTCCATCCGCAGCCGTCCTCTCTGCGGCAACCCTAACAGTCGTTACGATTGCGGCAAGAGGGCGCGCGTCAAACCATCGCGCCGTGGCAGTGCTTGTACTTCTGCCCCGAACCGCAGGGGCACGGCGCGTTGCGGCTGATGTCCATGGCGACATAGGGATTGTCGTGACCGGCTCCGCCGGCGCCCTCCGCGGCGAAGCTGGTTCCGGCGAGAGCGCCGAATAGCTCGGGAATCCGCGCCGAACCATCCGCATCGCTGGAATCGTCCATGCCGGTGAACGGATCGATATGCCCGGTGAGGAAATCGGGCAAGTCGGGTAGTTGCATCGGCGGCGGGGTCAGGCGCAGCTGGCTGGTCATCAGAATGCGCGTTACGTCCTCGCGGATATCTTCGAGCATGTTCTCGAACAGGCCGAAAGCTTCGCGCTTGTATTCATTGATCGGCTGTTGCTGGGCATAGGCGCGCAGGAACACCACCTGGCGAAGCGCATCGAGCGTCGAAAGGTGCTCCTTCCAGTAGTAGTCGAGCCGGTCGAGCAGGATCTGCTTTTCAACCTGGTGCCAAACGGTCTCGTCACCTTCGGCCATTTTGTCGGCCATGATCTTGTCGGCGATCTCGACCAGCCGCTGCTCGATCATCTCGGGCTCGACCGCCTCTTCCTTCCGCCAGTCCTCGAGCGGCGGCTCGATGCCGAGCACGCTCTGGACCTTGGCGTTGAGGCCTTCGAGATCCCACTGCTCGGGATACGAGCCTGGGGGACAGGCAGTGCCGACCATCGCGTTGATCGCGTCGTGGCGCATGTCGACCACCACGTCGTCGACGCGCTCCGCGTCCATGATGTCGGCGCGCTGCTCGTACACCACCTTGCGCTGGTCGTTCATCACGTTGTCGTATTCGACGACTTGCTTGCGGACCTCGTAATTGCGCGCCTCGACCTTCTTCTGCGCGGTCTCGATCGCCTTCGACAGCCACTTGCTGCCGATCGCCTCGCCATCGGCGAGGTTGGAGTTCATCATCCGCGAGAACAGCGTGTCCGGACCGAAGATGCGCAGCAGATCGTCCTCGAGACAGAGGTAGAAACGCGACAGGCCGGGGTCGCCCTGTCGGCCCGAGCGGCCGCGCAGCTGGTTGTCGATGCGCCGGCTTTCGTGGCGTTCGGTGCCGAGCACGAACAGCCCGCCCGCTTCGAGCACCTTCTGCCGTTCCGCCGCGACTTCGGCCTTGATCCGCTCGATGGCGGCCTCGCGCTCCGCACCTTCGGGCATCTCGCCCAGCTCGTCCTGGGTGCGAAACTCGACGTTGCCGCCGAGCTGGATGTCGGTGCCGCGGCCGGCCATGTTGGTGGCGATCGTCACCGCGCCCAGGCGGCCCGCCTGGGCGACGATGTGCGCTTCCTGCTCGTGGAAGCGCGCATTGAGCACGGCGTGCTTGACGCCTTCCTTTTCGAGGTAGCTCGACAACAGCTCGGATTTCTCGATCGACACGGTGCCGACCAGCACCGGCTGGCCGATCTCCTGCTTTTCCCGGATCGACTTGGCGATCGCCTGGAACTTGTCGGCGGTGTTCTTGTAGAACTCGTCTTCCTCGTCGACCCGCGCAACCGGCTCGTTGGTCGGGATCTCGACCACGTTGAGCTTGTAGATTTCCCAGAACTCCGCCGCTTCGGTGGCCGCGGTGCCGGTCATGCCGGAAAGCTTAGGGTACATGCGGAAATAATTCTGGAAGGTGATCGTCGCCATCGTCTGGTTTTCGGGCTCGATCTGCACCCCTTCCTTGGCTTCGACCGCCTGGTGCAGGCCGTTGGACCAGCGGCGCCCGTCCATCATGCGCCCGGTGAACTCGTCGATGATGACGACCTTGCCGTCCTTGACGATGTAATCGATATCGCGCTTGAAGATGATGTTGGCCTTCAGCGCCTGGTCGAGGTGATGGACGACCTGGGTGTTCTCGATATCGTAGAGGTTGTCGGATGCGAGCAGGCCGGCGGCCGCCACCCGGCGCTCGATCTCCTCGTTCCCTTCCTCGGTCAGCGAGACGTTGCGCGCCTTCTCGTCGACCTCGTAGTATTCCGGCTCGAGCGTCTTCACGACCTGGTCGAGCTGGATATAGAGATCGGCCTTGTCCTCGGTCGGGCCCGAGATGATCAGCGGGGTCCGCGCCTCGTCGACCAGGATAGAATCGACCTCGTCGACGATCGCGAAGTTGAACGGCCGCTGCACCATCTGCTCGCGCTCGTGCTTCATGTTGTCGCGCAGGTAGTCGAAGCCGAATTCGTTGTTGGTGCCGTAGGTGACGTCCGCGGCATAAGAGGCGCGTCGTTCATCTTCCGACAGGTTGGGCACGATGACCCCGACGGTGAGGCCGAGGAACTGGTGGATGCGGCCCATCCATTCGGCGTCGCGCCGGGCGAGGTAGTCGTTGACGGTGACGACGTGGACGCCCTTGCCCTCGATCGCGTTGAGGTAACTGGCGAGCGTGGCGACGAGGGTCTTGCCTTCGCCGGTCTTCATTTCGGCGATCTCGCCGCGGTGGAGCACGATGCCGCCGACCATCTGCACGTCGAAGTGGCGCATGCCGAGCGTGCGGACCGAGGCCTCGCGCACAGTGGCGAAGGCTTCGGGAAGGATGTCGTCGAGCGATTTGCCGCCCGCCAGTTGCTCGCGGAACTTCTGTGTCTGGGCCGTCAGTTCCTCGTCGGTGAGCGCCTGGATTTGGGGCTCAAGGGCGTTGATGGTGGCGATCGTCCGGTCGAGCGAGCGGACGTAACGGTCGTTGGCGGAGCCGAAGATGGCTTTCGCGATCGTCGCGAGCATGGCGGATTCCAGTTCCTACGAAATGCAATGTGCGGCCGCGCGGCTTGGCGCGGCCCGGTCGAAAAGCGGTGATTGATTGCGGCGGCCCTATTCGAGCGCGCGGTCGGCCTTCAGCATGACCGGCGGAAGGACCACCGGCGGAAGCGGCATCGGACAGGGTTTCTTTGCCCCGTCCGGGGTCAGCGGCTGCGGCGCGAACGCCGGGCCGGGACTGGGTATGACGCACTTCACTGCCAACTCGGCCGTCTCGACCAGGCGCACCGCGGCCACATCGCTGGCGCTCGCCTGCGCCGGCACGCCGGTAGCGGCAAGCCCGGTGAGAATGGCAAGGGCGGTGAGCAACTGGCGCAGCATGGTTGTCGCTAGATAGCGATGATTGCCTTCAAGTCCAAGCAAAGCGTGCGTCTTTCAGCCGCGATTGTGGAGCACGATGGGATTGCCTATGCGCTCATGGCCGATGGACCTCCAGCGCTCCCCTCTCGCCCTCCCGTTTCCCGCGATTCCGCGCATCGCCGGAGCAACGCCGCGCATCGCGCGGGCGCATTACAAGGACTGGGACCGCTGCGACCTGACATTTGTCGAGTTCGCCGAAGGCACCAGCGTGGCGGGCGTGTTCACGAAGAACGTGTGCTGCTCGTCGGAAGTCGAGCTGGGGCGCGAGCAGGTCCGCCTCGGCCGCGCGCTGGCGCTGGTGGTCAACGCCGGCAACGCCAACGCTTTCACAGGCTATCGCGGACGCGAGGCGGTCGAGCAGATCATGGCCCAGGTGGCCCATCACCTCGATTGCGAGCCGAGCGACGTGTTCGTTTCCTCGACTGGGGTGATCGGCGTACCTTTGCCGAAGGAAAAGGCCCGCGCGGGGGTGGCCGCAGTGCTCGAAGCACCTGAGTGCACGTGGGAAGAAGTGGCGTTAACTATTGGAACCACCGATACATTTGCAAAGGGGGCCGTATCGACGGCTGTGGTGGACGGCCGGACCGTCACCCTCGCCGGCATCGTCAAGGGCAGCGGCATGATCGCGCCCGACATGGCCACAATGCTCGGCTACGTCGTCACCGACGCCCATGTCGAACCCGCTTTCCTGCAACGCCTGTTGAACGCGGCGAGCGAGGATACGTTCAACTGCATCACCGTCGATAGCGATACTTCGACCAGCGACACCGTGCTCGCCTTCGCTACCGGCCGGGCGGGCAACGCACCGCTTGCCTCGTTCGACGATGCCGGCGCGGATGCGTTCGCCGCCGCGCTGCATGACGTCTGCCGCCAGCTCGCTCAGTTGGTCGTGCGCGACGGTGAGGGGGCGCAGAAGTTCATCGAAGTGCGGGTGACCGGCGCAACCAGCGACGCCAGCGCGCGCCGCATCGGCCTGGCCGTGGCCAACTCGCCGCTGGTCAAGACCGCCATCGCCGGTGAGGACGCCAACTGGGGTCGCGTCGTGATGGCCGTCGGCAAGGCGGGCGAGCCGGCTGACCGCGACAAGCTGTCGATCGGCTTCGGCGGCACCTGGGCCGCGCGCGACGGGCAGCCGCTCGGCGACTACGACGAGGCCCCTGTAGCCGCGCATCTGAAGGGCAACGAGATTCAAATCGAAGTCGATCTCGGCCTCGGCGACGGCCGCGCCACCGTGTGGACCTGCGACCTGACCCACGGCTACATAGCCATCAACGCGGACTACCGCTCATGAGCGACATCATGGCCTTCCATCAGGCGGTGCACGACTTGCTGCGGAAGGTCTCGCAGGAAGCGATCCTGCCGCATTACCAGTCGCTCGCCGCCCACCAGATCGAGGAGAAGGCGGCCGACGATTTCGTCACCGTGGCCGACAAGCTGTCCGAGGAGATGCTCGCCGAGGGTCTGGCAAAGATCATTCCCGGGCTGCCGATCGTCGGCGAGGAAGCGGCTTATGCCGATCCCTCGGTGCTCGAGCGGCTGGCGGGGCCCTGCTGGATCGTCGATCCGATCGACGGCACCCACAACTTTGCTCACGGAAGGCAGCCGTTCGGCATCCTGCTGGCGATGGCCGAGGCCGGGGTGGCCCACACCGGGTGGATCTACGATCCGCTGAGCGATCGCTTGTGCGTTGCTCACCGCGGCAAGGGCGCTTTCATCAACGGCGAAAAGGTCACGGCCCAGCCCACCGACGCGAGCCCGCCGATCGCGGCGATTTCGCTGATCTTCCTCGAGCAGAGCCGCCGCGAAGCCATCCGCGACGAGATCGCCCCGCATTACACGCTGGTCGACATCCCCCGCTGCGCCGCCGAGCAATACCCGCGTCTGGTCCTCGGCGTGAACGACATCTCGATCTTCGAGAAGACCAACGCCTGGGACCACGCGGCAGGAATCCTGTTCCTCAACGAAGCGGGCGGCAAGGGTGCGCGGCCTGACGGATCGCCGTACCGAGTGGACGACTGGGATCGTCCAGGCCTTCTCGGCGCCGCGAGCCCGAAGCTGTGGGATGTAATGGCGGAGCGGTTGGCGGGGTTGGCCGATTAAATCCTCCCCGAGCTTGTCTCGGGGAGGTGGCAGACGCGAAGCGGCTGACGGAGGGGCGATTCCGGCCTCACCCCTCCACCACCAGCCTTCGGCTGGCGGTCCCCCTCCCCGAGCAAGCTCGGGGAGGATTTGATGCTAAATCACGCTCTCCAGCCAGCCCTTAAGCTGGCTCTTCGGCGCGGCGCCGAGCTTGTGCGCGACCGGCTTGCCGTCCTTGAACAGCACCATCAGCGGGATCGACTGGACGCCGATCTTGCCCGGCACCTCGGGGTTTTCCATGATGTCCATCTTGGCGATGGTGACCTTGTCGCCGAGCTCCTCGGCAATCTCTTCGAGCGCCGGGGCGATCATCTTGCACGGCCCGCACCAGTCGGCCCAGAAATCGACCAGCACCGGGGTAGACGAATCGAGTACGTCGGCCTGGAAGCTGGCATCGGTGACGGCTTTGGTGGGCATCGTGTGGCTCCTGCTATTTCCGCCAATCTAGGGCCGGTGCCTGCCGTTGCAACGGCTCACCCGGAAAAGCTTTCCTCATCCGCCCTCAACGCCGCCTTGTGCTCGGCGAGCAGCGCCGCCGGGATCGGCACGAGCAGCGGTGTCTGGGTGTAGAGCACGGCTGCTTCGATCGCGCGGCCGGGATAGATCGCCTCGAGCGCCGCAGAGTAAGCGGCCATCTGTCGCAGCGTCGTCAACGGCACCTCGTCAAGCCCGGCCGGAGGGCGCCGCGCGGTCTTGAAATCGACCACCAGCACCCGCTCGCGCTCGACCAGCAGGCGGTCGGCCGTGCCGGCGATGACCTGACCACCGACGGTGGCCGCGAGCGGCACCTCCGCCAGCGCGGCGGGCGAGAAGATCGCCTGCCAGCCGGGTTTGCGCAGCACCGCCAGCGCCGACGCGAGCATGGCCTCGCGTTGATCGTCGGCGACATCGGCCGCCTGCAGGGCAAGCCACTCGCGCGCCCTGCCCTCACGCTCGCTTTCGGCCAGTTCCGGCAGACGTTCGAGCAGCTTGTGGATCAGCAGGCCCCGGCGCGCGGCGAAGGTGTCGGCCCCGGGCGGGAACGGCGGCTCGGCGCTCTCATCCTGCCCCGCCGAAGACGGCGCCAACGGCCGCGGCGGGCGCGGCTCGGGGCCGATAGGGGTGGCGGCCCAATCGGGCAGCATCGGCCGGGCAGACTCGTTGGTTTCCGCCGCGGACATAATCACCGCCGCGCGTTCCCCGCGCACATGCCGCGCGCCCCAGATGTCATCGGCCAGCGGCTCCTCGCCGAACAAGGGCCTCAGCCGCGCATACCAGCTGTCCGGCGCCGGCTCCTTCTCGCCGCCGAGCAGCGCCCCGCCGACGAACAGCGCCTCTTCCGCGCGAGTCATGGCAACGTAGAGCAGCCGCCAGTGCTCCTGCCGCTCCGCCGCCGCGGCTTCGAGTTCCGCGGCGGCGATGCGGCCGACTTTCTCGTCCTTGGTCAGGTCGGGCAGCGGCACCGTGCGCCCGCCGCCGCCCGGCAGCTCCTCGGCCAGCGTCAGCCCGCGCGTCGGCGAGCGGTCCGGGTTGCCGGTGGCGTCGGCGAGGATCACGATCGGCGCCTGCAGGCCCTTCGAGCCGTGCACCGTCATCACCCGCACCAGCCCTTCGCCGGCGCCGGCCTCGCGCTTCAACTCGCCCTCGCCGGCGTCGAACCACTGGATGAAGCCCTGCAGGCTCGGCGTGTAAGTTCCGGCGTAGGCGAGCGCGGCGTTGAGCAGCTCGTCGATCGGGTCATTGGCCTCGCGCCCTAACCGCGAGACCAGTTTGCGCCGGCCCTGCCACGGGCCGACCAGCAGCCAGTGCAGCAACGCCTGCGGCGGCTCGAAATCGGCGCGGGCGAGAAGCTGGCGCAGCTCGTCGGCGACCCGCATCGCCTCGGGCGCGGCGCCGTGCCGCAAGTGCTCCCACAGCGGCATCCGGGCGGGGCGATAACCGAACTCGAGCAGTTGCTCCTGCGTCCAGCCGCTCAGCGGCGAGACCAACAGGCACGCGAGGCTCAGGTCGTCGAGCGGCTGCGCGGCAAAGCGCAGCGCGGCCATCAGGTCCTTCACCGCCAGCGGCGCGCCGAGCCGCAGCCGATCGACGCCCGCGACCGGCACGCCCGCCGCGTGCAGCCGGGCGACGATCAACCCGGCCAGCTCGCGCCGCTTGCGCACCAGCACCATGATGTCGCCGGGGCCGGCATGGCGGTGCTTGCCCTTCACCAGGGGAAAGCCTTCCCACAGCCAGGACTTCACCTGTGCGGCGATCCGATCGGCCATCTCGCGCTCGGGACCCGGCAGCCAGGTATCGGGCGCCTCGCGTTCGTCGTCTTCGTCCTCGTCTCCCCCGCCGACGGGATGCCACAGGCCGACGATTCCGGGTCGAACCTCGCCGACGTGGGGCTCCGGGCGCTTGGGAAGCCCGAAGGACTCGTAGCCGAGCGTTTCGATCGCTTCGTCCACAAATTCGAGGATCGGCTTCGCTGTGCGGTAGGAGCGGCCGAGGCCTAGGGGCTGCAGTTCGCGAGCCTCAGGGTTGTTTGCGGCCACCCCTTTCATGGCATCCGAAAACCGCCGCTGTGCCGCCTCGAAGTACTCAGGACTGGTCCCCTGGAAGCGGAAGATCGCCTGCTTGTAGTCGCCGACCGCGAACACCGTGCGCAGCTTGTTGTCGCGCTGGCCGGCGCCGGCGAAGAACTCCTCGGTCAGCGCGTAGATGATCGACCATTGCGCGGCATTGGTGTCCTGCGCCTCGTCGATCAGGATATGGTCGAACTGGCGGTCGAGCTTGTACCTGATCCACTCGGCCATCTCCGAGCGTTGCAGCAGCGCGGCCGCCCGGCGGATCTGGTCGTCGAAATCGATCAACCCCTCGCGCGCCTTGGCCTCGTCCCACGCCAGCGCGAAGCGCCGGCCGACGGTCAGCGCCGGCACCAGCATGTCGGCCAGCGCGAGCAGCGCGACATGCTCGCGGATGGCTTCGAGCGATCGGCGCACGCGCTCGGCCATGCCGGCATAGTTCGCGTCGAGCTTTTCGAGGTTCTTGAGCCATTTCGGCTCGCCCTTCTGGGTGAACAGGAGCTTGGTCACGTCGCCGCAGCCGTTCACCCGCGCCGGGCCATCCCCGACCAGCCAGGCCTCGAGCGCTTCGATGCACTTCCCAGCCGACGGCGTGCCCCAGGCGCGGTTGATCTCCAGGCAGCGCTTGAGCGCGGCGCAGTCGAACACGTCGTCGTCGCATAAACGGGCCAGGCTGTCCGGCCCGGCATCGAGGTCGAGTCCGATCAGCCCACGCACGCGGTCGTCGAGCGGCTCCTGCCAGCTTCCCGGGCCGAACCACATCTCGCGCGCCTCGGCGCAGCGCATCAGCCACTTGCGCGCGCCGTCCGGGCCCCAGCGCACGCTGAGCATGGCGACGGCTTCGAGCAGCGAGGTTTCGCCGCGCTCCTCCCATTCGACCAGCAAGTCGGCGAGGATGCGGTGGGCGAGCAATTCGCGGTCGCGATCCTCCATCGGCTTGCTGCCGGGGATCAGGCCCGCTTCTTCCGGGAACGCCGCGAGCAGCCATTGCGCGAAGGCGTGGATCGTATCGATCCGCAAGCCCCCCCCGGGGCAATCGAGCACGCGGGTGAACAGCGCGCGGGCGCGGGCGACGGTCTCCGGGTCGCCCTTCTCGTGAATATTGGCGAGGTCCTTCGCCAGCTCGGTGTCGGGCAGCCGCACCCAGCTCGCCAGCACCTCGTTGACGCGGGTCGCCATCTCCGCCGCCCCGGCCTTGGTGAAGGTGAGGCACAGGATCTGCTCGGGCGCCACGTCGGGCCGCAAAAGCAACCGCAAGACGCGCGCCGACAGCACTTGCGTCTTCCCCGTCCCCGCCGAGGCCGACAACCACACGCTGTCGCGCGGATCGACCGCCTGCGCCTGCTCGCCTTCGAGCCGGTGGACCTCGCCGCTCATGCCGGCCCGCCCCGCCCTTGCCACTCGTCGAGCCGCATCAGCTGGTCGAAAGTGTCGTAGCCGGCGACATTGGGATTGAGCCGCGCGGTGAACGGCTCCTCGCCGAGAATCCAGCGGTCGAGCGCGTCATCGAGATAGCGCTGCGCTTCCGGCAGGAAGTCCTCGAGCGAAATGCCGCTCCGCCTGTTGCCGGTGAGGATCGGCGTGGAGATGTAGCCGAAGCCCGTGTCGCTCTTGCTCGATTTCGCCAGCGACCAGTATTCGAACACCGTCGCCGTGCCCTGCAGGCCCTTGAAGGCGCTGTTCAGAAGCATCAGCCCGGTCGTGCCGAGCTGTAGCGCATAGCCTTCGGCCACTTGCCGCCCGCTGGGCGGCATGCCGGTCTTGTAATCGACCACCGCCAGAGTTCCGTCGGCCAGCTTGTCGATGCGGTCGGCCTTCCCCCGAATGGTCACGCCGCGGTAAAGCCACTCGCCCTTCTGCTCGATCAGCGTCGGCATCCGCTCGGGATTGGCGGCGATCTCGGCCTCGGCCCATTCGAGCGCCTTGATCAGCCGCGGCCGCCACAGCGCGCGCGTCAGCGGGTGGTGGTTCATTTCGGCGAGCACCTCGTCGGCGATCTCGAGCATCGGCCGCCCAGTCTTGTGCCAGGTTTCGAGCACCTTGTGCGCCGCGATGCCGCGCCACTGAGGGGTCGGCTCGGCGTCGAGCGAATCGAGATCGCGCAACTGGAGGATTTCCGAGGCGTAGAACTGGTACGGGTCGGAACGCAGGCGATCGAGCCCGGTCACGCTGACGCGGACGAGCCGCTGCTCGGCGCTCGGCCGCGGCTGGGGCTGCGGATAGAGCGGCGCCGGCTCGCCATCGTCGAGCGCGCGGGCCAACGCCACGGTTTCGCGATCCTCATGCCCCTTGCCGAGATCGCGCCCGAGCAGCGCCTTGACCCGCAGCAGGAAGCGCGAGGGGATCGCCGGTCCCTGCACGTCGCGCTCCGAGCGGCTCAGCACCACTTCGGGCGCTCCGAGAAGCCCGGCAAGGTCGTGCGCGGATAGCCCGATGCGGAAATCCGCCCCCGGCACCCCCAGCGCGCGCAGCACCGGCGGGGCGAGCAGCGGGTCGAGCGAGGGCGTGGCCGGCCAGGTGCCCTCGTTCAGCCCGGCGCAGATCACCAGGTCGGCCCGCGTCATGCGCGCTTCGAGCAAGCCGTAGATCGCCACCCGCGGATGCCCGCCGTAGGGCGGGCGCACGGCGACCTGATCCATCGCCTCGCGCAAGGCGGCGGGCAGCTCGGCCGGGTCGATGACGAAGCCGGTTTCGCGCGCGTGGAGCCGCAAGTCCTCAACCAGCATGGACAGCGCGCGGCCATCCTCGCGCGCCCACAGGGCGGTGCCGCACAGCGCTTCTCCGGCGGTAACGAGCGTGTCCAACAAGTCCGCCAGCCGTTGCGAGCCTTCGGCCAGCAGCGGCGCGAGGATCGCTTCGACTTCGCTCCACCAGGCACCCGTGCGAGCTGCATCCGCGTCCTTGCGGAGGGACTCCAGCCCGGGCGCGGGACGCGGTCCGCGCAGCGCCAGCTCGAACGCGCGGGCATTGTCGAGCCAATCCGCCCGGCCCTCACCCATGCGCACCAGCGGATGTTTAAGCAGCGCCACCAGCGGCACCGGGGCGGCCTGCTCGGCGGCCACTTCGGCGAGCAGCAGGAACAGCCGCCCGGCGGTGGTCTGTGACAGCGGGCGACCGGCGGAATCGTCCGCCTCGATGTGCCAGCGCCGCAAGTGCTGCACCACACGGCGGGCGAGGCCGCGGTCGGGCGTCACCACCGCGATGCGCTTCTCCGGCTCGGCCAGCGCCTCCCGCACCAGCAGCGCAATCGCCTGCGCTTCCTCCTCGGGATTGGCGGTTTCCAGCAACCGCACGCCGGAAAGCCGCCGCTTGTCCGCCGGCAGGCTCACCCACGCCTTGCTCGCCTCGGGCGGCAGGAACAGGTTGGAGATCGCGTGGCTACGCTCGGGCGGCCCCTTGCCAAGCCCGGCGCGATGCCACGGCTGCACCTCGCCGCGCGCCACGCCCATGCGATTGAGCAGCAGCTTCAGGTGGTACTGGGGATGCGTCACGGCATCGCCGCGCGCCAGCGGCGGATCGGCGTCGGGCGCACCCGCATGGCCGAGCTCGTCCCACACCGCGTCCGGCATCGACAGGTCGAGGTCGGGCAGGATCACCGCCCCTTCCGGGAGCTCCGACACGACGCGCAGCAGCTCCGCCAGCGCCGGCGCCGCGCTCGTCACGCCAGCGGCGACGATCGGCGTCGCCGGAGGCTCGGCGCGCCATCTTTCCGCCGCCCGCGCGAACAGCCGGTTGCGCCGCGCCGCGGCGTCGATCTCGCCCCGCGCGCGCAGGTTGTCGCGCCAGCGCGCGTGGACGCGGGCGAACAAGCGGGTGTTGTCGAGCCAGTGCCGCGAAAGGTCGGCCAGCACTTGCAGCACCCGCTCCTGCCACAGCGCTTCCGGATCGATATTTTCGACCAGCAGGCGATCGATCGCCATGGCGATTTGCCGCGCGAGCCGGATTTGCGCGGCGCCGCGGGGCGCTCCGCTCTCGCGGTCGGCCATTTCCAGGCCGACGAATTCCGCCAGCTTGAACAGCCGCCGCGTGGGGTCCGCAGCCGGCGGAATCGCCGCGCCGGCGCCGAGCGGATCGAGCAGCGCGCCGAGCGTCTCGTCGAGATCGAGGTCGCCGACCACTGCCATCCGCGGCATCAGGAGTCCCGCTCCGCTAAGCCGGATGAATGCTTCGCTCACCGTCCGCACCGCGCGCGTGCTCGGCAGCAGCAAGGTCAGGCGGGCAAGGCCGACTTCGAGATCGGAATAGCGCGGGAGCAACCCGGCCACCAAGGCATCGGCAAAGCCCCGGTGCGCGGCGATCGAATAGACTTGCGGTCCCTTCCGCTCCATCGCTCGCCTCAGCTCTCCTTCAGCGCCGCTTCGGTCGGCGCGATGGCGGCGGGCGTGCCGACTTCGAACCATTGCCCGCTGAACGCCACCCCGTAGAGCCGGCCCTCTTCGATCGCCCGGTTCCACAGGAGGTTGGTCGAGAACGGACCCTCGGGCGCCTCGCGCAGAAGACGTTTCGAAACCAGCTGGATGCCGGTCCAGATGAAGGGCGCAACCCGGCCCGGCTTGGGACGGCTGAGGCCGCCGCCGGCGCTCATGGAGAAATCGCCGCCGCCGGCGAAGTTGTGCGCCCGACTATGGGGCACCACGAGCAGCAGCGCGTCCATTCGATCGGGCTGCCAGACGTCCGACAATTCCCGGAATGCGCTCTTCGGGCCGTCGAGCCAGATATTGTCGCTGTTGACCTCGAAGAACGGGTCGGGGAGCAGCGCAGCGGCCTTGACCATCCCTCCGCCGGTCTCGAGCAATTGCTCGCGCTCATCCGAGATGGTCACCCTCGGCGACGCGCGCGCGGTCACGTGCGCTTCGAGCGCATCGGCCAGGTAATGGACGTTGACGACGGCCTTGGCGATACCCGCCTCCGCCAGCTTGTCGAGCACATGATCGATCAGCGGCTTGCCGGCCACCCGCACCATCGGCTTGGCCCGCGAGGCGGTCAGCGGCCGCATCCGCTTGCCCAGCCCGGCGGCGAGGACCATCGCGGTGTCGGAAGCGAGTTCGGTCACTGAATCTCTCCGCCGCCCGTGTCGCGGATTTCCTGCGGGATGTTCCGCCCGAACCACTCGGCCACGGGAGCTAGCGCCGGATGCTTCAGGTCGCGCTCCATTGCGTCCCACACGCGCGGGATGAAGGCGAGGTAGCGCGGCTTGTGGTCGCGCTTCCACAGGCGGCTGAAGATGCCGACGATCTTGGCGTTCCGCTGCGCGCCGAGACGGGCGTAGTCGGCTTCGAAGTGCTCGCCGGCTTCCACTTGCGCGAGGTAGCGATCGAGCATCGCCCGCTCGAGCTCGGGGTCCACATCGCGCCGGGCGTCCTGCAGCAGCGACACGAGGTCGTAGGCCGGATGCCCGACCAGCGCGTCCTGGAAGTCGATGAGCCCCTGCGCGCCGCCTTCCAGCAGCATGATGTTTTCGGCGTGGTAGTCGCGCAGGACGGTGACGCCAGGGTTCTGGCGCGGGAGCATGGGCGTCAGCACCTCGTCCCACGCCTTGCGGTATCCTTCCGCGTCGACGGCGAGCTTCATCGCCGGGCAGTACCATTCGGTGAACAGCCCGGCCTCGCGCTGGTAGACCTCCATGTCGTACGGCGGAAACGGGCCCGGGGGCGAGGCGTGCAGGCGGACCAGCGCGTCGATCGCCGCGCCGTAGGTCTCGTTCTCCGCGTGCGCGTTGTCGTCGAGCCAGTCGCGCATGCGATCGGCGCCGAAATCCTCGATCAGCACCAGGCCGCGCGCGCGATCGTCGGCGTGGATGGCCGGCGCCCGGTGGCCGTTGGCGGCGAGCCAGGCGCCGACCTCGAGGAACGGCCCTGGGTCCTCATGCGGCGGCGGCGCGTCCATCAGCATCGCGCTCCGCTCGCCGCTGCGGACCCGGAAATAGCGCCGGAAGCTGGCATCGCCGAGGAGCGGTTCGACCTCGGCGGCGCCCCATCCGGCCTTCTGCAGAAAATCGTCCAGCCCGTCGGGCAATTGATCATTCATGGCATCCGGCCATGCCAATCCCGGCCGCCTTCGACAATCGCCTTGCGCCCGCTGCCCGCAATTTCGAGCGCGATCGAAAGACAAGCCGCCTCGTGGGCGAAGCCGCCGGCCCGTTCGGGCCACTCGGCGATCAGCGCGGCGCCTTCCCGGTAATCGTCGAGACCGATCTCCTCCGCCTCTTTCGGACTGTCGAGGCGGTAGAAATCGGCGTGCACCACGGGCGGGTCGAGATCGTAGGCCTCGACGAGCGTGAAGGTCGGGGACGGCACTTCGCCATTATGACCGAGCGC
Organism: Croceibacterium sp.; assembly: GCA_025450635.1. Lineage (GTDB taxonomy): Bacteria > Pseudomonadota > Alphaproteobacteria > Sphingomonadales > Sphingomonadaceae > Croceibacterium_B. The sequence continues at coordinate 223 of JANWHA010000059.1, read as the reverse complement.
CGAAATGATCGCCCGCGCGAGCGTGGTCTTGCCGCTGCCGAGCGGTCCGGAGAGCGCGACGACGTCGCCAAAGCGCAATTGAGCGGCGATCCGCGTGCCGAACGCATCCATCGCCGCGAGATCGGGCAGTTCGATCAACACAACGCCGATACTCGCTGCATCGAGCCCCTCTCCCCTTGCGGGAGAGGGAGGAGCGCCGCAGGCGCGGAGGGAGAGGGGTCGG
>JANWHA010000058.1 GCA_025450635.1 Croceibacterium sp. | reverse complement strand
CGGTTTCGTAGTCGCCGCTCATGCCCATGCTGCGGCCGGGCAGGTCGTGGTCGCGGGCGAGCTTGTCGAGGAGAGCGAAGAACGGCGCGGGCTCGATGCCGAGCGGGGGGACGCCCATTAGGCCGATGACGGGCACGTCCGCCGCGCGCGCCTCGGCGAGCAGCGCGGGAAGCTCGGCAATCGCGCAGCCACCCTTCTGGGGCTCCTCGCCGATGTCGACCTGGACGAAGCACGGCACCCGGCGGCCTTCCTTGTCCATCGCCTTAGCAAGCGCGGCGACGAGGCTGGGCCGGTCGAGCGAATGGATGCAGTCGAACAGCGCCGCGGCATCGGCCGCCTTGTTCGATTGCAGCCGGCCCACGAGATGCAGCTCGGCCGCCGGCCAGCGCTCGCGCAAGGCGGGCCACTTGCCTTGCGCTTCCTGCACCCGGTTCTCGCCGAACACCTGCTGCCCCGCTTCGAGCAGCGGCTCGATCGCCTCGGCCGGATGCGTCTTGCTGACCGCGACCAGCGTCACCTCGTCCGCCCGTCGCCCCGCCACCTGGCAGGCATGCGCGATCCGCTCGCGGACGGCTTCGAGCCTCGTGGCTGCGCTTTCCATGAGGCGGCGCTATAGCGCGGCGATGCCCGCGCGCCAGAGCTTCCCCGACCTGTGGCTGATCTCCGACGCGCGCAACGACGCGGCGCTGGAGGCTGCGCTGCGCCGCCTGCCGCGCGGCTCGGGCTTCATCTACCGCCACTATCACCTGCCGCCGGAGGAGCGGATCGCCCGCTGGTTTGCGCTACGCCGCGTCGCCCGCGCGCGGGACCATGTCTGCATCCTGGCCGACGACGCGATGACAGCGCGCGAATGGGGCGCCGACGGACTCTACGGCCCCGCTCTCGCGCTCTACCCGACGCGCGACCTGCTCACCCTCGCCACCGCGCACGACCTGGCCGAGATCGGCCTCGCCAACCGAGCGAGGGCCGACGCGGTGCTGCTCTCGCCCGCCTTCCCGACCCGCTCGCACCCCGATGCGCCCGCGCTCGGCCCCGCTCGCTTCCGCCTGCTGGCAAGCCACGCGCAAATGCCGGTGATCGCGCTGGGGGGCATGAATGCCAGCACCGCGCGGCGGCTTGATTGGCGGCGTTGGGCGGCAATCGATGGGTTGAGCTGAGATTGTTTCACGCGAAGGCGCCACGGCGCTAAGGCCCGGCTACGCAGGGCAATGTTTCACACGAAGACACGAAGATGTTGCACAAGGCTGCAATGTCGAACGCCATCTTCGTTTCTTCGTGTGAACCAAACGAAAGTCGCTTCGCGGCAATCGCAAAGCCTTAGAGCCTTTGCGTGAGAAATATCAGGCATGCCTCTGCCGAAACAAAACGTGATTCCTTGACGCGGAGTCCGCCACCTGCGATTCTGCCCCGGAAGGGGTCACGCGATGGCGACCAGGGCAGCGAAGGCAGAACCGGCCGACTGGCGCGCGGCGTTCCGGCGGTCGCTGGCGCGCGCGCTGCAGATCAGCGGCTCGGCGGCGCTGTACCTGGCGACCGGCTTTCTCGGCCTTGCCCTCGTTTCCTACCACCAGACCGACCCGTCGTTCTCGACCGCGGCCAGCGGGCCGCCGCTCAACTGGATGGGCTATCCGGGCGCGTGGGCGGCGGACATGGCGCTGCTCGGCTTCGGCGTGATCGCCGTGCTGCTGCTGCCGCTGCTCTATGCCTTCGCGCGCAAGCTATGGCGCGATTCCGAGAACGAGGAGACGCCGCACGGGCGCCGCTGGTGGCGCACGGTGGCGATGATGCTGGTCGGCATGGCGCTGCTCTCGACGGTGCTGAGCCTGACGTTCGACGCCCCGGGCGGCAACCTGCCGGCGAGCCTCGGCGGCCTGACCGGCCTGCTCGGGGCGAAGGGCATCACCGCCCTCGCCCACCGGCTGCCCCAGGCGGCGCAAGTGTGGACCATCCTCGGCCTCGGCCTCTTGAGCCTCGCCGCCGGCGCGGCCCTGGTCGGGCGCGTGTTCGCCTTCGACTGGGCACAGCTCCTCACCCTGCCGCTTGCGCTGAGGCGCATCCCCAACCTGCGCGAGGAAAACCCGTTCAAGCCCGCTCGCGAAAAGCGTCTGCGCGAGCCGCGCCCGGAGCCTGAAGTCGATGATCGCAAGCCGCCCGAGATCACCGATCCCACGCGCGCGCCGCGCCCGGCCAAGCTGAGCGGCAAGACCAGGCAGAAGGACCTGTTCGAAACCTGGCAGCTCCCCAGCCTCGACCTGCTCGAAGACCCGGCGCCGGACAAGGCGCCCAAGCTCGACAAGCTGGCGCTGGAACGCAACGCGCGCCTGCTCGAAACCGTGCTCGACGACTTCAACGTCAAGGGCGAGATCACCGCCGTCCGCACCGGCCCGGTGGTGACGATGTACGAGCTCGAGCCCGCCCCCGGGATCAAGGCCAGCCGGGTGATCGGCCTGGCCGAAGACATCGCCCGCAACATGAGCGCGATCAGCGCCCGCGTTTCCTCGATCCCCGGGCGCACGGTGATGGGCATCGAGCTGCCCAACGCGCATCGCGTCACCGTCAGCTACAAGGAGCTCGCCGCCAGCGAAGCGTTCCAGGACAGCAAGGCAACCCTGCCGATCATCCTCGGCAAGGGCATCGCTGGCGAGCCCATCGTCGCCGACCTCGCGGCGATGCCGCACCTGCTGGTGGCCGGCACCACCGGCTCAGGCAAGTCGGTCGGCCTCAACGCGATCCTGCTGAGCCTGCTGTACCGCTTCACGCCCAACGATTGCCGGCTGATCCTGATCGACCCCAAGATCCTCGAGCTCGAATTCTACCACGACATCCCGCACCTGCTGAGCCCGGTGGTGACCGATCCGCACAAGGCGATCCGCGCGCTCAAGTGGGCGGTCGAGGAAATGGAAAAGCGCTATCGCATGATGAGCGACATCGGCGCGCGCAACCTGGGCGGGTTCAACGACCGGGTGAAGGCGGCCATTGCCAAGGGCAAGCCGCTCGGCCGCCGGGTGCAGGCCGGCTTCGACCCCGAAACCGGCGACGAGATCTACGAGCACGAACAGCTCGATTATGAGGCGCTGCCGCAGATCGTCCTGATCGTCGACGAGCTGGCCGACCTGATGATCACCGTCGGCAAGGAGATCGAGGTGTTGATCCAGCGCCTCAGCCAGAAGAGCCGCGCCGCCGGGATCCACCTGATCATGGCCACCCAGCGCCCATCGGTCGACGTGATCACCGGGGTGATCAAGGCGAACCTGCCGACGCGCATCAGCTTCAACGTCACCAGCCGCATCGACAGCCGCACGATCCTGGGCGAGCAGGGCGCCGAGCAGCTGCTGGGCAAGGGCGACATGCTCTATAAGCCGAACACCGGCGCGCTTATCCGCGTCCACGGCCCGCTGGTCACCGACCAGGAAGTGGAGCGCGTCGCCGACCACTGGCGCGGCCAGGGCGAGCCCGATTACGTCGATTCGGTCACCGAAGAGCCGGAAGACGGCGGCTTCGGGTTCGAGGACGACTTCACCGCCAGCGACAACCCCGAGGAGCGCAAGTACCGCCAGGCGATCCAGGTCGTCATCGAGAACCAGAAGGCGAGCGGTTCGTGGCTCCAGCGCCAGATGGGCGTCGGCTACAACACCGCCGCCAAGTGGATCGAGCGGATGGAGGACGAAGGCCTGGTCGGCCCGGCCAATCACGTCGGGCGGCGGGAGATCTATCGGGACCGCGACGGGAATCCGCTTTAGGGCCTAAGCAACCTCGGAATGTTCCGGAGCGCGGCTGCGCGGCTACGCCGGCACAGCGGCGGCAAACCATGAAGCCCAAGCTCCTAACCACCCTCGAGACCTACGATCGTCGGCAGTTTCTGCACGATTCTATCGCGGGCGCGACCGTGGCGCTGGTGGCCTTGCCGCTCAGCATCGCCACCGCCATCGCCTCGGGCGCGCCGCCGGCGGCAGGCCTGGTGACGGCGGTGGTCGCGGGCTTGCTGATCTCGGCGCTCGGCGGCAGCCGGGTGCAGATCGGCGGGCCGACGGGGGCGTTCATCGTCGTCGTCTACGGGATCATCGCCAAGTACGGCCTCGCCGGGCTGCAGCTGGCGACGCTGATGGCCGGGTTCATCCTGGTGATCGGCGGCCTCGTGCGCGCGGGCCGGCTGATCCGGCTGATCCCCGAGCCGGTGATCGAAGGCTTCACCATCGGCATCGCCGTGGTCATCGCAACGAGCCAGCTGAAGGATCTCGCCGGCCTCACCACGGGCGCGCTGCCGGCCGATTTCCTCCCCAAGATGGAAGGGCTGTGGGCCGCGCGGCACACGGTCGAATGGGCTTCGCTCGCGCTCGGTGTGGCGACCGTCGCCGGCATCGCGCTGGTCCGCCGTTTCGCCCCGCACTTCCGCGGCCGGGCGGTGGTGGTGCTGATCCTCAGCGCGCTCGCGTGGTTCGCCCTGCCTTCCGTCGCCACGGTGACGAGCCGCTTCGGCGCGCTGCCGCACGGCTTGCCGTGGCCCCACCTGCCGCCGCTTTCGGCGAGCCTGATCGTGCAGATGTTCCCCAGCGCGCTCACCATCGCCCTGCTCGCGGCGATCGAATCGCTGCTTTCCGCGATGGTCGCCGACCGGATGATCGGCGGCGCCCACCGCACCAGCGCCGAGCTGCTCGCGCAAGGCGCGGCCAACATCGCCTCGCCGCTGTTCGGCGGGCTGCCGGCAACCGGCGCGATCGCCCGCACCGCCACCAATGTCGACGCGGGCGGGCGCACGCCGGTGGCCGGGATCGTCCATGCGCTGGCGATCCTCGCGGCGATGGTGCTGCTGGCACCGCTCGCCGGCGCGCTGGCGTTGCCAACGCTCGCCGGTTTGCTGATCATCACCGCCTGGGCGATGGCCGAGCCGCACCGCTGGCCGCACCGCCTGGCGCTGCCGAAGTGGGAGCTCGCGCTGCTTCTGCTGACCGCGGCGATGACCGTGCTGGTCGATCTCTCCGCCGCCATCGCCACCGGCACCGTGCTCGGATTGGCGATGCAGTGGTGGCAGAAGCGCAAGCTCGCCGCCGCGTAAGGGGATTGCCGCGCCGCCGCGCGCGGCTAGAGTGTCGGCGAAGGGAACGAGGAGCGCCGATGGCCAGCCGATACGAAGCCGAAGTCTACCACTGCATGGACCCGACGCTCGTCCTGCTCGAGCGGACCGAGAACCCGCTGCACCGGGCCATCCTCAAGAACTACTGCCGCCACGTGCACCTCGAAGGCGCGTCGATGTTCGAAGAGATCACCGCGCCCGACATGATGGCCGACGATCCGGTCTATCACATCACCTGGGGCGAAAAGCCGTTCCAGGTGAAAGGCCGCAAGGGCGTGTTCGACTTCTACGCCTCGATTGGCGAGATCGTCCTGTGGAACTCGGGCGACATGGTCGCGGTGGCCGACTGGGGCATCGCCGACGAGATGTGGTTCCACCAGATGAGCACCGGCGCGGAGCTGAAGAAGCTTGGCCACAAGGTGGAGAAGGACGACGGCCTGTACCTCGTCCATTCGCTGCAGGCGTTCATCTGGCCGTACGACGAAAACGCGCTGCTCAAGGGCGAACATCTCTACGAGGACAAGTCGACGCTGACGATCGAGGAAATCGATCCGGCCGAGTTCATGCCGGCCGCGCGCGTGCGCGAGATCCACGTCGAATGTCTGGCGGAGCTCGAAGAGCGCTGGGGGCCGGAATACTGGGTGTGGAAGCGCTGAGTCCCGGTTGCTCAACTTAATATTTGTTGCCTCCCGAAGCGGTAACTGGGAAACCCTGCGCCGCCGGTGCGCCCGTTGGCGAGTCGGCATTTGCAACATGGGGGTGGCGGCGAGCCGTTGGGCCGACGCGGGACGGTTGCCTTTCCTAACCTGAAGATCGGCTCGGGTCGCGCCTGCGTCGGCCGTCCGGTGTGCCATCCCTCTCCACAGAGGGAATGGTTCCATGAGGTTCATCCGTTCGCAGCTCTTCACCGCCACCGCGCTCGGCGCGCTCGCCATGGGCGGCGGCCTGTTTCTCGCGCCGCAACAGGCCCAGGCCCAGGCAGTCTGCGGCACCTACACTGGCGGTGTCATCACGCAGCCGTCGCAGGGCGTGCCGTCCGCAACAACCGACACAGCCTGCGGCTCCAGCGCGACCGCCAGTGGCGGCAACTCCGCCGCCGTCGGCAACGCGGCCAGCGCGCTCGGTGCCAGTTCGACTGGCGTTGGCTCCAACGCTGATGCCACGGCCGACAACTCGACGGCGCTCGGCGCGGGCGCGAGTGCGACCGGTCTCTCCTCGACCGCCGTCGGCAGCGGTGGAGTCGCCTCGCGACCGAACATTGCAGCGGCCGGATTCAGCACGGCGGTCGGCAACGGCAACCAGATCGACTCTTCCGCAAACGGCTCCACCGCGGTCGGTGACTATAACACGATAGCAGCGGGTGCCACCTTCAGCGTCGCCTACGGCAGTTTCGATACCGTGAGCGGCTCGAACGGTATAGCCATTGGCAACAGTTCGACGTCGAGCGGGGCGACCGCCACGGCGATGGGCAACGGCGCCCTTGCGGCGAACGCGAACGCGATCGCAATTGGCACGATTTCCTCTGTGGTTGGCGCTCATGGGACCGCTGTCGGTTATGGGACGTCCGCCGGCGGCACTTCCTCGAGCGCTTACGGTGACCACGCCGTTGCCTCGGCGGATTTCACGACCGCCCTGGGCAACAGCACGGCCGCGAGCGGCGTGAAGTCCACCGCGATCGGGGAATCTGCAAATGCCGGGGGCGTCGGCTCCACGAGCGTCGGCAGCGCCGCAACGGCCTCTGGCGCGCGTTCGATTGCGATCGGCACCGACGGGACCGACGGGGATGCGTTCGGGTCGCGGGCGCTGCATGCGGATTCAATCGCCCTGGGGACCGATACGGTGGCGAACGGCGACAACGCGGTGGCGATCGGGCGGCAGGGGACCGCGACCGGCACCGGCGCGGCGGCGATCGGGGTATCGACGCTGGCGAGCGGGTTCGGCTCGACCGCGCTCGGCAGCGTGACCAGCGCGACCGGCGACTTTGCCACCGCCATCGGCCGGCAGACGAGCGCGGGTGGAGTGAGCGCTACGGCCGTCGGCACCCTGGCGAGCACCAGTGCGCAGTATGCGACCGCGGTCGGCCGGGCGGCGAGCG
>JANWHA010000057.1 GCA_025450635.1 Croceibacterium sp. | reverse complement strand
TCGGCGATGCTGCGGTATTGCCGCAGCATTTCGTCGAGCGATTGGCAGCACACCAGATCGGGGGAAACGCGAAAGCCCCACTTGGCAATCTGCCGCATGATCGCGAATTGAGTGCCGCCCGGCAGCTCGCTCGCCGCGCCCCAGCCGTGGGCGAAGAAGCGCAGCGGACGCTCGGCGGTGACGTTAGCATCCTTCTGCCGCAGCGACCCCGCCGCGGCGTTACGCGGGTTGGCGAACTGGCGCACCGCGCTCTCGTCGAATGGCTCGCCTTTGGCTTCCGCGCGCGCTTTCCCCTCTTCCATCAGCCGCGAATTGAGCGCGGTAAACGCCTGCTTTTCCATGTACACTTCGCCACGAACCTCGAACAACGCCGGGGCCTCGCCCTTCAGCTGCCGCGGAATGTCCGGGATGTGCGCGACATTGGCGGTGACGTTCTCGCCCACTTGCCCGTCGCCGCGCGTGGCCGCCAGCACCAGCGCGCCGTTCTCGTAACGGAGCGAGCACGAAAGCCCGTCGATCTTGTCCTCCGAGGTGAACGCCAGCGGCGCATCGTCGCTCATCGCCAGGAACCGCCGCACCCGGGCGGCGAACTCGGCCACTTCCTCGTCGGTGAACGCGTTGTCGAGGCTCACCATGCGAACCGCGTGCGTCACTTTCGACAGCGGCGAGGCGCCGATCTCGTGCCCGACCTGCCGCGACGGGCTGTCCGCCCGCACCAGGTGGGGAAACGCCGCCTCCAGCTCGGCATTGCGGCGTGCCAGCGCGTCGTATTCGGCGTCGGAAATCTGCGGCTCGTCCTCGGCATAATAGAGCTTGTTGTGATGCGCGATCACTTTGGCCAGCCGCATCAGCTCGTTCGCCGCCTCGGCTTCGGTCACCCCTCCCGGATTCGCGCTCATCCGTTTGCTATCGCGCGAATGGGCGACGCTTTCCAGTTCTCGTTGGAGCCGCTCAGCGCCCGCGCAACACGCGCAGGAGCGCGGGTTCGTCGGCCTGGTAAACCGGATCGCCCGGCGTGAGGACGTCGAAGTGGCTCGCGCCCTCGTTGACATGCACCGTCAGCTTGGTGCCCTTCGCGCGGACGGCCGCTTGTGCGTTTGCGGGGGGCGGCGGCATCTTCGCCATCTCGAAGCGGATTTCTTGCAGGTGCGGTGGATGGCCCAGGGGCGAAATCGCCTCATATCGCCGCGGGACAGCTTCATCCGAACCGCCCATGAAGGGATCGACCGCGTCGAACTCGCACAAGGCGTCGAACGCTCCACGCTCGAGGCCGACGTCCGCCGGCCCGTCGAACACGATCGCCGCGCGCACCGGGAGCGGAGGGCGCGCACCGACCGGACCGTCCGCCCCTTGCTCCGCCGCCAACCATTGCGCCGGTGTTGCACCGGCCGAATGCCCGACCAGCGTCACGCGCGAACGGTCGATCGGATAGCGCTTCGCGACTTCGTCGATCAGGCTGGCCGATGCCTGCCAGTCCGCGAAGCTCCCCGGCCATCCGCCGCCGTCGCCGACCTCGCGGTAATCGACGTTGAGCGTGGCGATGCCGAGCTGCCGCCAGCGCGTGGCCAGCGGCGCGAGATAGGCCTGCGTCGCCAGCCCGGTCTTCCAGCATCCTCCGTGGTAGAGCACCGCCAAAGGAAACGGGCCTTTGCCCTCGGGCAGGCGCAGTTCGGCGAAGGCGCGGGCGCCGCTGCCATAACGCAGGATCGCGTCTGGCCTGTCCGGCGTCAGGTGAGCGTCAGTCCCCCACAAGTTCTGACCGGCATAGTAGTGCGGCGTTGAAGCAGCTCCCGTCAAAGCTGCTCCAGCCGCGAAACACGCCGCGGCCGAGACCAACGCAACGCCGGCGAGCCCATGCCTCACACCCCTTCCAGCAACCTATCCGCCTGCGCCCGCGCCTCGCTGGTGATCTCCGCGCCTGACAGCATGCGGGCGATCTCCTCCTGGCGGCCGGCGTCGTCGAGCAGGTGGACCGAGGTACGGGTCACCGTGCCCTCGCTCGATTTGGCGATCAGGTAATGCGTGCGGCCACGGGCCGCGACCTGCGGCGAATGGGTGACGACGAGCAACTGGCCGCCCTGCGCCAGGCGGGCGAGGCGCTCGCCGATCGCGCTCGCCACCGCGCCGCCGACGCCGCGGTCGATCTCGTCGAAGATCACGGTCGCCGCGCCGCCCTGCTCGGCCAGGGCCATCTTGAGCGCGAGGATGAAGCGGGAGAGCTCCCCGCCGCTGGCAATCTTGTCGAGCGGCCCGAAGTCCGCACCGGGGTTGGTCGAAATCAGGAACTCGACCGCATCCATCCCGTGCGGGCCCCAGCGCTCCTCGGGCAATTCGGTGACGGCGGTGCGAAAGCGCGCGGCGTCGAGCTTGAGCGGTGCGAGTTCCGCCGCGACGGCCCCGTCCAGCCGCAGCGCCGCGGCCACGCGGCTGGCATGCAACGCCTCGGCGCGCGCACAATAGACCTGGTGCGCGGCGCGCTCTGCCTGCTCCAGCTCGCCGACCTCCGCATCGCCGGCTTCGATCGCCTCGATCGCCGCGCGCATCTCGCGCATCTTCCCCGGAAGGTCATCGACTTCGCAGCGGTGCTTTCGCGCCAGCGCGCGCAGCTCGAACAACCGGGTCTCGATGCGGTCGAGCTCGGCCGGATCGTGCGTCAGCGCCTCGGCGGCGGCGGCCAGCTTGTCTTCGCCCTCCCCGGCCTCGATCACCGCGCGGTCGAGGGCGGCCAGCGCTTCGGCCAGCAGCGGATGCTCGGGCGCGATCCGGTCGAGGCGCCGCGCCGCCGCCCGCATGGCCGCCAGCGGCGAGTCCGAGCCGTCCCACAACGCCCGCAGCTCCTCGAGGTCGCCGGAGAGCCGTTCGCCTTTCTGCATGTCGGACCGGGCGTTGGCGAGCGCCTCTTCCTCGCCTTCGCGCGGCTCCAGCGCCGCCAGCTCGGCGAGGTGCGCGATCAGCAGGTCCTGGTCGGCCTTGGCCTGCGCGATGGCGCCGCGCGCCTCGGCGAGCCGAGCCTCCGCCGCGCGCCAGCCCCGCCACGCAGCCTCGACCGCCTCTACGTCCGCCCCGGCGTAGCGGTCGAGCAGCGCCCGATGACCGCGTGGGCTGACCAGGCCGCGATCGTCCTGCTGGCCGTGCATCTCGACCAGCGCCGGCGCCAGCTCGCGCAGCAGCGCGGCGCCGACCGGCTGGTCGTTGACGAACCCCTTGCTCGCGCCGTCGGACTTCAGCGTGCGGCGCAGGATCAGCGGCTCGCCGGGCTCGATCGCCACCTCGGCATCGTCGAGCACCTCGCGCACCGCCGCCGGCAGGGCGGCAAATTCGAACGTCGCGGTCACGCTCGCGCGCTCCTCGCCCGCGCGCAGCAAGCCGCTCTCGGCGCGATTGCCGAGCACCAGCCCGAGGGCGTCGAGCAGAATCGACTTGCCCGCGCCGGTCTCGCCGGTGAGCACGCCGAGGCCGCCCGGAAAGGCGAGGTCGAGCGCCTCGATCAACACGACGTTACGGATGGCCAGCCGGCTCAGCATGAGGGTGCGCCAGCTTACGGTTCAGCTCGTCCCACCGCAACGTCCGCCCGCGCCGCAATCACCACTTGCAAAGCGAGGGACGGAAGATGCGGGGTCCACCCGCTTGTCCACAACCCTATCTGTCGGAATTCAGTCATTTTCCGTTGTCGCAGCAAGAAAATCTTAACGCTCGTATGGCCTTCTGTGGATAACTGATCGCTGGAGGGGTCCGCGCGTGTCTGTCCTGGTTATCCGCTCGCACAAGAGGTTCGCCGTCAGGCGCCCGGTTTCACTCCGCGAGGAGGGCGGCGGCAAACGCGGCGGGCTGATGATCGAACTGTGCGGCGAAGGCTGCCGCATCAGCGGCGTCGACAGCCTCCACTACACGATCGACCAGCAAATCACGCTCGACTTCGGCGACGAGCAGCGCATCGGCCGCGTTCGCTGGGCGCATGACGGGTTCGTTGGATTGAAGTTCGCCTCGGCGCTGCGGCCTGCCGAGTTCGGCAAGTTGCTCGAGGCGAGCCGCATGGCGCCCGAGCGCCGCTACGGCACCTGACGCAAGGCGCTCCAACCTAACCTAGGTCTTGACCAGCTGCGGCTCTTTCTTGCCGAGCAGGTCATAGGCCTTCTCGTACCACTCGCTGCCCGGATAATTGGCGCCGAGCACGGCCGCGTACTTCTTCGCCTGGTCGGGAATCCCGAGCGCGAGGTCGGTTTCGGTCAGGCGATAGAGCGCTTCGGGCGTGTGGCTGGTGGTCTGGTACTTGTCGATCACCACCTGGAAGCGGATCTGCGCCGCCAGCCACTGGCCCGAGCGTTCGTAATATCGGCCGATCTCCATCTCCTTGCCGGCGAGGTGGTCGTTGACCAGGTCCAGCTTGAGCTTGGCGTCGGCCGCATATTCGCTCTGCGGAAAGCGGCGGATCACCTCGGTCAGCGCATCGAGCGATTCCTGCGTGATCTTCTGATCCCGATCGACGTCGGCGATCTGCTCGTAATAGCATAGGGCGATCAGGTAGAAGGCGTACGGCGCTTCCCTGTTGCCGGGGTGGATCGATAGGAACCGCTGCGCCCCTTCGATGGCCTTGTTGTAATCCCTTTGCCGGTAATAGGTGTAGGCGCCCATCACCTCGGCGCGGCGGGCCCATTCGGAATAGGGATGCTGCCGCTCGACCTCGTCGAACAGCCCACCGGCGAGCTTGTAGTGACCCTGATCCAGTTCCTGCTTCGCCTGGGTGTAGAGCGATTCGACATCGCGCGCGATGTAGGGCGTTTCGCCCTTCTTCTTGCCGAAGGTGGCGCAGCCCGACAGCAGCAGCGCGGCGGTGAGCGGGACGAGGACGGCGGGCCCTTGGCCGCGGGCGATCGAGCGAAGCATGGCAGGCGCTATAGCCAGCGCATCGGTGAACGCCAAGTGAAGTGATGCGGCCCGTGAAGCGAGGCCGGCAGGGGCACAGGATCGGCTTGGCTAGGTGTTTAGCCTTAACCCCTGTTTATCCCTGGTCATCAAGGCAGCGCGCATACTCGCCCGGTTAGGCTCCGGGAGGTGGAGAACGGCAATGGGTCGAGCGGATCGCACGGCGTCGCTTGAGGCGGAAAACGCGCGCCTGCGCGAGCGGTTGCGGCTGCTCGATGACGCGATCGAATCCATCGGCCACGGCTTGTGCGTGTTTGCTCCGGATCGCCGCATCGCGGTCTGCAACCGGCGCTACGCCGAAGTGCTGGACCTCGCGCCCGAAGAAGTGCGCCCCGGCCGGTCCCTCGGCGACCTGGTGCGCCAGCGCCTCGAAAACGATGCCTACGAGCCCGGCCGCGATGCCGCGGAGATCGAGGCAGACCTGTGGGCGAGGTTCACTACCAGGGGCCAAGCACCGATCCAGGTGGAACACGGCGGTCGGCCGTACGAAGTCCGCTGCCACGAGACGGACGCGGGCAACATCGTTGCCATGTTCGAAGACATCTCGGGGCGCCTGCAGGCCGAATCCGCGCTGCGCGAAAGCGAAGCCCGCTTGCGCGCGATCCTCAATACGATGCCCGACAGCGTGAAGATCTTCGACCAGACGGCCGAGCTCGTCTACGTCAACCCGCGCGGCCTGGAGCTGATCGAGGCTCCAGACCTGGCGACGTTCGTTGCATCGGGTTTTGTCGCCGTGCCGCCCGAACACCTCGCGGAATGGCTGCAGATTCACGCCAGGGTGATCGCGGGCGAAACGACCATCTCCTCACACGACGTGGTCGGGCTGCGCGGTCAACGCCGGCACGTCGAGACCCATTCGGTGCCGATCCGCCTGCCCGACGGCTCGCGCGGCCACATGTGCATCTCGCGCGACGTCAGCGAGCGCAAGACCGCCGAAGACGCCCTGCGCCGCAGCGAGCGGCGGCTCAGGCTGATCCAGAGCGCGACCGGCCTGGCCGAGTTCGAAACCGACACGGTGGGCATCACCTCGTCCAACGGCCGCTTTTTCGAGCAAGTCGGCCTGCCGCCGCAAAGCGAGCCGATGACCTTCGAGCAATGGCTCGAACGCGTCCACCCGGACGATCGCGAGCATCTGCACGAGCAAGTGCTGCGCTCGATGCAGGACGAAGACAGCATCGATTGCGAATTCCGCGTCATCCGCGCCGACACCGGCGAGGTCCGCTGGCTGGCGACGCACACCGGCGTCGAGCGCGACGAAGACGGGGAGCTGATCGGCACGATCGGCGCGCACCTCGACATCACCGACCGCAAGCGCGCCGAGGAAGCCCTGCGCGAAAGCGAAGCGCGGCTCAGCGCGATCCTCGAGGCGATGCCCGATTGCGTGAAGCTGTTCGACGAGAATTTCGGGCTCACCTATATCAACCCGCGGGGCCTGAAGTTGCTCGAAGCCCCGGACCTGCAAACCTTCAACGCCTCGGGACACGTCCCCGTCCCGCCCGAATACCTGCCCCAGTGTGCCGACGTCCATGGCCGCGTGATCGCCGGCGAACCGGTGGTCTGGACTTATGAAATCATCGGCATGAAAGGAGCCCGGCGCCACGTGGAGGCGCATTCGGTGCCGTTCCGCATGCCCGACGGCGCGCCGGCGCATATGTGCATCTCGCGCGATGTCAGCGAACGCAAGACGGCGGAGGACGCCTTGCGCCGCAGCGAGCAGCGCCTGCGCTTAATCCAGGAAATCACCGGTTTCGCCGACTTCGAAACCGATGCGAATGGCCTGATGGTCGCATCCGACCGGTTCTTCGATCAGATCGGTCTGCCCATGGCCGAAGGCCCGATCGAAGGCAAAGAATGGGCCAAACACGTGCATCCGGCGGACATCGGCTGGCTGGTGCAAGTGCTCGATCGCGCAATCGCGGACAGGTGCGAAAGCTTTGGTGGGGAATTCCGCATCGTTCGGGCCGACACCACCGAGACGCGTTGGCTCGCCAGCAGCACCAAGATGGAATATGCCGAGGATGGCGCGTTGGTCCGCACCATCGGCGCCCATCTCGACATCACCGACCGCAAGCGCGCCGAGGAAGCCCTGCGCGCCAGCGAGCAACGCTTGCGGCTGGTCCAGGAGGCGACCGGACTCGCCGATTTCGAGGCCGGGCTCGACGGCGTCGCGCATGTGTCCGAGGCGCTCATCGCCCAACTCGGCCTGCCGCCGGGCACGACGAAACTGCCGTTCGACGAGTTGCTCCAGTACGTGCACCCTGACGACCGCGCCCATCTCCAACGCGAGATCGAGCGGAGCCTTGCCAGCGAGGAAACTTTCCAGGGCGAGTTCCGCATCGTCCACGGCGTCACCGGCGAGGTCCGCTGGATCTATAGCCGCACCTTGATGGAGCGGGACGAGGCCGGCACCCCCGTGCGCAGCATCGGCGCCCATCTCGACATCACCGACCGCAAGCGGGCCGAGGAGGCGTTGCGCGAAAGCGAAGAGCGCTTCCGCCTCGCCGCCGAGGCGGCCGGCCTTGGGGTGTGGGATTACGACG
>JANWHA010000056.1 GCA_025450635.1 Croceibacterium sp. | reverse complement strand
AGCGGTGGATCGAGCCATCGTCGAGGCACAGCGCGATCACGCCCCGGCACTTGCCGTCCTGCATGATCAGGTCGATCGCGAAGTATTCGATGAAGAAATCGGCGTCGTACTTCAGGCTCTGCTGGTAGAGCGCGTGGAGCATTGCGTGGCCGGTGCGGTCGGCGGCCGCGCAGGTGCGCTGGACGGGCGGGCCTTCGCCCATGTTCTGCATGTGGCCACCGAACGGGCGCTGGTAGATGGTGCCGTTGTCGTTACGGCTGAACGGCACTCCGGCGTGCTCGAGCTCGTAGACCGCGTGCGGCGCCTCTCGCACCATGTATTCGATCGCGTCCTGGTCGCCGAGCCAGTCGGCGCCCTTGACGGTGTCGTACATGTGCCACTGCCAGTGATCGGGCGAGTTGTTGCCCAGGCTCGCCGCGATGCCGCCCTGGGCCGCGACGGTGTGGCTGCGGGTCGGGAAGACCTTGGTGATGCACGCGGTCTTGAGGCCCGACTCCGCCGCGCCCATCGTCGCCCGCAAACCGGAGCCGCCGGCGCCGACGACGATCACGTCATAAGTGTGGTCGACAATCTGGTAGGCGGGCGTGCCGATCGGCGTGGCCGGCGCGGTCCTGGGCGCTTCTTTCGCCATCAGGCGGCCCCCGCGCTGAAGGCCACCTTCGCGATGCAGTAGAGCCCGAAGGCGGTGCCGCCGGCCCAGGCGAAGTTCAACAACAGCAGGGTGGCGAACTTGTTGCCCTCGTCGTGCACGTAGTCGCCGATCAGCTCGCTGATGCCCAGGCGGGCATGCCAGAACACGTTCGCCACCAGCAGCGCCAGCGCGACCGCCGGCAGCGGCTGCTTCAGCCAACTCGTGACCGTGTCATAATTCATGTCCGGCAAAATGATGATCGAAACGACGAGGAAGCCGACCAGCAGCAGGTTGCCGACCGCGGTCATGCGCTGCTGGATCCAGCCTTCTTCGCCCTCGTGCGCCGGGCCGAGCCCGCGCACCCGTCCGAGTTCGGTTCCGTCGCCCATCTTCGCCCCCTTACAGCCAGATGACCGCGGCCCAGAAGGCGGCGGTGAGCACGATGCCGATCACCGTGGTGGCGACCGACCAGTGCCTGTTGGTGTGAACTTCGTAGCCCGCGCCGGCGTCCATCACGAAGTGGCGGATGCCGGAGCTCATGTGGTTGAAGAACGCCCAGCTGATGCCGACCAGGATGACGTAGCCGTACCAGCTCGTCGCCACGTGCTGGAACTTGGCATAGGCTTCCGGCCCCGCGGCCAGCGCACCCAGCCAGCACAACAGCGTCGGCAAGGCGACAAACGCCATCCCGTCGCCGGTGATGCGGTGGAGGATCGAGACCAGCATGTGCGGCCCCCATTTCCAGATCGTCAAATGCGGCGAGAGCGGACGGTCGGCCATCAACGTGCCCCGGTGGTTCAAAGGAATGGCAACGCTCTTAGCGCATGTGCCGGACGAGGCAAGCGCACGCACCCCGCACAGACAGCCATGCCGTTGCTCCGACTATGCTTCCCCTCCTTGGTCAGCCCGGACTTGTTCCGGGCCAGTGCTTCTGCTTTCGTCTCGCCGATGCGTCCTTTCGAACCCTGCGTTTACCTGCTCGCCAACCGCTACCGAGGCGCTCTCTATACCGGCGTCACGTCCGACCTGCTGGGCCGAATTCATCAGCACCGGGAGCAGACTTTCGGCGGCTACACGGCCGACCGCGTGATCAAGCAGCTGGTCTGGTTCGAACGGCACCAGGACATCGAAGTGGCGATCCGTCGCGAGAAGCCAATCAAGCGCTGGCCGCGGCAGTGGAAGTTCAGTGTGATCGAAGAGATCAATCCGGATTGGCGCGATCTGGCGGTGGATTTTGGATTCCCGGTGCTTGAGACCAAAAGGAAGCCTCGGCCCGGAACAAGTCCGGGCTGACTAAGGGGGTTGCAGGTCGCGTTCCATGCAAACCTGGTCTCGGCGACGGCGTCTCCCGATGGAGAGGGTTTATCGGCGCGCTGCGAGCGCTTAGAGCGAACGTATGCCCACGATCCTTCTCACCGGCTCCTCGCGCGGGATCGGCCAGGCGACGGCCGGAGCGCTGCGGGAGCGTGGCGCGGTGGTGATCGGCCATTCCTCGCGGCCGACCGACGATCCGGACACGATCCCCGCCGATTTTTCCGACCCGCCCGCGCCGCAAGTGTTGTGGGAGGAAGCGCTTGAGCGCTCGCGCGGCGAGATCGACGTGCTGGTCAACAACGCCGGCCTCTATGCCCCGGCGCCGCTCGATTCCTCGGACATCGCCTGGCTCGACGCGTGGGAGGAGACGCTGCGCATCAACCTCACCGCCGCCGCGCAGCTATCCCGTTTCGCCGTGCGCCACTGGCTGGCGACCGGCCGGCCGGGGCGCATCGTCCACGTCGCCAGCCGCGCCGGCCACCGCGGCGATTCGCCGGAGCACTGGCACTATGCCGCCTCCAAAGGCGGCATGCTGGCGCTGCACAAGACGATCGCCCGGGCCTATGCCACTCACGGCATCCTCAGCTTCGCGATCAATCCGGGCTACACGCAGACGGCGATGGCGGAGGACTATCTCGCCAGCCGCGGCGGCGACGACCTGCTCGCGGATATCCCCCTGGGCCGCGTAGCGACACCGGAGGAAATCGCGCGGATCGCCGTGTTCTGCGCCCTCGACGCGCCGCCCAGCATGACCGGCGCCACGCTTGACGCCAATGGAGCCAGCTATGTTCGCTAGGATGCTTTCCGCCGCATTGCTGCTTGCCGCCACCGCCGCTGCCGCGCAGACCCCACCGGCCGCCGCCGACGCGCAAGCGCAATGGGCCCGCCAATGCAAGGATTGGGACGGGTGGGACAAGGCCGGCCCGCCGTTCCGCATCTGGGGCAACGCCTATTACGTTGGCACCTGCGGCATCTCGGCGGTGCTCATCACCGGCAGCGCGGGCGACATCCTGATCGATGGCGGGCCGCCCGATGCCGGCGACCTGATCGCTGCGAATATCAAACAGCTCGGCATCCCGCTGGCGAACGTCAGGATCCTGCTGCACACCCACGAGCACTACGACCACGTCGGCGGCCTCGCGCGGTTGAAGGAACTGACCGGCGCGCGACTCTACGCGTCGCCCATGGCGGCCCAGGCACTCCGGCGAGGCACGCCCAATCCCGAAGACCCGCAATACGCGGATCACCATCCGCTTCCGGCGGTGCGCGTGGACAAGGTCCTCGAAGGCAACGTCAACACCGTGGCGCTGGGAAATCTGACCTTGAAAGGGTTCGCGACACCGGGCCACACCCCCGGCGCGCTCTCGTGGCAGTGGCAGAGTTGCGAAGGCGACGATTGCAAGACCATCGTCTATGCGGACAGCCTCACTCCGGTCAGCAGCGACGGGTACAAGTTCACCGACCATCCCGATGTCGTGGCCGAGTTCAACAACAGCCTCGTGCGGGTGGCGTCGCTCCAGTGCGACATTCTCCTGTCGCCGCATCCTTCGGCGAGCGGGCTGCGCGACCGATTGCTGCACGGCAAACTGGCCGGCAAGGGCGAATGCCTCGATTACGCCAACGACCTCAAGCATCAGCTCGACGCGCGGCTGGCGAAGGAGGTCAATGGCGGATAGCTGGAAGCTGGTCGCGCACGCGCCGAAGCGGGTCGTCCAGGCAGCGCTGCTGGCCCATGACGAGATCGACGAGTGGGATCCGGAGATCGTCGTCGCCGGCCACGAAAGCGCCGAGGACCGACCCGACGAGTGGATGCTCGAAGCCTGGCTGCCCCGCGTACCGCGCAAGGCGGATCGCGCAGCTGTTGCGGGGCTGTTTGAAAAGCGCGCTCCCGATTTGAAGGTCGAGAAGGTCCCCGCCATCGACTGGGTGACCGAAAGCCAGCGCGCGGTCGCACCGATCCGCGCCGGGCGTTTTTACGTCCACACGCCCGACCACCCGCCGAGCGACCGGTTGAACGTGACCAACTTCGAAATCCCCGCCAGCCAGGCGTTCGGCACCGGCCAGCACGCGACCACCGCCGGGTGCCTGGCGATGCTCAGCGCGATGAAACGGCGCGGCGTGATCGCGCGCAACATCGCCGACGTCGGCAGCGGCACCGGACTGCTCGCCTTTGCCGCGCTCCGATTGTGGCCGCGTGCGCATGCGGTGGCGAGCGACATCGATCCGGTCTGCGCCCCCGTGATCGCCGGCAACGCCGCGCGCAACGGCATCGCCCTCGGCGCGCGCCGCGGCCAGCTGGCGATCGCCGTTACCTCCGGGATGGACGATCGCTTGCTGCGCGAATGCGGGCCTTACGACCTGCTCACCGCCAACATCCTCGCCGGGCCGCTGATCGAGCTGGCGCCCGATTTCGCTGACGCGGTTCCGCCGCGCGGCAACCTGCTGCTCGCCGGCCTGCTCACGACGCAGGAGCGCGCCGTCCGCGGCGCCTACCGCGCGGCCGGGTTCGCGTTCGTCGAGCGGCTGGTCAACGGCGACTGGAGCATCCTGTGGTTGCGCCGCCGCTTCGTCGGCTGATCCGCTGGATCGCGTGGACGGCGCTGGGCCTGTTCGGCCTGATGGCCGCCTACAGCCTCGCCGCGTGGATCGGCAGCTCGATCCCGCGCAACGGCGACTGGCGCGAGCCGGGCGCCAATGATCCCCGGGCCGTGACGATCATGGTCGAAAGCAACGGCGTCCACACCGCGCTGGTGCTGCCGCTGGTCACGCCCGAGCGCGACTGGCGGCCGATCTTCCCCGACAGCGACGTCGCGGCGCCGAGCCCGGAATACACCCACATCGCCATAAGCTGGGGCGAAAAGCAGGTGTTTCTTAACACGCCGACCTGGTGGGACCTGCGCCCGTGGACCGTGCTGCGCATCATCGGCATCGGCGGCGACGGGGTCATCCACGTCGCGCATTACATCCGCCCCGCCCCGGCCGACGACATCCGCCCGCTGCGCCTGACGCACGCGCAGTACGCGCGCCTGGTCGCCGCGATCGACCGCGCCCTGCCCAAAGGGCCGCGCGTGCGTTATCGCGGTTACGGCACCTATGACGTGTTCTATGACGCGCCCGGGCACTACACGATCGACAACACCTGCAACCAGTGGACCAGCAACACGCTCGCCGCCGCCGGGGTGAAGACCGGCTGGTGGACGCCGATGGCCGGCGGGGTCATGAAATGGGTGCCTTCTCCGGATAGGTGACAGCCGCGCCAATTCGTGCATGGTAGCGCTACCGAGGGGAGGACTCGCCATGCCCGAAACCACCGAATTCACTCGCCGCAGGCTGCTCGCCGCCGGGGCGCTGGCCCCGCTCGCGCTCGGCGCCTCGCGCGCGGCCGGTCAGCAAGCGCACGGCACGCCGCTGGCCGGGGATTTCCTGCTGCCCGACCCGCCCGGCGAGAAGCTGCGCTGGGCAATCGTCGGCCTCGGCAACTTCGCGGTCGGCGAAGCGATTCCCGGCTTCATCGATTCCCAACACGCGCGGATGACGGCGTTCGTCTCCGGCAGCCCGGCCAAGCAGAAGGACCTCGGGACGCGCTTCGGCGTCAGCCGGTTCTACGACTACGCCAATTTCGACCGCATCGCCGCCGACCCGGAGATCGACTGCGTCTACGTGATCGTTCCGGTCGGATTGCACGCGGAATTCGTCATCCGCGCGCTCAAGGCCGGCAAGCACGTGCTGTGCGAAAAGCCGATGGCTTCGACCAGCGCCGAATGCGAGGCGATGATCGCCGCAGCCAAGGCGGCGAAGCGCCAGCTCGGCATCGCGTACCGCGTCCACTTCGAGCCGACCAACATTCGCGCCCAGGACCTGATCGACGGCGGCGAGATCGGCGATATACGCTTCGTTTCGGCCGACCACGGGTTCAACGCCGATCCGGCTTACCCGCCGCACAAGTGGCGCCTCGAAAAGGCGCTCGCCGGCGGCGGCTCGATGTTCGACATCGGCATCTATGGCCTCAACACCTCGCTGATGATGCTCGGCCGCGATCCGGTGGAGCTCTCGGCCCGTTATATCTACCCCAGGGACGACCCGCGCTTCCGCGAGGTCGAGGGCGGGATCGAGTACCGCCTGCGGATGGCGAACGGCGTCAGCGTGAGCGGCTCCTCGTCGTACAGTTGGAACCCGTACCTTTCGCAGCAGCGCTACATGGGCTCCAAGGCCACATTGTTCATGAAGCCGGCCACGACCTACGACCGCAACACGATTACCGTCGAAGGCAACGGCCCGACGCGCGAGATCGGCGCGGACAACCCGCTGACCCAGTTCGCGGCGCAGATCGATGCCTTCAGCCTTGCCGCCAGGGCCAACACGCCGCACAAGACTCCCGGAGAAATGGGCTTGCGCGACATCCGCCTGATCGAGGCGATGTACACCAGCGCCGATAACGGCGGGGAGATCGTGAAGCTGTGAAGCGAATGAAGGTCCTGGTCGCGCTGGTTCTGGCCGTGGCCATGCCCGCGGTCGCGCAACAGGCGCCGCCGAAGGGCCCGACATCCGAGCAGGTTCACGAGATGGAGCGTCAGCGGTTCGGCTTCGGCCCGATGCGTCCCGGCCGCGACAGCGACCAGAAGAGCCCGCACGCCGCCAATTTCGACGAGAGCAAAGCCGGCAACCTCAAGCCCCCGCCGCTGTTCGCCTCGCCGGCCGACGCGACCCGGCAAGGCTGGCCCAGCCGGCGGAACGAGCTGGCGCGCCTGATCGAGGACGATTGGATCGGCCATGTGCCGCCGGCGGCGAACCACCTGAAGATCGCCTGGCGCAAGGCCACCGTCGATGGGCGCAGGGGCTACCACACCGAACACTGGACCGGACGGGTTGTCGCGCCGGACGGCCGCTCGGGCCCGGTCATCGACGCGGTGATCACCTTCCCGAAGCAGGCGCGCAAGGTGCCGGCGCTGATCGATTACACCTACGTCTGGCCGCCCGGTTTCAAGCTACCCGGCCCGCCGCCACCCGACACGACGAAGATGGTCCTCGACCGCGGCTGGGCGCAAGTCGCCTACCGGCCGCAGCTGCTCCAGGCCGACAACGCGGCGCAGATGGAGCAAGGGGTGATCGGCCTCGCCCGGTGGCCGCGCGAGCAGCACGACTGGGGCGCCCTGCGCGCCTGGGCGTGGGGCGCGAGCAAGCTGCGCGAGGAACTGGCGAGAGACCGCCGGATCGACGGCGGGCAGATCTCGCTCGCCGGCCATTCGCGCTTCGGCAAGGGCGTACTCGTTGCCGCCGCGTTCGACCATAAGTTCGCCGATGCCCTCGTCTCCAGTTCCGGCGCCGGCGGCGCGAAGCTGATGCGGCGCCATTTCGGCGAGGCGTGGAGCAACATGGCCGGCACCGGCGCCTTCCACTGGTACACCCCGGAAGTGATGGAATATGCGGGGCACAAGCACGTCCGCGACTTGCCGGTCGACGCCCACATGCTGATCGCCCTGCGCGCCCCGCGGCCGCTGTTCATCTCCAGCGGTTCGGCCGACAAGGGCGATGCCTGGGTCGACCCCAAGGGCATGTGGATCGCCACCAGCCTGGCCGAGCCGGCGTGGAAGCTGTACGGCCTGTCGGTGCCGCCGAGCAGCGAAATGCCGAAGGTCCTGGTCGGCTACCGCGATTACCCGCTCGCCTTCTACCAGCACGACCAGGGCCACGTTCCCTGGCCTTCCTACCAATCCTTCATGGACCACGAAGCGAGGTTCGCCGGGAAGTAGGCGACCGGACCGGCGCGAGGTCGGCTCAGCCGCTCCATGTCCGCAACGCGTCGCGATAGGCCTCCTGCGCCTTCGCGAGCTGCCTCTCGAGGCGGCCGAGCTCCGCTTCCTGGCGGCTTGCCAACGCGCGCAGCTCGCGTTCGAGCGCGGCGCGCTGCTCTTCGAGCCCGGCTCGCTCCCCGGCCTGCCTCTGACGAGCTTCCGTAAGCGCGGCTTCTGCGCGGTCGACCCTGTCGCGCTTCGGCGGCGGCCGGGACCGGGAGCGGGGCTTCGATTTAGCCTCGCCCTTGCTCTTGGGCTCGGGCTTGCTCGCCGTCTTCTTGCGCGGACCGAGCGCCTTCAGCTGCGCCTTGAGGTCGCCGCGGGAGACGCGGATCACCTCGCCGGGGTGCGCAAGCGGTTCGGCCATGAGGCCCGGATCGGTGACCTGCTCAGCCGTGCCGCGGGCGAACAGGTCGGCGACGGCGCCCCACGCTTCCAGCGCCGCCTTCCGGCTCGGCGCGGCGACATAGGCGTCGTGAAAGCCGATCGGGGTGCGGAAGACCTTGAGCTTGCGCGGCATCGGCGCGAGCGAGCGTCAGCCCTTCATCTGCCGCGCGGCCCGCTCCAGTTCCTCGCGGTTGTTGCCGTGGCGTGAAATCAGTTGCTCGGCCTGCTCGATGCTGATGCCGTTCTGCTCGGCGAAGTGGCGCACCTCGTACTCCTCGCCGCCAGCCACCTGCGAGCGGTCGCGATTGTCCTGTTTCGACTTGTCGTCAGCCATGTAGAGTCTCCTTTCGGGAGCACAACATGGCTGCGGGGCGCTCGGTTCCTGCTATCCCGCTACAGCGCGCGGTTGCCGCGTCAGGACGATCGAAAGGCCGGCCGCGAGCGTTGCGGCCAGCGCCATCAGCAGGAATGCCGGCGTGGAATCGCCGGCGTTCCCGGCGCGCACTTGCCCGAGCAGGTCCGGGCCGACGAAACCGCCAAGCTGCGACAGCGCGTTGATCCACGCGATCCCGCCCGCCGCGGCCGCTCCGGAGAGGAACGCGCTCGGCAGGGTCCAGAAGATCGCCAGCCACGCCATCGCCCCGGTCGCGATCATCGTCAGCGCCAGCACCGAAAGGACGGGCGCGTGTCCCGCGAAGGCGAGCAGCAGCAGCCCCGCCGCCGAAAGCAGGATCGACAGGGTCGCGTGCCAGCGACGCTCGCCGCTGCGGTCGGAACTGGGCGCCACAAATATCATCAGCACGGCCGCCACGCCCCACGGGATGGCGCTGATCGCACCTACCTCCAGATAAGCCTTTTTCGGAATGCCGATGTCCTGCACCAGCGTCGGCATCCAGAAATTGAGCGCGTTACCGACGACGGCGCGCAGGAAATCGGCCAGCGCCAACGCCCACACGCGCCAGTCCCGAAAGATTGCCCCGAGATCGACCCGGAGCCCGTCATCGGCTTTGCGCGCCTCGTCCTCCGCCAGCCTGGTTACGACAAGCTTCCGCTCCCTGCCCGTCAGCCATGGCGCGTCGTCCACGCCGTCGGGCAGCCAGGCCAGCACGAGCAGGCCGAGCAGCACAGCCGGCATGGCTTCGATCAGGAACAACCATTGCCACCCCCTGAGCTCACCGCGTGAGCCCGTGAACTGGAGGATCAGCCCCGACACCGGCGAGCCGATGGCGCTGGCCAGCGGGATCGCGAGCACGAACCAGGCGAACACGCGCGCGCGCCGGGCGGACGGGAACCAGTACGTCAGGTACAGGATCACGCCCGGGAAGAAGCCCGCCTCGGCCAGGCCGAGCGCGAAGCGCAGCACGTAGAAGCTGAATGCCGCATCGCTGGCGCCGAATGACGCGCTCACTGGCCCCCAATGGAGCTTGCCGAGGAGCACGAACGCCGCCGAGACCGCGCCCCACGTCAGCATGATCCGCGCAATCCATTTGCGCGCGCCGACCCGGGCCAGGATCAGGTTCGACGGCACCTCGAACAGGAAATAGCCGAAGAAGAACACGCCCGCCCCGAAGCCATAGACCGCGTCCGACAGCCCCAGTTGGCTCGCCATCTGCAGCTTGGCGAAGCCGACGTTCACCCGGTCGAGGATGGCGAGGAAATAACCCGCGAACAGCAGCGGCAGGATGCGCCGGGCGATCTTCGAATAAGTCGCGGCTTCCTGCGCGTCCCTCAATCCCGGGCGCACGCCGCTCAACCCGGCTTGACCGGTGCGTAGTCCTGGTCGGTAAACGGCGGCGCGGTCGGCCGCTTGAGCACGTTGAAATCGTAGCCAAGCTCCTTGTGGCAGCCGTTGCAGCCGCTGGTCAGGTCATCGTAGCCGGTGGTGAACTCCGGCTCGCTCTTGTCCGCGACCGCCTTGGCGAGCTCGCCGAACGGGTTCTTCACGAACTCGTCGACCAGCGGGCCGGTCGGCTTCTTCTTGAAAGTCGGATGATAGGTCGCCACCCTGGCAAAGCCGCCGTGCAGCTCGCCCAGCTCGTACTTGGCCAGCGGCCAGTTCCCGGCAGTCCCGGCGAACCAAAGCTTTGAATGGTGCAGCTGGTTGGTGAGCATGATGTCGCCCATGCCAATGACGTACGGTTTCGCTTGCGGCGACTGGTCGGGAGGGGGTTGCTTCACCGCGCAGCCCGCGGTCAGGATCGTCGCAGCCACTGCGCCTACAACCAGCTTTTTCATCAGGCTCTCCTCTCCGCCGAGACGTCGATATGCGACTGTCCCCGTTCCAGCTTACCGGTGTGATTTGCGCGTATGACCGCCTTTCCTGGCCGCCGAGCCGGAGGGCTTGCCAAGATCCTTTTCATCCACGCCGAGAAGACCCGCGAGCTTGGTCCTCTGTTCGGGCGTCAAATCCTTGTATTCTTTAGGTTTTGGTAGGTCCGCCGTCGCAGCTTCGACCTTCTTCTCGATGGCGGGCATTTGAGCCATGAAGCCTTGAATCATCTTTGGCATATCCTTTGCGGTCCGGCTGACAACCTCAGGATCCATCATCAAGACCATGGAATTCCTGGCGTAAGCCGTGCCGCTCGGCGTTGCGAAGAAACGGTTCATGTCGCTGAGCTGGTCGAGGGTGAAGTATCTGGCATAAGCGGCGGCCAGGCCCTCTCGCATGGATGGCTCCAAAGAGGCCATCATGTTGCTCAGGACAGGCATCATCGCGTCCATCGTGGCCTTCTGCCGTTGCTTAAAGGCGGGGTCCATTATCTCCATGACATCCGCCAAAGTCCCTTTGCCCAGCTTCGCGAGGCGATCCTGCGACAGGCCTGTCGACCTCATAAGATCGGCCATTGGCATCGCCGTTACGCTATTCATTGATTGATCCATCAGCTGGCTGAAGGATCCGCCGAACATCTTGGCATAAGTGCCGGCTGGAAAGATGTAATCGACGGTAACCTTGGCCGCCGCGAGACGCGCCGGATCAGGCGCCGGTTGCGTCGCGGGTGTCGGGTCTTGCGCCACAGCAGGCGTGGCAAGGAACAGGCCCGCAATGGCGGCCAGCGCACTAATCGGCAATTTCGACATGATTGTCCCCCTCATTCAGGATTATCTTATCCCGCGGCTCTTACTATCTCGGCCCACGCCGCCTCGTCGATCACTTCGATACCAAGCTCAGCGGCCTTCTTGAGCTTGCTGCCCGCACCCGGACCCGCGACGATCAGGTCGGTCTTGGCACTGACCGAGCCGGCGGCCTTGGCGCCGAGCCGTTCGGCCTGCGCCTTGGCCTCGTCGCGGCTCATCGTTTCGAGCTTGCCGGTGAACACCACCGTCTTGCCCGACACCGCGCTCGCTCGGGTCTCTACCACATATTCGGGCGGCGAGACCTCGCTCAGCAAGTCGTCCCACACGGCGCGGTTGTGCTCTTCGTGAAAGAAGTCGCCGAGCGCTTCGACCACGACGGGCCCGACGCCTTCGATCTCGGTCAGCGCGGCGAGCGCGTCGGCGTCGGCGGAGCGAGCGTTTTCCGCCACCTCGCGCAGCGCGGGCAAGGCACGAAAGCGCTTCAACAGGTCGCGCGCGGTGACGATCCCGACGTGGCGGATACCGAGGCCGAACAGCAGCCGCGCGGCATCGGGACGGCGGCGCGCCTCGATCGACGCCAACAGGTTGTCCACAGACTTATCCTGCCAGCCCTCGCGCCCGACCAGATCGTCACGATGCTCGTGCAGGCGGAAGATGTCCGCCGGCCCCCTGGCCAGCCAGCCGAGCTCGAGGAATTCGAGGATCGTCTTCTCGCCCAGCCCCTCGATATCGAGCGCGCCGCGGCTAGCGAAATGGCGCAGGCGCTCGAACTGCTGCGCGCGGCAGATCAGGCCGCCGGTGCAGCGAACGTCGACTTCACCTTCCTCGGCTACGGCCTCGCTGCCGCACACGGGGCAATGGGTCGGGAACGCGTAAGCTTCGCGCTCCAACTCACGGGTCAGGTTCTCGACGACTTGCGGGATAACGTCACCGGCGCGCTGGATCACGATGCGGTCGCCTTCGCGCAGACCGAGCCGGGCAATCTCGTCGCGGTTGTGCAGGGTCACGTTGACCACCGTCACCCCGCCGACCAGCACCGGTGCGAGGCGTCCGACCGGCGTCAGCTTGCCGGTGCGGCCGACCTGGATGTCGATCCGCTCGAGCGTGGTTTCGGCGCGCTCGGCGGGGAACTTGCGCGCGAGCGCCCAGCGCGGCGCCTTGGCGACGAAGCCCAGCCGGTCCTGCAGCGCCAGGCTGTCGACTTTGTAGACCACGCCGTCGATGTCGTACGGCAGCGCCGCGCGCCGTTCGGCGATGCTGCGGTATTGCCGCAGCATTTCGTCGAGCGATTGGCAGCACACCAGATCGGGGGAAACGCGAAAGCCCCACTTGGCAATCTGCCGCATGATCGCGAATTGGCTGTCGCCCGGCAGCTCGCTTGCCGCGCCCCAGCCGTGGGCGAGGAAGCGCAGGGGGCGCGCGGCGGTGACGCTTGCGTCCTTCTGCCGCAGCGAGCCCGCGGCGGCGTTACGCGGATTGGCGAACTGCCGCACCGCGCTCTCGTCGAACGCCTCGCCCCTGGCCTCGGCGCGCGCTTTGCCTTCTTCGATCAACCGCGCATTGAGCGCGGTAAACGCCTGTTTCTCCATGTAGACTTCGCCGCGCACCTCGAACACCGCGGGTGCCTGCCCAGCGAGTTGCTGCGGAATGTCCGGGATGTGCGCGACATTGGCGGTGACGTTCTCGCCCACTTGCCCGTCGCCGCGCGTGGCCGCCAGCACCAGCGCGCCGTTCT
>JANWHA010000055.1 GCA_025450635.1 Croceibacterium sp. | reverse complement strand
GAGCTCAATTATCACACCGCCGCCGGCACTCTGACCATCCAGCCCGCCTATCGCGAGGCGAGCATCGCTTACCAGTTCAACGGCGTGTTCCGTGGCGCCTTCTCGGCCGAGAAGGACAAGCAGACGAGCGTCGAGGCGCGCTGGGCCGGTCACATCGGCACGGCCGCCGATTACCAGATCGGCGGCATCTACTTCGACGAGCGGATCGCCGCCACCGCCCGCTACGATCAGTTCACGCTGACACCTTACCAGAATTTCACGACCGGCACGAAATCGTGGGCCGGGTTCGGCCAGGTCACGCTCCACGCCACCGACAAGCTGAGCCTGACCGCCGGCGGCCGCTACACCGAAGACAAGAAGCGCTTTGACGGCAAGTCTGACGTCTACATCCTGTTCTGCGGCAATCCCGCGCCGCCGCAGGATTTCTGCCCCAACCTGCCGTTCATCCCGGTGCTCGGCACCGAGCAGCAGTTCATCGACTTCTATACCTCGAAGGGTATCCCGATTACGCCGGTGCCGCTGTTCGTGTTACCGCCCCAGTTCGGCGGCTCGCAAACGGCGCCGTTCGTGTTGTTCTCGCCGATCGTGATCAATTCGAGCCTGAAGAACGACAAGTTCACATATCGGCTGGCAGCCCAGTACGACTTCACGCCTCGCAACATGGTCTATGCCAGCTTCGAAACCGGGTATCACGCCGGCGGCTTCTCGTTCGCGCGGGGCGTGGAGACCTACAAGCCTGAGAGGATCGACGCCTACACCCTCGGCAGCAAGAACCGGTTCTTCGGTAACATGCTGCAGGTCAACGTCGAGGCGTTCCTGTGGAAATACAAGAACCAGCAATTCAGCCAGTTCGGCTACGATCTTGGTATCCCGCCGGCCACCGTCTTCCTGACCCGCAACATCGGCGACAGCACTATCAAGGGCGTCGATCTCGACGTTGACTTGAAGGCGACGCCCAACACCCTGCTTTCGGCCTCGGTGCAGTACCTGCACGGTCAGTACGACAGCTTCACATACTTCGTGCCCAACCAGGGTTTGCCGCCGAACTCCACGTGCGCGTTCGCGCCGGAGACACAGACGGTCAACGGCTTCCCGCTCGCGCTTTTCCGAATCGACTGCTCGGGCAAACCGGCGTTCAACTCGCCGCACTGGTCATTCATTCTGAACGGCGAACAGACGATCCCGCTCGACGCCTTCAAGGTCGTCCTCCAAGCCGATACGCGCTACCGCAGCTCGAGCTACTCGACGGCCGATTACTTGCCGTACCTGAAGTCGAAGGCGAATTTCGTGACCGACGCTTCGATCACGCTCAGCACAGATGATGACCGGAAGTTCGTGAGCCTCTATATGCGGAACATCGGCAACAGCCGGCGGCAGCTCGGCGGCAACATCACCACGGCAAATCTGGTCGTGTCCGCGGTCGAGGAGCCGCGGACCTACGGCATCCGCATCGGCGGCAAGTTCTAGGTGCAATCGAACGGCTACAAACGGAGCAGCAAAGCATGTCCGCGAGAGTAAGCGACCTCCAATATGTGGGACTGGCGGTGCCGGACATCGCGGCCGAACGGAAATTCTTCGCCGAGACGTGGGGGCTGGTCGAAGTCGGCGAGCGGGCGGGGAAGGTCTACCTCGCGGCGGAAGGAACGTCGCATCCTTTCGTGATCCGCCTGCGCCAGGACAGCGACAAAAAGACCGATCTGATCGGCTTCTCGGCTGATTCCCGCGGCGACGTCGATGCCCTGTTCGACCAGGTGAAGGCAGCGGGGGCGAAGATCATCTCCGAGCCGGGGTCGGCCGAGGGACCGGCGGGCGGTTATGCCTTTCGCTTTTTCGACCCCGACGGCCGCGCGATCGAAGTCGTGTGCGACAGCGCCCAGCGCGAGGCCCGTACGCTGGCCAAGGGCGAGGCTGTTCCGGTCGGACTGAGCCACGTGGTCTTGCATTCCCCCAATCACAAGGCACTCGCGGAGTTCTACGAAAGGGCGCTCGGTTTCCGCCTGTCTGACTGGATCGGCGACTTCATGGTCTTCCTGCGCTGCAATTCAGCGCATCATCGGCTGGCAATCCTGCCCGGGCCGCCGGCGCTGAATCACGTCGCCTTCGACGTCGCCTCGGTCGACGAGCTGATGCGCGGGCTCGCGCGGATGCACCAGAAGGGCATCGAGCTGAGCTGGGGCCCCGGCCGCCATACCGCTGGCGACAACACCTTCTGCTATTTCATCACGCCCAACGGCAACGCGGTCGAATACACCTCGGACCTCGAGCATGTGGACGAGGCAAGCTGGGTGCCGACCACCTACGAGCCCGGCCCCAGCACGATCGACCAGTGGGGCACCGGGCGGATCATCACCGGCAACGTCCCGCATGCGGAGATGACGCCCGACAAGGGCCTGTGGCAGGTTCCGGCCTGAGCGTGACGGCGGGGCGGGGGCGATGATCGGCAACGCGTTGGTGATCGGCGGCGGCGTCGGAGGCATGAGTGCGGCGCTCGCGCTCGCACGGCGCGGCGTGGAGGTCCAGCTGGCCGACGCCGATCCTCGGTGGCGGTCCTATGGCGCCGGGATCAGCGTCACCGGACTGTCGCTGCGGGCCTTCGACGACTTGGGCATTCTCGATGAGGTTCGCGAAAAGGGCTTCGTCGGCTCGGGCATTCGCCTGCGCGCGGTGGACGGCAGCGTAATCATGGAGTCGCCAACGGCTCCACCCGAGGCTCCGCCCGTCGCCCGCAGCGGCGGAATCATGCGGCCGGTGCTCCACGAGATCATGTCCAATCGCGTCCGTGACGCCGGCATTCGCGTGACCCTCGGTGCCGAGATCACGCAGCTGACGCAGGACCCGGATGGGACCGATGTCACATTCCCCGGCGGCCGGCAGGAACGCTTCGATCTGGTAGTCGGCGCAGACGGGATCTTTTCGAAAACGCGCGATGCACTGTTCCCGCATGCGCCGAAGCCGAAGTTCACCGGGCAGGGCTGCTGGCGCATTGTCGCCGACCGGCCGGCGGAAGTGGACCGGGCGGAAATGTGGCTTGGCGGACCGGTGAAGCTCGGCTTCAACCCGGTTTCGCGCGAGAAGATGTACGCCTTCATCCTCGAGCATGTGCCGGATAACCCGTGGTACGAGCCCGAGGAGCAGCTCCCTCACGTGGCCGGACTGCTGGGCTCCTACGGCGGATACGTCGCCGCGGTCCGCGCCAGTCTCGGTGAGGACTCCCTTGTCAATTACCGCCCGCTCGAATGGGTGATGCTCCCGCCGCCCTGGCACAAGGGCCGCGTGGTCCTGATCGGCGATGCGGTCCACGCAACGACGCCGCACATGGCGTCGGGCGCCGGAATGGCGGTCGAGGACGGCCTCGTGCTGGCGGACGAGCTTGCGCGGCACGACGCCGTTGGCAATGCGCTGGCGGCCTTCACCGCACGCCGCTTCGAACGCGCGCGCATGGTCGTCGAGAATTCGGTGCGGATCGGCGAGATCGAGATGGCCGGGGGCGACCAGCGGGACGCCAACGCCATGCTCGGCGACACGATGCAGAAGTTGCACCAAGCGTATTGAGGGTCGGTATCGGCAATGACTTACGGCCTGGCAACAGTGGCGATCGGCGGTGAAGCGCAACCCGTTTTAGTCCGCGACGAGCATTACGTGCCGCTCAGCCATTGGGGCGAAAGCCGCGATCTGTTGCGCCTGCTTGGCGACTGGCCAATGGTGGCGCCCAGGCTCGAACAATGGTCCGCCGACGAAGCGGCGTTCGTATCTGCTGGCGATTTCGCCGAGGCGCAGGTTCAGGCGCCCTATCGGCCCGGACAGGTGTTCTGCACCGGCGCCAACTACAAGAAGCACGTGGTCGGGCTGATCATGGGCGACCCATCGATGCGCACCGCCGAGCAGGAGAGCCTTTCGCCCGAGGAGCTCAAGCAGCGGGTCGAGGCGATGATGGACCAGCGCGCCAAGGCGCTGCCGTTCGTGTTCCTCAAGCTGCCCTCGTGCGTGGTCGGCCCGCGTGACGACGTTATCCTGCCCAGGAACGTCGAAAAACCGGATTGGGAGCTGGAGCTCGGCGTCGTCATCGGCAAGCGCGCGCATCATGTGAGTGCCGCTGAAGCGATGAACCATGTGGCCGGGTTCGCGGTGGTCAACGACGTCACCGCCCGCGAGCACATCTTCCGCCGCGACGGCTCGGCGATCGGCGCGGACTGGCTTTCCGGCAAATGCTTTCCGACCTTTCTGCCGTTCGGTCCGACGATCGTGCCCAGGGAACAGATCGCCGATCCCTATGACCTGAAGCTCACGCTCAAGGTCAACGGCAAGACCTACCAGGACGAAAGCACGTCCGACATGATGGCCTCGATCGAGCGGCAGATCGAGTACCTGTCGGATCGCGTGGTGCTGGAGCCGGGCGATCTCATCTGCACCGGATCGCCTTACGGCAACGGTTCCGCGTTCGGCGTCTTCCTTAAGCCGGGCGACGTGATCGAAGCGACCATCGCGGGCCTTGGTACCCAACGCAACCGCTGCGTCGCCGAAGAATAGCTAACGCTCGCGGACTCCGTCCGTCAGCAGGCGGATGACAAAGTCCTCATATTGCCGGCCCAGCTCGGTCATGTCCGTACCGGGCGGCACCAGCAGCTCGACGAGCGGTGCGCCGCTGGCGAAGAAATCGCTGATGCCGATCACCGCGAGGTGCATGAACAGCGGATCGAACTCTCTCAGCTTTCCTTCGCCGTCGAGCTCCTGCAGCCTGGCATAGTCCGACAACGGCTGGCGGTTCCATTCGCGCATCTTTTCGCGCACTTCGGCCGAGCTGGCGGAATCGAGCTCCTCGATCATCAGCCGCTGCATGTGCTTGGCCGAGCGGGTGAAGCGGAAGGTGTTGTGGATCATATCGGCGAGAAGCTCGCTCGGGTCTCCCTCGGCGGGAGGCGGGCGGTTGGCCTCGGCGCCGATCTGCTTGGCGACTTCGAACAGCAGGTTCTCGCGGTTGCCGAAATAGTAGCGCACGAGCGCGGGATCCGCGTTCGCGCGCCTGGCGACCGCCGTGCTGGTGACTTGCGCCGGCGGCAGTTCCTGCAGCAGGTCTCTGGCCGCTGAAATGAGAGCATCGCGGCCGACGCCACTTTCGCTGGCGGTCGGCCGCCCCTTGCCCCGCCTCACAGCCTTTTTCCGCCCCGTTGTCATCTGCCAAAGGTGCTACGCGGAACGTTGGTATTCGACAACCATCGTCGCGGCAAAATATTCTTGCGACAAGGAATTATCGCTGTAGGGTCGCGGTCCTGGGAGAGATAACGAATGGCAAACTGGCCCTTCCGGCAAGGCGTGCACGACATCGGCAATGGAGTTTACGGCTACGTGCAGCCGGACGGCACTTGGGGCTGGTCGAACGCAGGCCTGGTCAGCTCGCAAGGCGAGACGCTGCTGATCGACACGCTGATGAGCGTGCCCTTGACGCGCGATATGCTCGCGGCGTTCGCCGAGGTCCCGGGCGGCGCGAAGATCGACTGGCTGATGAACACCCATGCCAATCCCGATCACTTCTTCGGCAACGGCCTCGTCGAGGGCGCCGAAATCATCGCCACGGCGAAGACGCGGGCCGAGATGGCAGGCTTCAACCCGCAAGCGCTCGCCAACCTCTCGGCTAATTGGCAGGCCATGGGCGAGGCGGGCGAATTCCTGTTCGAAACGATGGGCCGCTACTTCGATTTCAGCGGTGTCGACGAACTGACGTTGCCGACCACTACGTTCGAGAAAACGATGACGCTCAAGGTCGGCGACAAGACCGTCGAGCTGACCGATCTCGGGCCGGCCCATACCGAATCCGACACGATTGCCTGGGTGAAGGAAGACCGCACGGTCTTCACCGGCGATCTGGTGTTCAACGAGGGCCACCCGGTCGTCTGGGCGGGTCCGTTCTCGAACTGGATCGCCGCTTGCGACTTCATCATCGGGCTGGAACCGCAGGTCGTCGTGCCGGGCCACGGCCCGATCAGCGATGTCCAATGCGTCAGGAACCTGAAAGGCTACTTCGAGCACTTGCGGGACGAGGCGCGCGGGCGTTTCGAGGTCGGCATGGACTGGCGTGAAGCCGCGCGCGACATCCCGATTAAGGAGTACGCGCACTGGACCGATCCGGAGCGCGTGGTCGCCAACGTCTATTCGCTCTACAAGCAGTGGGAGCCGGACATCCCGCACGCCCCGCCGCCGATGCTGTTCGCCGAGATGAACAAGTACCGCAAGGAACATCACGAGCGGCACGGGTGCGTCCATGGCCACTAAGCTCAACGCGACGCACGACCCCGCGCGGCGAAGCTGGCTTGAGAGCGCCAACGCGCCCGGCGGGGACTTCCCGATCCAGAACCTGCCGTTCGGGGTGTTCGACGACGGCAAGGGCGCGCGCGGAGGCGTAGCGCTGGGGGACAGCATCATCGACCTGTCGGCGCTGATCGCCTCGGGTTCGATTGAGGGGGCGGCAGCGGAAGCGGCGCGGGGGGCAAGCCTGCTTCCGCTGTTCGCGCAGTCGCGCAGCGCCGTCTCCGCCTTGCGCGCGGCCCTGTCCGAGCTTTACCGCGAGGGCGGCGGCGCTGACCGCGAGGCGGCAGAAAAGGCGCTGGTGCCGATGGCCTCGGCCCGGCTGCTGATGCCGGCGAAGCCGACCGCGTTCACCGATTTCTGCACCTCGGCCGATCACATCCTGCGGATGGCGGCGAACGGCGGGCGTGCGCCCAATCCGGCGTGGGCCACCCTGCCTGTCGCCTATAACGGGCGCGCTAGTTCGGTCGCAGTCAGCGGGACACCGGTGATCCGCCCCGTCGGGCAGGTGGTGCCGCGCGGCGCCGGCGAAATGGTCGTCGCGCCGGAGCCGATGCTCGATTTCGAGCTCGAGTTCGGCGCCTGGCTCGGCGGCCCGGTCAACGAACTGGGCGAAACCGTCGATATGGCCCGCGCGGATGAGCTGCTCTTCGGCTGCTGCCTGGTCAACGACTGGTCGGCGCGCGGCATCCAGTTCTACGAGATGCTGCTCGGACCGCACTTGGGCAAGAGCTTCCTGACGAGCATCTCGCCGTGGGTGGTGACGATGGAAGCGCTGGCCCCGTTTCGGGTGGCGGCCCGCGGGCGCACGGCCGACCAGCCCGACGTGCCCGGCTATCTCAACGACGATTTTGACCGTTCGTCCGGAGGCTTGAGCATCGAGCTAACGGCGGAGATCGACACCGGCTCCGGCTCCGTGACCATCGTGCGCACCAACGTCGCCGAGCTATTCTGGACACTGGCGCAGATGGTCGCGCACCAGGCGTCGGGCGGGGCACCGCTCGAAGTCGGCGACCTGATCGCCACCGGCACGGTGTCGGGCGCGGCGGACGAGGCACGGGCGTGCCTTGTCGAGATCACCAGGCTCGGCCAGGAGCCGCTGACCCTGCCGGACGGCACCAGGCGCGTCATGCTGGAAGATGGCGACACGCTGACTTTGCGCGGCAAGGCCCGGGCCGACGGCTTCGTCCCCGTCGGTTTCGGCCCGTGCAGCGGCACGGTGTCTCCGGCGAAAGTCGCCGCATGACCGGTGAGGTGACGACTTGCGGCGACCGCAAACCGATACCGGTCAATGCGCGCGGCAAGCACCTGGTCGTCGACATCCATTGTCACCTCGGCATCCCCGCCGCCGACGCCATCGTGCAGGCCAAATATCCGGGGCCGCCGCCGGGCATCAACGATTTCACCACCCCGAAGACGATGGAGGTCAACCGGGCGCAATTTGCCGCCATCGGCCGCACGCTGAACACCCTCGACACGCGGCTCGCGGACATGGACCGCCTCGGAATCGACGTGCAGGCGATCTCACCCAGTCCGAGCCAGTACTTCTATTTCACGGATGCCGACACCGGTCGCGAGGCGGCGCGCGCGGTCAACGACGGCATGGCGGCGGCGGTCGCGCAGCACCCCGACCGCCTCGTCGGGATGGGCACGGTTCCGTTGCAGGACACCCGCCTCGCCATCGAGGAGATGCGCCGCTGTGTGCAGGAACTCGACCTGCGCGGTATCGAGATAAGCACCAACGTCAACGGCGCGGACTTCCACGGCGAAAGCCTGCGCCCGTTCTGGGCGGCGGCGGAAGAACTGGGCGTGCTGATCTTCATCCACCCGCTCGGCTTCACCGAGGGCAAGCGGCTGAGCGAATATTACTTCAACAACCTCATCGGCAATCCGCTCGAATCCACCCTCGCCATCGGGCACCTGATCTTTGGCGGCGTGTTGGATGCTCATCCCGGCCTGAAGATCTGCGTGGCCCACGGCGGCGGGTACATCCCCGGCTACTGGGGCCGCATGGATCACGGTTGGCGCGCGCGCGGCGATTGCTCGGAGCATTGCCGGCACGAGCCCTCGAGCTACCTGCGCAAGCTCTGGCTGGACACGCTGGTGTTCGACCAGGACCAGCTCGACAGCCTCGTCCGCACCCACGGCGCCGACAAGCTGTGCCTCGGCACCGACTATCCGTTCGACATGTCGGAGCCCGATCCGCTCGGCTTCCACGAGCGCCTGACGGAAGACGACAAGGCGAAGATCCTCGGCCTCAACGCAGCCCACCTCCTGGGGCTGGAACGGGTGGGGTGAGCGACGGCCTGGCCCCGATGTACCGCATGCCGGTGTCGTTCGGACCGGCTCCGGGACCGCGCAACCTCCCTAAGGCCCAGCGCCACCGCCGCTACGAGAAGAACACGCTGACTCTGACGCTGTCGGCGCTGACCGATTCCGACGCGCTTGCTCGCCTCCTGCCGCCGGGCTTCGCCGTCGAAGCGCCGGCAAGGATCGAGCTGTCCCTCCTCGTGCTGACCGATATCGGCTGGCTGGCGGGCCGCGGTTACAACATCCTCATGGTCCGCATACCGGCGCGCTGGCGGGGCGAGGAAGAGGTCACCGGCGCGTTCGTGCCCGTGCTGTGGGAAAGCATGGCCGAGCCGATCTTGACGGGCCGCGACGAGCTCGGCTGGCCCAAGATCTTCGCCCACATCCCGACACCGGTAGTCGAAAACGGTGAGTGGCGTGCCCACGCGGCGTGGGAGGGCTTCACGTTCCTCGAAATGCGCGCCGGCGATTTCGAGGCTGCCGCCCGCCGTGACCCTGCACCGCCGATGATGTTCCACAAGTACGTCCCGCGCACCGGCGCATGGGGCGAGGCCGAAGTCGATTACTTCACGGCGACCGCGCTGGAGGGCGCCGCTCCACAGGTTCGTTCGGTTCGCAACGGCACCGGCGCGTTCGGCTTCCACCGCGCTTCGTGGGAACAGATGCCGACGCAGTATCCAATCGTGAATGCGCTGGCTGGCCTGCCCGTGGTCGAATTCGGAAGGGCCCAATGGGTCGAATCCTCTGGCGGCGGCGACGCGAGCGGGCAACGGCGGCTGAAATGAGCACAACCCGCCGCCTCGTCACCGGACACACTCCCGACGGGCGGTCGGTCGTTGTCGCCGAAGGCCCCGTGCCACACACCCGCTCCCTGCCTGGGGCCAAGTTCCATGAAGTCTGGTCGGTGGATTCCGCGCCCGCGGTCCTTGGGCTTTCCCCCGCCGGCGAGCCCACATCCGAAAGTCCGCGGATCGCGCGGGGTTCGGGCACGGGCAACCTCATCCGTGTCATCGAGTTCGCGCCGGCGAGCGAGGGCGGCCGGCGCAGCCCGATGCACCGCACCCGGACCCTCGACTACGGCATCGTTCTCGAGGGCGAGATCGTCCTGATCCTGAGCGACAGCGAAGTGCTGCTCAGGGCCGGCGACGTGGTGATCCAGCGGGCAACCGACCATGCCTGGGAGAACCGCTCCGGTCGACCGGCGAAGATGGTGTTCGTGCTTGTCGACGCCGAGTTCGATGCCGAGCTGTCGCAGCTGATCGAAGGCGAGGAGCTCATACCGTGACGGCCGGCCGCCGGTCGATCTCGCCGCCCCTGGCCGCATGGACGCTGTTCCTGCTGTTCCTCGCCAACGTGCTCAACGTGGGCGACCGCATGCTGCTCGGCGTGGTCACCGAGCCCGTGCGCCACGACCTCGCGCTGTCGGACACGCAGATGGCGCTCGCCAACGGGCTGCTGTTCGTGCTGTTCAACCTGATCGCCGGGCTGTTCATTGCCCGGCTGGTCGATCGCGGCCATCGCGTCCGGATCCTGACAATAGGCATCGCCCTGTGGTCGATCGCGACGGTCGCCACCAGTCTCGCCCGTAATTTCCCGGAACTGGCGGCGGCGCGCCTGGCGGTCGGCGCGGGAGAGGCGACGGCGTTCCCTGCCGTGATGTCGCTGATCCCCGACCTGTTCCGGCCTCAGGTGCGCGGCACGGTTATCGGGGTGTTCCAGTCGAGCAGCTTCATCGGCATCGTGGGCGGAACGATTCTCGCCGGCGTGGTCGCCGCGGCGCTCGGTTGGCGGCCGATGTTCATCGTCTGCGGCCTTGCCGGTGTCGTGCTCGCAGTGATTGTCGTGCTGACGGTGCGCGAGCCGGCGCGCGAGGAGCCGCCCGATCCGACCGAGGATGCCGGGCGCTGGCTCGCCGGGCTGGCCGCCGGCCTGCGGCGGGTGATGACCATTCCCGGCTTCGTGCCGCTGGCGCTCGGGTTCGGCATCTCGGCCATGATGGGCGCGGTGCTCGGCGCCTGGGGACCGGCCTTTCTGCAACGCTCGCACGGCGTGCCGTTGCGCGAAGTCGGCATCGTCATCGGCCCGGCGGTAGGGATCGGCGGGCTCGTGGGCACGCTGGTGTCGGGCGCGATTGCCGACTGGCTGGTGCGGAAGCACGGTTCCATGTCGGCCATGCTGCGCCTGCCGTTGGTCGCGCTGCCGCTGGCGGCACCGTTGATGGCAGGCTTCATCTTCGCACCGACGCTACTCGCGACAATGATCTGCGCCGCGGGGATGAACTTCCTCCTCAGCTGCGCTTTCGTGCCCTGCATCAACTATGCCGTCGGGCGCGCGGGCGCCGGCGACCGGGCGCTGGTCTCCACCGTCATGCTCGCCGCATCGGGCCTCATCGGGGGCGCGCTCGGACCGTTCATCGTCGGCGCCCTCAGCGATTCCCTGGCGCCGCAACTCGGCGCGGAGGGTTTGCGCTATGCTTTGTCGGCCATGATCGGCTCGCCGCTGCTGGCGAGCGTCTTCCTGTTCGCCGCCTTCCGCCGCGCGCCCGGCGCCCCAGTCGGGCAAGCCCAGCCCGCATGACCGGCAAGCACATCCTCGTCATCGGCGGAGGCATCGGCGGCCTCACAGTCGCGACCGCGCTCGCGCAGAAGGGCTTCAAGGTCACCGTGATCGAACGCAGCGACGGCAGCGGCGTGGAAGGGGTCGGCATCAGCCAGCAAGCAAACGTGGTGCGCGCGCTCGCCACCCTGGGCCTGGCACGGGATTACCTCGATGCGGGCTTTGCCTACGATACGGTTGAGATCTACGCTCCGGACGGCTCGCTTGTCGCGCGGACCCCCTCGCGTTCGTTGATCGAGGGCTTTCCGGCGGCCATGGGCATTCCGCGGCGCGTCTTGCTGGAAGTGCTGAGCAACTCGGCGACCGCTGCCGGAGCCGAAATTCGCCGCAGCACGACGTCGGCTTCGCTGGAGCAAGACGGCGCGATGGTTCACGCGCGGTTTTCCGATGACAGCCAGGGCCCCTTCGACCTGGTGGTCGGCGCCGACGGAATCTACTCGCAGACGCGCCGCCTGCTGTTTCCCGATGCGCCGACGCCCCAGTTCGTCGGGCAGGCGGTGTGGCGCTACAACCTGCCGCGTCCTTCCGGCTTCGACGCGCTGCATGTCTATAACGGACCGACCGGTGTCGGCTTGGTGCCGATGAGCCGGGCAGAAATTTATATCTACGCGACGACGCCCGAGCCCGACAATCCCGACTACCCGCTCGAAGGATTGGCCGCGCGCATGCGCACGAAGCTGGCCGGATGCGCACCGGCGATCCGGGCAATCGCCGAGCAGATCACCGACGACGCACGCGTGGTCTATCGCCCGCTCGAAGCGATCTTCCTCCAAGGGCCCTGGCACAAGGGCCGCATCGGCCTGATCGGCGACGCGGTCCACGCCACGACCCCCCACCTCGGGCAAGGCGGCGGCATGGCGATCGAGGATGCGGTGGTGTTTGCCGAAGAGCTGGCTCGCCATGACGATCGGGAAGCCGCCTTCACCGCGTATTACCGGCGCAGGTTCGAGCGCTGCCGCTACGTGGTCGAGAAGTCGCTCGAAATCTGCCGCGGCCAGCTCGGCAAAGGCCCGTTGGTCGACAACGCGAAGGCGGGCGCGGAGATGAACACCCTGCTGGCGCAGCCGATCTAGCCGGCCTTCGAGAAATGGCCGTCGGGGCGCTCACAGCACCTCGAACAAGCCGGCCGCACCCATGCCGCCGCCGACGCACATGGTGATCACGACGTACTTCACCCCACGCCGCCTTCCTTCGATCAGCGCGTGCCCGACCATCCGCGAGCCCGACATCCCGTAAGGATGACCGATGGCGATCGCCCCGCCGTTCACGTTGAGCCTGTCGTAAGGAATGCCGAGCGTGTCGGCGCAAAAAACGACTTGCACCGCGAAGGCCTCGTTGAGCTCCCACAGGCAGATATCGTCCATCTCCAGCCCGTGCTGGCGCAGCAGCTTGGGCACGGCGAAGACCGGTCCGATGCCCATTTCGTCGGGCTCGGTGCCGGCGACCGCGACGCCGAGATAGCGCCCGAGCGGCGTGAGGCCGCGCTCCCGGGCAAGACCGCGCTCCATGACAACGCAGGCCGATGCGCCGTCGGAAAGCTGGCTCGCGTTGCCGGCGGTGATGAAGCCATCCGGCCCCATGACCGGCCGGAGCCCGGCGAGCCCTTCCAACGTCGTATCCGGTCGATTGCCCTCGTCGCGGACAAGCGTGACGTCGCGGTATTCGACCGCGCCGGTGGCCTTGTCGACCACCGCCATCCGGGCGCTGACCGGCACGATTTCCTGGTCGAAAGCCCCGGCTGCTTGCGCCGCGGCGGTGCGCCGCTGCGATTCCGCGCTGTAGGCATCCATCCGCTCGCGGCTGATCCCGTAGCGCCTGGCCACGACCTCGGCCGTCTCAAGCATCGGCATATACATCGCCGGCACCATCGCCACGAGTTCCGGATCGGGGTCGATCCGGAGCGCTTCGGTTTGCACGAGCGAGATCGACTCGACACCGCCGGCGACGCACACCGCCATGCCGTCAACGATGATCTGCTTTGCGGCCATGGCGACCGACATCAGGCCGGACGCGCACTGGCGATCGACCGACTGGCCGGGCACGGACACCGGCAGCCCCGCCCGCAAGGCCGAGGTGCGTCCGATCGTGGCCTGGTGTCCTTGTTGCAGCGATGCGCCCATTATCACGTCCTCGATCTCCGCCGGAGCGACTTGCGCCCGCGCGACGGCGGCGCGGATGGCGTGGGCGGCCAGCGTGGGTGCGGGGGTGGCGTTGAACGAACCGCGATACGCGCGCCCGATCGGCGTCCGCGCCGTCGAGACGATGACCGCTTGCCGCTCGCTCATCGGACCGCTTCTGCGTCGAGCGGGAGGCCGGCCTTGGCGAGTTCGAGCTGGCCCTGTTCGGCTCCGCTGGCGGGAATTATCTCTCCCTCGCGCGCGGCCACCTCGTCCAGCGCGCCGAGCAGGCGTTCGGCCGTGTCCTTCCCGCGGCCGAGGTGGATACCGTGGGTGAGAGTGATGTGGGCCTGTTCGAAGCTGCCCGCTCCGGCGCACAGAATCGTTCGCGTAGGCGCGTCTTCGGCCACGAGCGCGAGGATGGCCGGGCTGACGGCTTCCGGCGCCAGTGCGGCCAGCACGTCGGCCGGCATCAGGCCTTCGAGCATACGGGTGCCGGCGGTCGGGGCGAGGCAGTTGACCCGGATGTTCGCCTTGGCGCCTTCGAGGGCCAGCGTCTGCATCAGGCCGACAAGCGCCATCTTGGCGGCGCCGTAGTTGGACTGGCCGAAATTACCGTAGAGCCCGGACGAGGACGTGGTGAATACGATCCGGCCATAGCCGCGCTCGCGCATCAGGCCCCACACCGCCTTGGTGCAATTGACGGCGCCCATGAGATGGACCTCGACGACGAGACGAAAGTCCTCGAGCGGCATCTTGGCGAAGGTCTTGTCGCGAAGGATGCCCGCGTTGTTGACTAGGATATCGACCGCGCCCCACCGATCTACGACCTGAGCGACCATGGCGGCGACTTCCGCGGGGTCGGTCACCGACGCGCCGCTGACGATGGCCTCGCCGCCCGCGGCCTGGATCTCCCGGGCGACGCTTTCGGCGGCTGCCGAGGAACGGCCCGCGCCGGAGACATCGCCGCCGAGGTCGTTGACCACCACCCGCGCGCCGCGGCTCGCCAGAAGCAACGCATGCGCGCGCCCAAGGCCGCCACCGGCGCCGGTGACTAGCGCGACTTTTCCCGTTAAATCAATTCGTTCGCTCATGGCGAAAATCCCCGGTTACAAGAGTTGCTTGAGAAGAGGCGAGCAGCCAGCTGTCGGAATTGACGTTGTTGCCCTCGCTCTGATGGGCGGAGATCGCCGCGCCCCACAGAAGGTTGCGCGGCAGCGAGCGCCGGGAGGTGACCGCCCTGGCGCGCGCCGACATCGTCGTGCTCGCGGCAAGACCGGCCAACACGTTTCGGCGCGTCGTCATCGCGGCATCGGTCTCCTGAGAGATGAACGCATATCCGGGAAATCTATATTCACTCGAACGGGAGTGAACAAAAATTCACCGGCAGGTCAAGGGGGCCCTCTTGCGACCGTGGAACTAAAATCAGCCGGCGCCAGGCGGTTTGCAAATCGACAGGAAGCCGGCGGCCATGAACGAAGCCATGCGTTCCTTGACCGCGGCAAAGTCTTCCGATTTGCAGATTCCGCCGGAAAGCTTGTCGATGCGGCCCGTCCGGGCAAGGGTGAGCAGCAGCGCGCCGCTGACGAAGTGGTAGCCCCAGAAGATGTCTTCTTCGGCGCAATCGGGGAGCGCTCGCTTGAGCAGGCCGATCAGGCGGAGCACGACCGGGTCGAAATGCTCGTCCATCAATTGGGCGCCCCATTCCGGGGTGTTGGCGACCTGCGCGGTCAGCTGGGCGTAGTTCTTCCACCCTTCGCCGCCCTCGATATAGAGATCGAGATCGGTGTCGAGGAATGCCCGCAGAGCCCCTTCGATGGTCGGAGTCTTGGTCGATGCGTCGTATTCGTCGAGCACCCGCATCCGGCGCTCGCTCGTCACCACCGCGCGCCGCGCGAAGACCGCGTCAAACAGCGTCTTCTTGTCCTCGAAATAATAGTTGAGGAGCGTGTGGTGCACGCCGACCTGCGCGGCGACTTCCTTCAGGGTGACGCCGTAGAGGCCGTGCTGCGCGAACAGGACCTCGGCCGCGTCGAGAATGCGCTCCATCGTTTCGGCGCGCTGCTCGGATTTTCTCGTCGGTGTCTGGCGTCTCGCTTTCACGGTCACCCGTCGTCTTTCGGGCCTCGCACGCCGAGCGTCAAGACGGGGAGGAGCGCCCCGGGCTATTTCATTCACGCACACGATAGTGTGTGTTGACAGTTTCGCCCGGTTGGCTCCATGATGCCGGGTAACGACAATCACAACTTGCCGAGGGGAGGCCAAGTGACCGACGCCCGACAATGTGGCGGCGCACGCTGCCGGTGCCGCTCCTGACCATGGCGAGCGGCGCGGCCTTTGCGCCCGGCGCGATGGTCGCGAATCGCCCTGCCCGGCGCGCCTGGGGTGTGCTCGCGCTGCTGTGCTTCGTCTATGTCGTCAACTTCCTCGACCGCCAATTGCTGTCGATCCTGGCCAAGCCGATCCAGGACACCCTGCACATCACCGATGGCCAGCTCGGGCTGATCGGCGGGCTCTATTTCGCGTTCTTTTACGGGTTCATCGCGTTGCCTATCGGCTGGCTCGCGGACCGAACCAACCGCGTCACGATCCTCTCGATTGCGTGCGCGATCTGGAGCGCCGCCACGACGGCTTGTGGCCTGGCGCAGACCTATCCGCAACTGGTGCTGGCCCGCATGGCGGTCGGCTTCGGCGAGGCGGGCGGGGTGCCGCCCTCCTACGCGCTGATCACCGACACCTTTCCGCCTGCCTATCGCGGCACCGCGCTCGGCATCTATAATCTCGGCCCGCCGCTCGGCGCCGCGATCGGCATCGCCTTCGGGGCATCGATCGCCGCCGCGTTCAATTGGCGCGACGCGTTCATCGCGATCGGCGCGATTGGCCTGATCACCGCGATCGCGGTGCGGGTCATCATGCGCGAGCCCGAACGCGGGGCGACCGACACGCATCGCGATCCGGCGGCTTCCGAAAAAGCGCCCTTCTGGGGCACGCTCAAGATGTTCTTCACCCAGCCGGTGCTGATGCGCGCCTCGCTCGGCAGCGGGGCCACCCAGTTCGTCACCTATGGGCTCGGCAATT
Organism: Croceibacterium sp.; assembly: GCA_025450635.1. Lineage (GTDB taxonomy): Bacteria > Pseudomonadota > Alphaproteobacteria > Sphingomonadales > Sphingomonadaceae > Croceibacterium_B. The sequence goes on along the minus strand of JANWHA010000055.1, from coordinate 18,703 downwards.
TCACCGTGTTGTTCCTGATGCGCGAGAAGGGCATGACGCTCGAGGATGTGGCGCTCTGGTATGCCCTCGTCGTCGGCGTTGGGATGAGCGCGGGCATGCTGGTCTCGGGCCGGGTGATCGACCGCATGACCCGGGTATCGCGGGTGCCCTACGCGATGGCGCCGGCGGTCTCGCTAACCATTTCGCTGCCGCTCTATATCGCCTTCGTGTGGTCACCGGGCTGGCCTCTGGCGCTGGTGCTTCTCACCGCGGTGATGTTCTTCAATTACTTCTACCTCTCGGCCTCGGTCGCCCTGGTGCAGGAAGAAGTCCGGCCAAACGAGCGGGTGCTCGCGGGGGCGCTGCTGCTGCTGGTGATGAACTTCATCGGCCTTGGCCTGGGCCCGACCTATGTCGGGGCCGCGAGCGATTATTTTCTCGCACACGGCTACCACAATTCGCTCCAGATAGCGCTGTACACACTCGCACCGTTCTACCTGATCGCGATCGCCATCTTCCTGTCGTTGGCCGCTCGCCTGCGGCGCGAGGATGCGCAGCGGGGGAATGTCGGATGACCGGACCGCGCGTTGTTCGCGTTTTCGTCGCTGCCGCGGCTCTCGTGCTCGGTTCCTGTTCCCCCATGCCGCGGAGCTCAGCCATGACCAACGTCCAGACCGCCTCACCGAGCCCGGTCGTCGATGCGCCGGCAGGGCGGGTGCGCGGCACGCTGGAAGATGGCTTGCGCGTGTATCGCGGCATACCCTTCGCCAAGCCGCCGGTCGGCCCGCTGCGCTGGCGAGCGCCCGAACCGCTGCCGCGCTGGGACGGTGTGCGCGAAGCGTCCAAGTTCGGCCCGGCGTGCTTTCAGCCCAAGCCTCAGCTGTCGGGCATTTATGCACCGGCCGCGCCGCTTCCGATGAGCGAGGACTGCCTGACGCTCAACATCTGGGCGCCGAAGAACGCCAAGAACGCGCCGGTTTTCTTCTGGATCTACGGCGGCGCGCTGACCACCGGGTCGAGCCGTGAGCCCATGTATGACGGGCGCAAGCTGGCCGAGCGCGGCGTGGTGGTGGTTTCGATCAATTACCGGATCGGCGTCCTCGGCTGGCTCGCCCATCCCGAGCTGAGCGCGGTGCAGGGTGGGATCTCGGGCAATTACGGCCTGCTCGACCAGATCCGTGGCCTCGAATGGGTGCGTGACAACATCCATGCCTTCGGTGGCGACGCACACAATGTCACGATTGCGGGAGAATCCGCCGGCGCGCTCAGCGTCATGTATCTGATGGCCTCGCCGCCCGCGCGCGGGCTGTTCCAAAAGGCGATTGCGGAAAGCGCCTACATGATCTCGACGCCCGAACTGAAAAAGGCCGCTTACGGCGCCCCCTCGGCCGAGCAGTCGGGCGTCGCATTGGCCGAGAAGCTCAAGGCGCCCAACCTCGCCGCCTTGCGGGCGATGGACCCGGAGAAGCTCACCGACGCGGCGGTCGCGGCGGGCTTCGGGCCGTGGGGCGCGGTCGATGGAAAAATCCTGCCCGATCAGCTCGTCAACGTCTTCGATCGGGGCCAGCAGGCGCCGGTGCCCCTGCTGGCCGGATTCAATCAAGGCGAAATTCGCTCCCTGACGGTGCTCGCGCCGCCGGTGCCGGAGAGCGCCAAAGCCTATGAGGACAAAATCCGCGCGCTCTATCGGGACCTCGCGGGGGAGTTCCTGAGGCTTTATCCGGCCAGCGACATGCAGCAGAGCATCTACGCCGCTACGCGCGACGGCCTCTATGGCTGGACCGCCGAGCGGTTGGTCCGAAAGCAGGAGGCAATCGGCCAACCCGCTTATCTCTACCTGTGGGACCACGGCTATCCGGCCATGGACAGCGCCGGACTTCATGCCTTCCATGCCAGCGAGCTGCCGTTCGTGTTCGGCACATTCGGCGCAACGGGGCCGCAGTGGCCCAAAGTGCCAGACACCCCCGCCGAGGTCTCGATGTCCGATGCCCTCGGTGATTACTGGACCAGTTTCACCAGGAGCGGCGTGCCCGCGGCCTCGAACGCGCCCGCCTGGCCGCGCTACGACGGCACGGGCGATTACATGCATTTCGGTGAAACGCCGCGCGCGGAAGCGAACCTCTATCCCGGGATGTATCGCTTGTTCGAAGAAGTGATGTGCCGTCGCAGGGCCGCGGGCAATCTGGCGTGGAACTGGAACACCGGCCTGGCGGCCCCCGTGCTGCCGGACAAGGCCGATTGCCGGTAAACCCTTGCCGCCAGCTAGGTTTCGATCGTTGCGGCCGTTATGGCTCCGGATTCCAGTTGTTCGCGCAGCCGTGTCTTGTCGATCTTGCCGGTTGGGGCGAGGGGCATTCGATCGACCTCGACGATCTCCGTCGGCAACCACCAGTCGGCGACCTGTCCGCGCAAGCTGTCGAGCAGGGCCGCGTGGCTCGTTTTAGCTCCCGCGCTCCGCTGTATGACGAGGACCGGCCGTTCGCCCCATTTCTTGTCGCTGCGGGCGATGACGGCCACGGCGCTGACCGTGGGGAGGCCGCCGACAATCGCCTCAATCTCCGCGGGATTGATCCACTCGCCGCCTGACTTGATCAGATCTTTCGAGCGCCCGCAAATCGCGAGGTTGCCGTCATCGTCGATCATCGCCAGGTCGCCGGTGTCGAAATAGCCCTCTGCGTCGAGAACGTCTTCGTCGCTCTTGAAATAGCTTTCGATGACCGAGGCGCCCTTGACACGCAGCCGACCGACATTCCCCCGCTGCTCGGCCAGGGCGACGCCTTGATCGTCCGTCAGCTTGATTTCGAGGCCTACCGGAGGACGCCCCGAGCGGCCTGGCTTATCGCTGGTGTCGGCGGGCGGAGCGATAGTGCCGAGCGGCGAGAGCTCGGTCATCCCCCAGCTGGTCTGCACGCGCGCTCCGAGCCGGTCTTCGACGCGGCGGACCAACGCCTCCGGACAAGTCGAACCCCCCACGAGCAAGCGATCGAGCGCGGGCAACTCGCCGCCCTCGTGGCCGAGCCAGTCGAGCACGCCGATCCATACCGTGGGCACGCCGACCGCCACGGTGACCTTTTCTTCGCGCATCAACCGGGCGAGGCTTTCGCCGTCCAGGTCGCGGCCGGGAAGGACCAGGCGCGCGCCCGCCGCCGGCACCGAGAACGGCAATCCCCAGCCGTTGGCATGGAACATCGGCACAGCCAGCAACACGACGTCGCGGGCGGTGATGGCGAAGGCATCGGCCTGGAGCGTGCGGAGCGTGTGAAGATAGTTCGAGCGATGGGTGTAAAGCACCCCTTTCGGCTCGCCCGTGGTGCCCGACGTGTAGCACAGGCCAGCGGGCGTATCCTCGTCGAAGCCGCCCCATTGGACAGGGGCGCCTTTGGCGGCGAGGAGCTCCTCATAATCCCACACCTGCACGCCTTCGGGTGCGCTGGCCGGCGTCGGCTCGTCGAGGACGATGATGTGACGCAGGCCCGGGCATAAGGGCGCGAGCTCCAGCGCCAGCGGCACCAGGTCGGGGGCGACCGCAAGCGCGACGTCTTCGGCTTCGCGGACCATCCTCGCGAGCTGGGCCCGCGTGAGACGCGGGTTGAGCGTGTGACAGACCAGGCCCAGGCCCATCGTCGCGTAATAGATCTCGAAATGGTGCCGGGTGTTCCAGGCGAGGGTGCCGATGCGCTCGCCGGGCTCGAGCCCCACGGCAACCAGGGCGCCGGACATGCGGTTGGCGCGCGCGCGGACGTCGGCGTAAGTGACGCGAAGCCTTCCGCCGCCGGGCAACGCCTGAACGATGCCCTCGGCGGACCACGCGGCCGCGTGGTCGAGGAACTTGTCGACGGTAAGGCGGTAAGTTTGCATTGACCCCAGCGGGAGTGAAACAAGGACGGGCCGGCCGGCCGCAAGAGGCGAGGCCGGCCTCAGGTCCGGATCAGAAAGTCTTGAGCACCTTGACCCCGTATTGGCGTGGCGCCCCGGCGAAATAAAGCCCGCTGTTGAGCGCGCCGGCGTAGTGCTGGTTGGTCAGGTTGGTGGCGTAAGCGGTCAGCGCCCAGCTGCCGTGCTGCCACTCGAGCTGCGCGTTGAGCACGTCGCGCTGCTGGAGCCGGTCGCCCAGCGAGGGGTTTTCGAACAGCGTCGCCCATTGCGCGCCGATGTGGCCGTAATTCACCCGCGGCGTGACCGTGTCGTTCGCGCCCAGCGCGATCGCGTACTCCGCACCGATGTTGAAGGTGAAGTTCGGCGCGTAAGTCTGATCCCGCCCCTTGAGATCGATGCAGGTGGCGCTCACCGGGCCGGTGTTCGGATCGCACGGGATGAAGCTTGGGACACGGGGATCGCTGGCGAAGAAGTGGCCGAGGTCGCTGTGCAGCACGTTGATCCCGCCATCGAGCGAAAGGGCGCCCAAGTGCAGCTGCGCTTCGGCCTCGACGCCGTAAATCCTGGTCGTCCCCGGCACGTTCAGCTCGATGCCGAAGGTCGGGAACGTCGGATAGCCGATGATGACCTGGAAGCCCTTGTAGTCGTTGTAGAAGCCGTCGATCGTCGTGCGGACGTGGCCGCCGGCGAAGTTCCCCTTCCAGCCCGCCTCGAACGAGGTGACCTTCTCGGGCTTGAACGGAGCCGGGTTGCCGAGGCCGACCGGCACGTTGAGGCCGCCCGGGCGGAAGCCGGTCGCGACGAAAGCGTAGAGATACTGGCCGGGGCTGGCCTGCCAGCCGAGCGACACCTTGTACGAGAAATTGTCCGATTTGATCGCCTGGTCGTCGCGGATGTAGAGCCCGTACTGCATGACGTCGACGTGGTTGGTCGAGCGGCTTTCGGTATAGCGGCCGCCGACCTCGAGCTTCAAGGCGTCGGTTAAGCTGAAGCCGAGCTGGCCGAACGCGGCGAGCGACCGTTCGGGGTTCACGCCTTTCAGCTGGTAATGGCACGCCGGTACGACCGCCGCGGTGTACGGATAGCACAGGTTGATGTCGAAATTGTCGTAAGGCGCCGGAAACGTGTACTTATTCCACAATCCGAAGGCGCCGAGCAGCCAGGTGAAGCGCTGCTTGTCCGGCGAAATGATATTGAATTCCTGCGTGACCTGGCGCTCGTGAACGATGTCGTAGAACGACTGGTTGGCCATCGGCAGGCCGCTAAGCGGATTGGTGAAATCGGACGAGGTGCCGTCAAGGTCGGTGCCGTACTCGGTGGTCCCCTTCTGGTACGAGCTGATCGAGCGGAACCTGACGCCGCCATCGGTCGTGTACTCGAGCTTCAGGATCGAGCGGACGAACTTGTCCCGCGCCGACATCGGCGCGTTGGCGGAAATGTGGAACAGGTCGTGATATTGCGGGTTCGCCGCCCCGCTAGGCAGGGTCTTGAAGGACTCCCAGTAGGGCGAGGCGGGATAGGCGCCGTAATTGAGATCGCCGATATCCGTCTTCGACAGGATCGAGAAATTGTTGCTCGGCTTCCACAACAAGCTGAGCCGTCCGGCATACATCCGCAGGTCGTTGTTGTGGCCCGTGTAATGCGCGCCTCCCGGACCGGTGATGTGATAGAACCCGTCGCGCCGCTCGCCATAGCCTGCAACCCGCATCGCGAAGGTGTCGCTCACCGGCAGGTTGAGGGCCAGCTGCCCGCCGAGATCGTTGTAGTTGCCGTAATTGGCCTGGGCATAGCCGTCGAACCCGCCGCCGATCACCGGGTCGTTGGTGTTGACGAACACCGCGCCGCCGGTCGCGTTCTGGCCGACGATCGTGCCCTGTGGCCCGCGCAGCACCTGGATGTTGTTGATGTCGTAGTAAGGTTCGCCCTGAATGTAGCCAGGGAAGGTCGGGACGCCGTCGCGATAGGTAATGACGCCGGTGGTGGTCTGGGTGTTGTGCTCGGCCTTGCCGATGCCCCGGACGTTGAAGTCGTTGCCCTGGCCGAAGTTGTTGACCACGATGCTGGGAGCGGCGAACTGCAGCGCATCGACATTGCCGACGCCCTTTTTGGCAAGCGTGTCGCCGCTGATCACGGAAGCCGAGGCGGCAGTCGTCATCAGGTTCTCATTGCGCCGCTCGGCGGTGACAATGATGGCGTTATTGTCAGCCGAGGGGGCACCGCCTTTCTTGGCGGTATCAGCCTGCGCCGGGGCGTTAGCGGGTGGCCCATCCTGCGCCGCCGCCGCACCGGTCCAAACGAAAGCGAGCGTCGACGCGCTCAACCACAGAGCCTTAGCTTTCATCGTCCCTCTCCCATGCTTCCCTTGCCGCGCCTGTCCGCGCTTTCGTTCAAGCTGCCCCAAATTCACGCGCGTTTCAATGTTAATTATCGCGCTAGTGAATATAGATCTTCATTGTTGGCCTTGATCGCGGGCGCGTGGGATTCAGCCACGCCGGATTGTCGCCCCTTCGCGAGCGCCCGGCTTCCAACACGCAAATCTTTACATAGGTTTGCCCTGCCGGAACCTCTTTGACTCAAAGACGTTGCACGCGTGCTTCCAACCGGAAGCTTCAGGCAGAAACAGAGGGGTGAATGGCGCAACGCTGGCCGAAGCTCGTCCTGCTTGTGGCAGTCGGCTTGGTCGTTGCGGCTCTCGTTGCCTTTTTGATTATCCGAGGCACCGGTGAGCGCGCCGCTGAAGCGGCCCGGACTCCCTACGAGCAGCCTGCACTGGCCAAGACCGCCGCCGGCGCGGGGGCGCATCCTGCCGGCCAGTGGTACATCCCCGCCGGCGACTACGCGAGCACCCGGTTCAGCGACCTCGCCGACATCAACACCCAGAACGTCGGCCAACTGAAGCCGGCGTTCACCTTCGACACCGGCTATCTCAAGGGGCACGAGGCCGCGCCGCTGGTGGTCGGATCGACGATGTACCTGGTCACGCCGTACCCGAACGTCGTCTACGCGCTCGATCTGACCAAGCCCGACCGGCCGGTGAAGTGGAGCTTCAACCCGCATCCCAATCCGAAGTCGCAGGGAATCGCCTGCTGCGACGTGGTCGACCGCGGCATGAGCTACGACAACGGGCGGCTGTTCATGGTCACGCTCGATGGCCAAGTGATCGCGTTGGACGCCAATTCCGGCGCGCAGGTCTGGCGCACGCCGGTTGCGGATATCTCCAAGGGCGAGACCGTGACGATGGCGCCGCTGGTCGCGGCCGGCAAAGTGCTGGTCGGCGATTCCGGCGGCGAGTTGGGCGTGCGCGGCTCGCTGAAGGCGCTCGACGAAGGCAGCGGCAAGGTCGTCTGGAAGGCCTATTCGACCGGACCGGACAAGGACGTCCTGATCGGGCCGAACTTCCACCCCTACTATCCCTCGGACCAGGGCAAGGACCTCGGCGTCAAGAGCTGGCCCGGCGAGGCCTGGAAGCAGGGCGGCGGCACGATCTGGGGCTGGATCAGCTACGATCCCGAACTGCACATGATCTACTACGGCACCAGCAACCCGGGACCGTGGGACGCGGAGGATCGGCCGGGAGACGACAAATGGACGGCCGGCATCTTCGCCCGCGACATCGACACCGGGCAGGCGCGCTGGTTCTACCAGACGGCTCCGCACGATCTTTATGACCACGACGCGATCAACGAGATGATCCTGCTCGACATGCCGGTGAACGGGACCATGCGGAAGGTCCTCGTCCAGCCCGGCCGAACAGGTTTCATGTACGTCATCGATCGCGTGACCGGCCAGGTCCTCTCGGCCGATCCTTATGCCAGCATGACCGCTTACACCGGCGTCGATCTGAAGACGGGGCGTATTCAGCACAACCCCGCGGAGGTCCCGCAATCCGGCCGCGTAACGCGCGGCATCTGTCCGGCGGCGCCGGGGGGCAAGGATTGGAACCCGTCGGCGTTCAGCCCGCGCACCGGCCTGCTTTACGTGCCGCACCTCAATCTGTGCATGGATCACGTCTACACCGGGGCGAACTACATCTCGGGCACGCCGTTTCTCGGAGTGGAATCGAAGATGTACGCGGGCCCCGGCGGCTATCGCGGCGAGATGACCGCGTGGGACCCGGTGCGGCGCAAGCCGGCCTGGCAAATCAGGGAGAACCTGCCGCTGTGGAGCGGAGCGCTCGCCACCGCCGGCGACGTGGTGTTCTACGGGACGCTCGACGGCTGGTTCAAGGCGGTCGACGCGCGCTCGGGCAAGCTGCTGTGGAAGTACCGCACCGAGAGCGGGATCGTCGGCCAGCCGATCAGCTATCGCGGGCCCGACGGGCGGCAATACATCGCCATCTACAGCGGCGTCGGCGGCTGGGTCGGCGGGCTCGTCTCCGGCGGCTTCGACCCGCGCGATCCGACCGCCGGGCTCGGCATCTTCAATGCGGTGCCGGATCTCGCCAAATATACCGGCCGCGGAGGAAGGCTCTATGTCTTCGCCCTGCCGCGCTAGCCTGCTTGCCCTCGTGCTCCTCGCCGGTTGCGACGAGCAGGCGCGCGATCCGCGCGGGCACCCGCTGCCTGAGACGGGGCCGCTGCTGTCGGCGGCGATGAACCCGGCTCGCCCCGATCCGCGCGCCGTCGATTATTACAAGAACGCCTTCGAGGTCAGCCAGGGCCAGCAATTGTTTCAGTGGATGAACTGCAGCGGCTGCCACTCCAACGGTGGCGGCGGCATGGGGCCGGCGCTGAGCGATACGAAGTGGCGCTACGGCAGCTCGATGGCGGACATTGTGCAGACCATCGCCAACGGCCGGCCGAACGGCATGCCCTCGTTCTCCGGCAAGCTGACGCAGGCGGAGATGTGGCAGCTCGCCGCCTATGTTCGCTCGCTCTCGCAGCACGTGCCCCAGTCGATCCGCAGCGGCCGCACGGAAGGACTCAGCGTCGGCGAGCCCTCGACCCTGCGCGACCCGCATCCGCCGCGCGCAGTGACGCCGAAACAGGACGAGGCGAGCGTGGAATGAGGAAGCTTCGCCCCCTTCTGGCGTGCCTCGCGCTCTCCGGCTGTCACGGCCGCCAGGTCATGCTCGGCGCAGCCGGTCGCGACGGTTCGATGTTCGCCAACCTGTGGCTCGTGTTCCTGATCGTGACGCTGGTGTTCTACGCTCTCGTCCTCATCGGCCTGGTCTGGGCGATCCTGCGGCGGCGCGAGGGCGGGGAGCCTGCGACCCGGACCGGCCTGCTGGTGTGGGTCGGCGTGATCAGCGTTACGCTGGCCGGGCTGTCGATCGCCAGCTGGCTGGTCGACCGCAACATGAATCGCGCGCCGTTCACAGGGCTGACCGTCGAGATCACCGGCCACCAGTGGTGGTGGGACGTGCGCTATACGAGCGCCGACCCGTCGCAGACGCTGAGGACTTCGAACCAGCTGCACTTGCCCGCGGGCATGCCCGTGCGAGTGATCCTCAAGTCCGCCGATGTGATCCATTCGTTCTGGATTCCCAACATCTCCGGCAAGCAGGACCTGATTCCGGGGCGCACCAACGACATCGTCATCACCCCGGAGAAGGTCGGCCTCTACCGCAGCCAATGCGCCGAATACTGCGGCCTGGAGCACGCGCACATGGCGTTCGACGTCACCGTCGAGCCGCTGGCCGATTTCGAGAAATGGTGGGCCCAGGGCCTGCTGCCGGCCCGGGCGCCGGTCACCCCGCTGCAGAAGGCCGGTTATGCTTACGTGACCACACGAGAGTGCTCGACGTGCCACAACATCGCCGGCACCCCGGCGACCGGCCAGGTGGCGCCCGACCTGACCCATCTCGCCAGCCGCCTGTCACTCGGCGCCGGCACTTATCCGATGAACTCGGGCCATCTCGCCGCGTGGGTCGCCGATCCGCAAAGCGCCAAGCCGGGCAACAAGATGCCGGTGATCGGCCTCGAGCCGGACCAGCTCAACGCCGTCGTATCCTACCTGGAGTCGCTCAAATGACCGAGCTCGACCCCGACCTCGCCCGTGACGGCCCCGAGCTGACGGGCGTGGAACTGGACAGGCGGCTCACCGCCGCATGGCGCCGCCAGCCCGGCTTGATCGGTTGGCTGAGCACGACCGATCACAAGGAGATCGGCAAGCGCTACATCGTCACCGCCTTCGTGTTCCTCGCGCTGGCGGGGGTGCTCGGGCTGGTGATGCGCGCGCAACTGGCCCGTCCGGAAAGCGGGCTGATCACGGCCGACCGCTACAACCAGATCTTCACGATGCACGGCACGACGATGATGTTCCTGTTCGCCGTGCCGGTGATGGAGGCGATGGCGATCTACGTCATCCCGCTGATGCTCGGCACGCGCAACATGACGTTCGCGCGGCTGAACGCGTTCTCGTACTGGATGTACCTGTTCGGTGGAACGATGCTGTGGGTCGCGTTCGTCCTCAACACGGGCCCCGACGCGGGGTGGTTCTCCTACACGCCGCTGTCGGGGCCCGAGTACGCTCCCGGCAAGCGCGTCGACATCTGGGCGCAGATGATCACTTTCACCGAGGTGTCGGGCCTCGCCGCGGCGGTCGTGATGGCCACGACGATTCTCAAGCAGCGCGCGCCGGGCATGACGCTGGCGAAAATGCCGATCTTCGCCTGGTCGATGCTGGTGGTCGCGCTGATGATCATCTTCGCGCTGCCGGCGGTCGCGCTCGATTCGGGCATGCTGCTGAGCGACCGCCTCGTCGGCACGCATTTCTTCAATCCCTACGAGGGCGGCGATGCCCTGTTATGGCAGCACCTCTTCTGGTTCTTCGGGCACCCGGAGGTGTACATCATCTTCCTGCCCGCGACCGGCTTCATCAGCGAGCTTGTGGCGACGTTCAGCCGCAGGCCTGTGTTCGCTTATCCGGCGGTGGTCGTTTCGCTTTGCGCCACCGGGCTGCTCGCCTTCGGCCTGTGGGTCCACCACATGTTCGCGACCGGCCTGCCGCGCCTCGGCTTCGCCTTTTACACCGCCGCGAGCCTGACGGTGTCGATCCCCACCGGGGTGCAGATCTTCTGCTGGATCGCCACCATCTGGCTCGGCCGGCCGCAATTCCGGGTGCCGATGCTGTGGGTGATCGGGTTCATCGTCACCTTCGTCATCGGTGGGCTAACCGGGGTGATGCTGGCGAGCGTTCCACTCGATCTCCAGCTGCACGATACGTACTTCGTCGTCGCCCACTTCCATTACGTGCTGATCGGCGGCGCCGTGTTCCCGCTGCTCGGAGCCGTCACCTACTGGTTCCCGAAAGCGACCGGTCGTATGATGTCAGAGGCGCTCGGCAAGCTGAGCTTTGCCGTCACCTTCGTCGGTTTCCATCTCACGTTCTTCCCGATGCACATCACCGGAATGATGGGCATGCCGCGGCGCGTGTACACTTACCCCGCGGGCATGGGTTGGGGGACGCTCAACATGATCTCCTCGATCGGCGCCGCGATCCTGGCGTTCGGGGTGCTGCTGTTCGTGATCAACATCATCCTTTCCTTCCGAGCCGGGCGGGTCGCCGGTGCGAATCCGTGGGAAGCCGCCGGCCTCGAATGGGCCACCACATCCCCGCCGCCGGTTTACAACTTCCCGCACTTGCCGGCCGTCGCCTCGCGCACGCCGCTGTGGGACGAAGGCGAAGGCCTGCCAGTGACGACCGGCCTCAGGGTCGATGATCGCGAGCTGCTGTCCGTCACCATCATCGACGCGATCCCCAGCGTCCGCGAGCCGAGCCCGAAGCCGACGATCTGGCCGCTGCTCTCGGCCATCGCCATCGGCGTGACGTTCGTGTGGTCGATCTTCACCCCCTGGGCGCTGGTCTTCGGCCTGGTGCCGAGCGCGATCGCGCTGACGATCTGGTTCTGGCCGAAAAACCCCGACGTGCCGCCCGAGCCGGAGATCGACTGATGACGCCCGCGCCACGCTTCACCGGCGATCTCGCGCACCTGCCGACGCACGGGTTCGGTCACCGCAGCCTGACGTGGTGGGGCATCATCGGCTTCATGCTGATCGAAGGTGGCTTCTTCGCGCTCACCATCGCCGCCTATTTCTACCTGATGAGCCAGGAACACAGCTGGCCACCGCCGCCGTTCCGGCCGCCGAACTTGATCGCGGGCACGCTGTTCACCCTGGTCATCCTGCTGAGCGAGCTGCCCAACACCGTCATCAAGCGCGCCGCCGAGCAGGGACGCTTGCGCGAGGTCCGCAAGCTGATGCTGGTGATGGTCGGCATCGGCCTGGTGCTGCTGGTCATCCGCGGCTTCGAGTTCAACAGCCTCAACGTGCTGTGGTACGACAACGCCTACGGCTCGATCGTCTGGGCGCTGCTCGTGCTCCACACGACGCACATCCTCACCGATTGGGGCGACACCGTGGTGCTCGGCGGCCTGATGCATACGAGGCACGGCATCGAAGCCCGCCGGTTCATCGACGTCAGCGAGAACTCGCTCTACTGGCGCTTCGTCTGGCTTGCCTGGCTGCCGATCTATTTCCTGATCTACTGGCTGCCGAGGCTGGCATGAGGCGCGCGAACGCCCTGATGGAGCTGTGGCCGTGGGCCGGGTTGACCGGGGCCGGGGCAGCGTGGGCGCTCGACCACCAGATCGGCGGAGACGGCATCTTCTACGCCTGCGGCCGAGGCGCCCTGTGGACGACCATCGTCGGCGTCATTTGCCTGCTGGTCACGGCGGCTTGCGGGTTCGCCTCGTTCCGGCTGTGGCGCAGCGACCGGGAAACGAGGGCCCGCCGCTTTCTCGCGTTGCTCGGTTCCCTCTTTGCCCTGCTGCTGGCGCTGGCGATCGTGCTGCCGATCATCGCCGGCTTCATCTTGCCGGAGTGCCTCGCATGAGGCATCTCGCGCCGCTGATCGCGCTCCTTTGGGCGGCCCCGGCGGCCGCTCATGGCGGTCATGGAGACGGCATTGGCTGGACGCTGGACGCCTCGGTGACCGTGCCCTTGCTGCTGACGGCGGTGCTCTATGCCATCGGCATCGGCCGCCTGCTGGCCCGCGCCGGGCGCGGGCGCGGGGCCCTTGTGCGGGGCGCGTGGCTTTACGCGGCCGGCTGGCTGGTCCTCGCAGGCGCCCTGGTCTCGCCGTTGCACGAAGCGGGCGAACGGAGCTTCACCTTCCACATGATCGAGCACGAGCTGTTGATGCTGCCGGCCGCGCTGCTGCTTGTCGCGGCCCGGCCCGGACCGGCATTGCTGTGGGGCTTGCCGCGGCCGCTCAGGCAGTTGTTCGGTTCGGCTGCGCGCCTGCCCTTCTGGCGACGCTTGTGCGAACCGATCACCGCCACCGCGATCCAGGCCGTCATCATCTGGGCGTGGCATATGCCCGGGCCGTTCGACCTCGCGCTCGACCACGAAGGCTGGCACGTCGTTCAGCATCTCTGCTTCGTGTTCGGCGCGCTGCTGTTCTGGTGGTCGATGTTGAACCGCACCACCGAAACCCTCGCCGCCGTGTGCCTGTTCGCCACCTCCATGATCGGCGGCGCGCTGGGCGCGCTGATGGCGCTTTCCGCCAGCCCCTGGTACTCGGCCTACGCCGCGATGGGGATGACTCCGTTCGGCCTTAGCCCCGCCGAGGACCAGCAGCTCGCCGGCCTGATCATGTGGATTCCCGGCGGGCTGTTCCACCTCTGCGCCGCCCTGTGGTTCCTCGGCCGCTGGCTTACCCGGAAGGAGGGGCGCGATGTCGTGGCTGCGGAATAACATCGTCGCGACCCTTGCCGCGCTCGTCATCGTCGCGGTTTGTGGGGCGATCTACGCCAACCACCGCTTTGCCCAGCTCGATATTCGCCACCGCGCCGAGGTGCTGACGGGCGGCAATCCCGACCGCGGGCGGATGCTGTTCATCGCCAAGGGCTGCGGCGGCTGCCACGCGATCGACGGCGTGCGCCAGGCGACCGGCCTGGTCGGCCCGCCGCTGACGGGTATCGCCGAACGGACGATCATCGGCGGCAAGCTGGCCAACAACCCCGCCAACCTGCAGTCGTGGATCTCGACGCCGCAGAGCATCATTCCGGGCAACGCGATGCCTGACTTGCCGATGACGACCGCGGAAGCCCGCGACATCACCGCGTTTCTTTACACCCGAACCTGATCGCGAGCTACTCGGCCGCTTGGGCGAGGTGCCACACCGGCGGCTCCTCGCTGTCTCGCAGCCGAGCGCTTTCTTCGAACATGAAGTCGCGGGTCATCGGGATCGCCGCGCGGTCCTTCACGTAAACCAGGTGCCAGTTGACCATCTTGTTGTGGCGGAAGCTCTGCTCCGCGCCGGCCAGATAGAATTGCCACATGCGATAAAACCGCTCGTCGTAGAGATCGACGATCTGCTCACGGTGCATAACCGTGCGGTCGTACCACTCGGCCAGCGTGTAGCAGTAATGGTAGCGCATCGCCTCGACATCCATCACTTGCCAGCCGGCCTTCTCGGCCTCGATGACGATCTCTGACAGCGCGGGGATGTAGCCCCCGGGGAAAATGTACTTGCGGGTCCACTTGTCGGTGAAACCGGGAGGGGACGTCCGCCCGCAGCAGTGGGTGAACATGACCCCTTGCGGCTTGAGCAGCCGGTTCGTGTGCTCGAAGAACTCGGGGTAATGTCGCGTGCCGACGTGCTCGAGCAGGCCGACCGCGCTGATCCGGTCGAAGCTCCCCTGGATGTCGCGGTAGTCCATCAATTCGAACTTGACCTTGTCCGCGACGCCCTCGGCCTCCGCGCGCTCCTTGCAGAACTCGATCTGGTCCGGCGCGAGCGCCACGCCGAGCACCTCGCAACCGTAGTGCTTGTGCAGGTAAAGGGCGAAGCCGCCCCAGCCGCAGCCGATGTCGAGCACCGTCATGCCGGGCTTGAGGTACATCTTGGCGGCGACATGCGCCTTCTTGTCCAGCTGGGCCTTCTCCAGGCTGTTCGCGGTGTCCCGGTAATAGGCCATGGTGTACTGGCGATCTTCGTCGAGGAACAGCTCGTAAAGACGCCGCGTCAGGTTGTAGCTGTGTTCGGCGTTCTTGCGCGCCTTTGCCCGCAAGTTGACGCTGTCGGCCTTCGCCGCCGCCCAGTCCACAAAATGACCAAGCTTGCTCTTCGGCCTGAACTCGTCGGCCCCGTCGGCATGCGCCTCTTCGCTTGCGAACAGCACCAGGTCGCGAATGTCGTGCGGCGGCTCGATCTCCAGCCAGCCCCACATGTAAGCCTCGCCCGCGCCGACTTGCGGATAGCGCGCAATGTGCGCCGCCGCCTTGCGGTGGGTCAGGCGCGTGCGGATCTCGCCTCCGCCCGCAGGGCCATAAGTATAGACCTTGCCGTCATAATCCGTGACGACCAGGCGCCCGCGCCGAATGACCCTTTTCAGAAACTTGTCGAGTAGCCACATCGAGCGCGAGACCTTTCCAGTGATTTGCGAGGAATTAGACCGACGGCCTCGCGCGCTGTCAACGCTCCGATAGCGCCGCGTAAAGCCGCCGTTCGACAGTGTTGTGATAGGCGACCGAAACCGCCAGCACTATGTTCAAGACAAGGCTTTCGATCAGGAAATACCACAGCGCCGTCCCGGCGATCATGCTGCAGCCAAGCAGGATTGTCCGGGGATTGGCCCCGAGCCCTTTCTGGAACAGCAGCGACCCGCGCGATGCCTGGCGTATGCGCCGGCGCATGTCCGCCAGCCTGTCCGCATCGCCGGAGGCAGCTTCGATCAGCCTGTCGAGCGGCGCGGAATAAGGCGCCATCGATTCGCCCAGCACGAGGTATCCGCGCACGATTCGGGCCGAGGTTCGGCTGAGCCAACCCCGTCCGGCGAACGCCTGTCCTCCGGCGGTCTGCTGCGTTCGCAGCCACGGGATGCCGTAGACTCGCCAGAGAAACTCACGGCGTTGAGTCTCGGTGTGATTCGACTGGACGATTCGCGAGGCGCCTGCGAGGCTGGCGAGCGGCCACGCCCAGAGGCCGATGAATGTGTCGTCCAGCATCGCCGCCAGCAGCACGTAGAGGACAACGTGACCGAGATAATCGGCGGCGCCGTCAACGAACTCGCCGATCGGGCTGGCCTTGCCGGTCAGGCGGGCGAGGTCGCCGTCCGCGCCGTCGGCCACGTGCCACGTCAGATGGCAGGCAAACCCGGCCAGGGCCCCGAAGGGCCAGGCAACGCAGGTGTAGAGAATCGCGGCCATGCAGACCAGGCCGCCGCTCGCCGCGGACACCGCGTTGGGCGATGTGCCTGTCGGCTGCAACAGCCTGGCCAGCCGGAAAGCGAGCGGGTGATAGACGTAATGGTTGAGGGGATCCTCGAGCTCGGGCACGCGCCCTGACGAGCGCCGGATGCTGGGCTGCGCGGGAATCGCCGGTGCCGAGCTGGTCGTCACGCCGCGCCTTCGGACGCTGCACGCTCGTCATCGCGCGAAGGCCACAGCGCGGCAATGACGAACAAGATCCACACCGGTGTTACGACGGCGAACAGGTAAAGCCCGGCGATCGGAATTCGGCCCACAACCAACAACAGGTACACCAGTGCGCAGAAGTCCCGGCTGGTGCCCAGCGTGGCCAGCGCCATCAGCCGTGCGGCCACCGGCCCCGAAAAGCGGCCGCGATAGCGGTGCTTGACACCGTCGAAGCTGACGGATCCGGTTTCACGCAGCGAGCGCAAGCCGATCATGGCCCAGCCCAGCAGCAGCAGCGCGAGGCCCCAGGTAGCCAGGGCCAAGGCCTCGGGCCGCCCGCGCAACGCTAGGTTGATCGCCATACCGAGCATGGCGGCGAAATTGGTCGCCGCATCAATGGCCGAATCAACCGCCGCGCCCGTGCGCGAAGTGCGGAAGGTCGCGCGGGCGATTTCACCGTCGACGCCATCGAAAATGGATGCGGTTTGGAACAGCAGCGCGCCGACCAACAGTCCGTATCGCCCGCCAAAGACGAGCGCGATCGACATCGCCGCGGCGATCAGCGCCGTCCCGATGGTGGCGTGAATCGGCCTTATGCCCGGCACCTGCAGCAAGATCGCCGACAGCTGACGCGAAATGGGCCGATTGATCCAGCGCGACACGAGTCCATCACCGGACTTTCCCGTTCCGCGCAGGATCTCGGCGGTCGCTCCGGGCGTGTCGAGGCGGGTGAAAGGGTAGGGCACGCCGGCAAGAAAATCGGGGATAGCTTCGGCGGCAATCAGACGATCGGCCGGGAAGCGGACGACCGGCAAGTCTTCCGGCGGCGCTTGAAGATGCACCGTCATCGCGGCAGCGAGGCGGCGAATCTCGGCCAGAGCCGGGGCATCGATCGGCAACCCGTCCGACACCTCGATCCACGCGTCGGTGAACCCGGCGCGGGCCAATTCGCGCAAGATGCGCGCTGCGACCGGAACGCCGGCAACCGGGCGCTGCGCTTCTCGCGCGGTGGCGAATCCCACCACCGCCCTCGTTCGAACCGTCCCGTATTTCATCGGGTTGCTGATCCAACGAAGCACCCCGCTAGTCAAGCCGCGAGAGCGGATTGCAGCCACTCAAAGCGTGGTCATTCGCCGCGTGTTGCTTGACTTCGTTGCCCTTTGTAGCATCTGTGACGAAATGAAGTCGGCAGGAGCGTGTTTATGGCTAAAATTCGGGTTGCGTTGATCGGCATCGGCAATTGCGCGAGCTCGCTCGTGCAAGGGGTCTATTACTATGCCGATCCCGCCCGCAGCACCGCCGGCCTGATCCACGATCTCGTCGGTGGCTATGGGCCCGCCGACATCGAGTTCGTGCTGGCGTACGACACCGACACGCGCAAGGTCGGCCTCGACCTTGCGGACGCGATATTCGCTGCGCCCAACTGCACAGCGGTGTTCGAATCGTCGATTCCCAAAACCGGGGTCTCGGTGCGGATGGGCCGTGTGCTCGACGGGATGGCCGATCACATGCTCGACGGGCGGGGCGAGCGCGGCTTCATCCGGGCCGACGCGCCTGAAGCGACCGCCGCGGAGATCATTGCGGCGCTGAAGGAATCACGCGCCGACGTGCTGCTCAACTACCTCCCGGTCGGTTCCGAGGAGGCCAGCAAGTTCTATATGGAATGCGCGCTGGAAGCGGGCGTCGGGGTGGTCAACTGCATCCCCGTGTTCATCGCCAGCGATCCGGCGTGGGAGCGGCGCTTTCAGGACAAGCGCATTCCGATCGTGGGCGATGACATCAAGGCGCAGCTTGGCGCGACGATCGTCCATCGCGTGCTGTCGAACCTGTTCCGCCAGCGCGGCGTGGCGGTCAGCCACACCTACCAGCTCAACACCGGCGGCAACACCGACTTCCTCAACATGCTCGACCGCAGCCGGCTGATGTCGAAGAAGGAATCGAAGACCGAGGCGGTGCAGTCGGTGATGCAGCAGCGCCTCGCCGATGACGAGATCCACGTCGGCCCCTCGGACTACATTCCGTGGCTCAACGACAACAAGCTGTGCTTCCTGCGACTCGAAGGCCAGCTGTTCGGCGGCGTGCCGATGAACCTCGAGCTGCGCCTGTCGGTGGAAGACAGCCCGAACTCCGCCGCGGTGGTCCTTGACGCGATTCGCTGCTGCAAGGTCGCGCTGGAGCGCGGTATCGGCGGCGCGTTGATCGGCCCGTCGGCCTTCTTCTGCAAGCATCCGCCGCAGCAGTTCAGCGACGATATCGCCGCCCAGCTGGTCGAGGAATTCATCGCCGACGAGGCGCTGGCCGCCGAATGAATTGCGTGATCCTGGCGGCCGGGCTCGGGACCCGGCTGCGCGGGGTTTCCGACTCCAAGCCGCTCACGCCGGTCGGCGGCGTGCCCCTGATCGAGCATGTCATCCGCCGCGCGACAGCCGGCGGCGCGTACCGGTTTGTCGTCGTCACCGGCTATCTGGCGGAACGATTGGAGCCAT
>JANWHA010000054.1 GCA_025450635.1 Croceibacterium sp. | reverse complement strand
GCTCATGCGTTACATCGCCCCAGCCCTGGCTCTCTCGCTTGCCGTGGCGGTCACGGCCAGCGTCGGCGTGACCGCCGAGCGGCAGCCGGACCCGCGGTCGAGCAGTGGCCCGCCTACGCCGAGGGGCTGATCGAGGTGCAGGACGCGGGCAGTCAGCTGGCCTGCGAGGCGGTCGCCGCGCGGCCGGGCGAACCCGTGCTCGACCTCTGCGCCGGGGCGGGAGGGACGACCTTGGCGCTCGCCGCGGCGATGCAAATCGCCGGCACGCTGATCGCCGCCGACACCGACCGTGCCCGCCTGTCGCGCCTCGCACCGCGGGCCGCGCGCGTGGGGGCGTTGATCGCGCAGACGATCCTTCTCGACCCCGGCCGCGAGCTGGAGGCGCTCGACGCGTGGCGAGGCAAGGCCGATGCGGTGCTGGTCGACGCGCCCTGCTCCGGCACCGGCACCTGGCGCCGGAATCCCGAAGCACGCTGGCGGCTGACTGCCGCGGAGGGTGTAAGGTTTGTCGGCTTCCAGAGCCGATTGCTGGGCATCGCCGGCGAACTGGTGCGCCCCGGCGGGCGCCTGGTCTATGTCGTCTGCTCGCTGCTCGACGCCGAAGGGCCCGATGGCATCGCCGACTTCCTCGCCGCGCACCCGGGCTGGCGCGCCGATCCTCCGGCGCTGCCGCTCGGAACCCCGCGCGGAACCGGAATCCGCCTGACGCCGTTCCACGACGGCACGGACGGATTTTTCATCGCACGCCTGGAAAAGCCGTGATAGCTTCCGTGCGAATGGCAGGCCCCGGACAAGCCCGCGCGCCCGCGCTCAAGGAGTCGCTCATGCGTTACATCGCCCCAGCCCTGGCTCTCTCGCTTGCCGTGGCGGTCACGGCCAGCGTCGGCGTGACCGCCGAGCGGCAGCCGGACCCGCGGGCGCTCTCGCTCGTCGCGCAAGGCAAGAGCCGGCTGGCGACGGGCGACGTGCAGGGCGCGATCGACAGCTTCGAAGCGGCGCTGGTGGTCGATCCGGGTTATACCGCGGTCTATGTCGATCTGGGCGAGGCAGCACGGCATGAGGGGCTGCAGGGCCAGGCGATCCACTATTACCGGCTGGCCTTGCAGCGCGATCCGAAGAACCTTGCCGCGATCTCCGGCGAGGGCGAGGCGATGCTCGAGAAAGGCGCGGTCGAGAAGGCCAAGCGCAATCTCGCGCAGCTGCAATCGCTGTGCGGCGGAACTTGCGCGGAGACCCGCCAGCTCGCCGCCGCGATCGAGGCCGGGCCGCCGAGGCAACCGGTGCTGACCGCCGATGCCGTCAGCCCTGACCCGACGGTGACGCAGAATTAGATCAGCGGAGCGAAGCCGGCGACGATCGCCGCGTAAACCTCGCGCTTGAAGGGCACGATCAGCTCGGGCAGCAGCGCCGGCGCGACCCACTTCCACTCGCAGAATTCCGGCGGATCGTGGGCGTCGAGGTCGATATCGGCATCGGTCCCGGTGAAACGGGCGAGGTACCAGGTCTGCCGCTGGCCGAGGTAGCGGCCGCCCCACAGCTTGCCCTTGAGGTCGTCCGGCAGGTCGTAGAACAATTCGTGAGGAAGCTTGCTCACTACCTCGATATGCTCGGCCGTCGCCCCAGTTTCCTCGCGCAGCTCGCGGAGCAGCGCCTTGTCCGGATTCTCGCCCGGGTCGATCCCGCCTTGCGGCATCTGCCAGAAATCGCCTTCGCGGTTGTCGATCCGCCGGCCGACGAACGCCTTGCCCTCGGCATTGACCAGCATCACCCCGACGCACGGCCGGTATTGCGCCCCGTCGCGTTCGTTCATCCGTGGCGCCCCAGCATCAGCTTCATCGCCGCGATGACATCCTCGAGGTCCTTCTTGGTGCTCGGGATGGCCTTGCGCATGTTGACCCAGCCGTGGATCGACCCGCGCATTTCGAGATAGGTTACGTCGGTTCCCGCCTGGATCAGGTGCGCCGCGTAGTTGCGCCCGGAATCGCGCAGCGGGTCGAGCCCGGCGGTCATCAGCACCGTCGGCGGCGTGCCTTCGTGGCGGCCGAGGATCGGGTAGGTCCGCCGGTCCGCCGGATCGGCGCGATAGGCCTGGTCGAAGAATTCGATCGCCCCGACCGAGAGAAAGAAGCCCTCGCCGAAATCGCGGTACGATTGATGCGGGTTGAGGGGATCGGCCAGCGGATAAAGCGGTACCTGCATCACCACCGGCACCATCGCCTCCTTCTCGGCGAGCGACTGGGTGGTGACGATCGTCAGGTTGCCGCCGGCGCTGTCGCCGATCGGGATCAGCCCGCTGACCTTGGTGCCGAGTTCGTGCGGACTCTTCGCCGCCCACCGCGCCGCGGCCTCGCAATCGTCGGGTGCGGCGGGGAACGGGTTTTCGGGCGCGAGGCGATAGTCGACCGCGAGCACCGGCAGGTCCATCCCGGCGGCGAGCTCGGTACACAGCGCGTGGTGGGAATCGAGGTCGCCGATCACAAAACCGCCGCCGTGGAAAAACAGCATCAGCGGGCACGCCGCGTCGCGGCCGTCGCGCGTATCGTAGAGCCGCAGCGGAATGTCGCCTGCGGGCCCGGGACAAGTCAGGTCGCGAATTACCGGCAGGTCGAGCGGCGGCAGGTCGATCGCCGGAGCCATCGCCACCATGCCGGCGCGCGCCTCCTCGATCGGCTGGTCAGCGAGTTCGGGCCGATCCATCGAGGCGAGGACATCGAGAAAACCGCGCACGTCATCGCGCACGAAATGGCCGGCGTCGTTCATTCAAGGCTCCTTAACTGTGGGCAGCGGACCCTAGGCAGGAGCCCGGGCGTTTTCCACTCGGCAATTTAGTGGCACGACAGAAAAACTTGATTGCGGGCGCGGGGAGTGGAACCTAGGTCCCGCAGCCATATTGGAGAAGGGCGCCGTAACGGGCGCGTTCAGGACCTGCCCATGGCAACCCAGACGGCCGAACGAGCCGCCGACACCCAAAACCCCGAACACGTCGTCGTCCGCTTCGCCGGCGACAGCGGCGACGGCATGCAGCTGACCGGCGGGCAGTTCACCCTGTCGACCGCGCTGACCGGCAACGACCTGGCGACCTTTCCCGACTTCCCGGCCGAGATCCGCGCCCCGCAAGGCACGCTGTTCGGCGTCAGCGCGTTCCAGATCAACTTCGGCAGCCGCCAGATCAACACCGCCGGCGACGCGCCCGACGTGCTGGTGGCGATGAACCCGGCGGCGCTGAAGACCAACGTCGACGCGCTCAAGCCCGGCGGCCTGATCATCGCCGACAGCGGCGAGTTCACCAAGCGCAACCTCGACAAGGCGAAGTACGACGCCAACCCGCTCGAGGACGGCAGCCTCGCCAGGTGGCAAGTGCTGGCGTTCGACATCAGCGCGCTGACGATTGAGGCGGTCAAGCCGTTCGGCCTCGGCAACAAGGACGCGCTCCGTTCGAAGAACATGTGGACGCTGGGCCTGGCGCTGTGGATGTTCGACCGCGACCGCCAACCGTTGATCGACTGGCTCAACGCCAAGTTCAAGAACCAGCCCGAGATCGCCGGCGCCAACATCGCTGCGCTCAACGCCGGGCACGCCTATGGCGAGACGGCGGAGCTCGGCGGTATTCAGCAGGTCCACATCGCGCCGGTCAAGCACGAGCCGGGGCTGTATCGCACCGTCACGGGGGCCGAGGCGGTCTCGCTCGGCCTCGTCGCCGGCGCGCAGCTGGCCGAGCTGCCGATGTTCTTCGGCGGCTATCCGATTACGCCCGCCAGCGCGATCCTGCACCACCTCGCGCGGATGAAGGAATTCGGCGTCACCACGTTCCAGGCCGAAGACGAGATCGCCGCGATCTGCGCCGCGATCGGCGCGTCCTATGCCGGGCAGCTCGGCGTCACTTCGTCATCCGGTCCGGGCATTGCGCTCAAGACCGAGGCGATGGGGCTGGCGATCATGGTCGAGCTGCCGCTGGTGATCGTCAACTCGCAGCGCGGCGGCCCTTCGACCGGCCTGCCGACCAAGACCGAGCAGAGCGACCTCTACCAGGCGGTCTACGGCCGCAACGGCGATGCGCCGTTGCCGGTCATCGCCGCCAGCAGCCCGAGCGATGCATTCGAAGTCGCCATCGAGGCCTGCCGCATCGCCACCCAGTACATGACCCCGGTGATCCTGCTCACCGACGGCTACATCGCCAACGCCGCCGAGCCGTGGAAAGTGCCCGATCCCAAGAGCTTCGAGCCGTTTCCTGCGAAATTCCTCGAAGGGAAGAACGCCCGGGATTCCGAGGGGAACGAAGAGCTGCTGATCTACAAGCGCGACGCGAAGGGCGCGCGGCCGTGGATCAAGCCCGGCACGCCCGGCCTGATGCACCGCGTCGGCGGGATCGAGAAGCACATCGAGACCGGCAACATCGACTATTCGCCCAGCAACCACCAGGCGATGACCGACGCCCGCCGCGACAAGGTGCTCGGCGTCGAAGTGCCCGACCAGACGGTCGCGCTCGGCGACGACAGCGGTGAGCTGGCGGTGGTCGGCTGGGGCAGCACTTACGGCCCGATCCGCCAGGCGGTGCGCCGCTGGCGCGAGCAGGGCCGCAAGGTCAGCCACATCCACGTGCGCCACATCTGGCCGCTGCCGAAGAACCTCGGCGCATTGCTCAAGGGCTTCGACCGCGTGCTCGTACCCGAGATGAACGGCGGCCAGTTCAAGACCGTGCTGCGCGACCAGTTCCTGGTTCCGGCGGACAGCCTGACCAAGACCAGCGGCCAGCCCTTCCAGATTGCCGAGATCATGGAAGCGATCGGTAAGTACTTCGATGGTGTCGAGGGCAACGAAGGCGGCGAGGTTCCGGCCGACAAGACCCAGCTGCCCGAGCCGCAATCCGGCTACGACGACGGCACCATGCCCGACGCCCCGTTTCACGGCGATGATGCGGCAATGCCGGGTGAAGGACCCGATAACGGGGCGGTGAACCAGTGAGCGCCACGCGACCGTCAGCCGTAACGCCGGAGCCATACTGGCATGGCGTGCGCCGGCGAACCCGCGGGATGGCCTTAACGTTTTCCATGTTTCTGGCAGGACTGGGCGCGTGTTGGGCTATTCAGCGATTGGCGCACTCAAGCATTCTGACGATCTCATTAGCGCTAGCCATCGGCATTCTGAGCTTCGGGCTCGACCTGAAAATTGACCCGCTCTTTGATTCCAAAACCAACACATCTGCGAACTCGCCAATTTCTCGGCGCGACAAGATCATTTGGATAGCCTTGTTCCTCCCTCCCCTTGTCATAATGGGTGCTCTGCTGATTCGAGCGATTAGACCTGACCTTTCCGGTCGTGCGCTCCGCGACGCAGTCTTTCTTGCTCTATTTCTCGGTTATGTGATTGGAGGGACTTCGAAAGTTCTGTTCGATCGAGGGCGTTCGGTTCCGAACGCACAGGATATTTTATGAATGACATGACCCCCATCCAGACCACGGTGAAGGACTGGGAAACCGACCAGGAAGTCCGCTGGTGCCCCGGCTGCGGGGACTACGCGATCCTCAAGGCGGTGCAGCGCACGCTGCCGCAGCTCGGCGCAGACCCGAGGAACACGGTGTTCGTCAGCGGCATCGGCTGCTCGAGCCGCTTCCCATACTACGTCGAGAGCTACGGCTTCCACACGATCCACGGCCGCGCGCCGGCGTTCGCGACCGGCATCAAGCTCGCCAACCCGGACCTCGACGTGTGGCTGGTCACCGGCGACGGCGACGGGCTGTCGATCGGTGGCAATCACCTGATGCACGTGCTGCGGCGCAACGTGAACGTGCAGATCATGCTGTTCAACAACGAGATTTATGGCCTCACCAAGGGCCAGTTCTCACCGACCAGCCGGCTCGGCACCAAGAGTCCTTCCACCCCGCTCGGCTCGTTCGACCGGCCGGCGCAGCCGTGCGCCTTCGCGCTGGGCAGCGGCGCGCGGTTCGTCGCCCGGGGGTTCGACGTGTCGAAGAACCTGCCCGAGGTGCTCAAGGCGGCGCACGCCCATCAGGGCGCGGCGTTCATCGAGATCTTCCAGAACTGCATCGTCTACAACAAGGACGTGTTCGACGGCTTCGCCGCCCCGAAGGGCGCGGAGGCGCATCAGTTGTGGCTAGAGAACGGGCAGCCGATGCTGTTCGCCAACGGCACCAAGGGCATCTGCCTCGACCGCGACGCGCTCCAGCTGGGGGTGGTCGATGTCGTCGACGGCGACTGGCAGGCCGCCGGGGTGATCGTCCACAACGTCAAGAACCGCTCGATCGCGCACATGCTCGTCGAGCTGCCCTTCGGCGCCTTCCCGATGGCCCTCGGCGTCCTCTACGACGATCCCCGCCCGACCTTCGAAAGCGCCGTCATCGCCGAGAAGGCCAAGGCCAGCGAGGGCAAGGAAGCCAACCTCGCCAAGCTTCTCGGCAAGGGTCAGACGTGGACCGTAGGCGGCACGGCGGGCGATCCGGTTTGATTTTTGGCTCACACGAAGGCACGAAGACACGAAGGGGGTCGTGCCTGTGGAACTGGAGCAAATAGCCAAGGTCGCGGTCGATCGCGGCTATCGTTTGCATCGGGATACCGGACCGGGTTTGCTTGAAACCGTTTACGAGATTCTTTTGGCGGAAAGCCTCCGTGAAGCGGGCCTTTCTTGTCAGCGACAAGTGCAGGTTCCGATCAGATACAAAGGTGTTGTTGTTGACAACGCCCTCCGAATTGACCTCCTGGTCGAGGATCGCCTCGTCATCGAGTTGAAGTCGGCCGAGCGTAACGCTCCGGTGCACGGCAAACAACTGTTAACCTATCTCAGGTTGATGGACCTGCCGCTCGGGCTTCTCATGAACTTTGGGCAGGAAACCTTCAAATCGGGCCTGCGGCGCATCGCCAACGATTATTACGGAGGTATCGGGTAAGTGCGCCCTCTTCGTGTCTTCGTGTGAGGCCCTCTGATGGACAACATCACCCACTCGCTGGTCGGTTGGACGCTTGGGCAGACCGGGCTCAAGCGCAAGACGCGCAAGGGCCTCGCGGCGCTTATCCTCGGCGCCAATGCGCCCGACATCGACGTGTTCCTCGGCTGGGTGCCGTGGGCACCACTGGCGACCCATCGCGGCTTCACCCACAGCCTCGTCGGCGGGGTGCTGATCCTGCCGCCGATGCTCGCGGGGCTATTGTGGCTGCTCGACCGATGGCAGCTGCGACGAGGGGCCACGTTCAAGAGCGGCCTGGAAATGCATTTCGGTTGGCTTGTGCTGCTCAGCTACATCGGCTGCGTCACGCACCCGTTTCTCGATTGGCAGACGAGCTACGCCATCCAGCTGTTCTCGCCGATCAGCGACCGCTGGTACCACGCCGACACGCTGTTCATCATCGACCCGTGGATCTGGCTCGGGCTGGGATTCGCGATCTGGCTTTCGCGGCGGCGGGAAAGGCAGGCGCGAAGCAATTGGCGCCAACCCGCGATAACCGCCGCGTCCGCCCTGCTGCTTTACATCGGCGCGAACGGCGTCCTGACGGCCCATGCGGTGGAGGTTCCGGTCGAGTCCGCTCCGCATGCGCGACCCGACACCATGGTCGCCTCGCCCCCACCGGCGCTGTTCTGGCGCCGCAACCTCATCTGGCGCCAGGATCATGCGATTTGGCGAGGCGATTACGATCCGTTCGCGTCGTGGAATGCACTGACGGATTATTCGGGGCCGATCCCCGACGGGATGACCGATCGGTTGGCGCACAGTGTGCTGCTGGCCACCCCTGGGCTCGGCCGCTTCCGTCGCTGGTCGATCTTGCCGATGGCAACGGTCACCCGGGCGCGGTGCAGCACGCGCATCGACTATCAGGACGCGCGCTTTGGCGGGCGCCCAGGCGCGAGCCGGCTCGGCCAGTCGGTCACGCTTGCTACCGGAGCGCCCGGCTGCTGATCAATGAACGGTGGGATCGAGCTTATCGGCGGTCGCGCTGTCGGCCGCCTTCCCCGCGGGCCGCTGCAGCAGCGCGGCGGCGAGGAACGCCCAGCCGGCGCCGCCGAGCCAGCCGGCAGTGACGTCGCTCGGGAAATGGACGCCGAGCCACACGCGGGTCCAGGCAATCAGCAGGCTCAGCACGATCGCCGCGCCGATGATCGTCAGGCGCACCGACTGGCGCGCGCTCAGCGTGGCGAAGGCGAGGGCGATGGCGATGTAGACCACGGCAGAATTGAATGCGTGTCCGCTCGGGAAGCTCGCCCCGCCGGCTTCGGTGAGGTGCGGCACGATCTCCGGGCGAGGGCGGCCGACGAGGCCCTTGATGACGCCCTCGACAATCCATGCGCCCGCCACCGTCAGCGCCAGCAGGATCGCCTCTCGCCGGAGTCGCAGGAATAGCAGAGCCGTGACCGCGCCGATGGCGATCAGGTTGCGCAACAGGACGCCGCCGAGCGATGTCAGGTCGCGGACCGATTCGAGCAGGAATTTCGGCCCCTTCGGCACCAGCCCCGCACCGGTGCGCCAGAAAAGCAGGCCGGGCTTATCGAAGCCGCCGGTGCGCCCGGTCGTCACCAGCCACACCATCAGCCCAAAGCCCGCCCAACACAGCGCCGAGACGACGATCGCCTTCCGCCGATCGATCCGCCAGCCGCGCGAGGGCAGGATAATGGTTTCGGGCGGACGGGCCATCGCGGCAGGAAACCTGCCACGGCGGCCGCCGTTCCGCACCTCTAATATGAAGGAGCTACGTCAGCCGTTGTAGGTGCCGTCGCCGCGATAGCGAGCGAGGACGTTGTCGTGGACGATAGGACTGAGCAGTTGCGAGAAAGCGCAACCGCACATGCTGTCCTCCCACCAGATGACCTCGGCCTGCAGCGCCTCGAGCCCGGGCAGCGTCAGCCAGCACACGGTGCCGACGTGCAGCCGGCTGACCGATGTGGCGGAAAAGCCCGACAGCGACAGGTCGTTGACGACGGTCTGGAACGGGCGTCCGCCCGACTGGCGCAGCTGCGCGGGAATCGAAAGGCGGGTGCGCGGGGCGCTCCGGTCTTCCTGTGCCGCGATCTCGTAGCGGCCCATGACATTCTGCAAGCTCATATGCACTCTCGGCTTACCGTTGAACGCACGGTTGGGGGCCATGCACCCGCCAGAGTGCGCCGGGGTGCTTACCGGTTGCTTAGGAAAAATGGTTAAGCGGGATTTTCCACGCGAATACGTGAACCGGTGGGAAAATCCTCTTGTACTAACGCCGCGATCCGTTCGCCGACGACTTCCGGCGGCTTCACCGTTTCGGGGTCCTCGCCGGGGTAGGCGCGGGCGCGCATCTGCGTGCGAGTCGAGCCCGGATCGACGATCGCCACGCGGGTGTTGGAGATATTCTGCACCTCTTGCGCATAGGCGCCGAGCAGGTTGTCGAACGCCGCCTTGGTCGCCCCGTACGCGCCCCAATAGGCGCGCGGGTTCTGGCCGATCCCGCTGGTTACACCGATCACCCGCGCACCCTCGGAGCGCTTCAATAGCGGCTCGAAGTTGGCCAGCAGCACCTGCGTGGCGAGCACGTTCAGCGTCAGCGCGCGGTTGAAGAATTGCTGTTCGATCTGCGTCACGGGGGTCAGGCTCGGCAGGATGGCGGCGTTGATCACCATGATATCGAGCTTGCCCCAGCGGTCGGACACCGCGTTGGCCAGGCGGGCGATCGAATCGCTTTCGGTCAAGTCCATCGGCGCGATCGTCGCGCTGCCGCCGGCCTGGTGGATTTCCTCCTCGATGGCTTCGAGATCCCGCGCCGTGCGCGCGGTGAGCACGACATGCGCACCGGCCGCCGCCAGCGCCTTGGCCGTGGCCGCGCCGATGCCCCGGCTCGAGCCGGTCACCAGCGCGATCTTCCCCGCCAACGCTCCGTCCGCCATCAAGCGACCCTGGAATCGACCGGCAGGGTGAACTGCGCCTCGCGGTCATGGCGTTCGGCAAGGTCGGTCAGCGACGTCGGGTAATCGCCGGTGAAGCAGGCGTCGCAGTATTGGGGCGAGGCCGCATTGCGTCCCGCCAACCCGACCGCGCGGTACAGCCCGTCGATCGAGACGAACGCCAGGCTGTCGGCCTGGATAAACTCGCGCATCGCCTCGACGTCCATCCGCCCCGCAAGCAGCTTGGACCGCTCGGGGGTGTCGACGCCGTAGTAGCAGCCGTGGCCGGTCGGCGGGCTGGCGACGCGGAAGTGCACTTCGGCCGCGCCGGCATCGCGCATCATCTGGACGATCTTGAGGCTGGTCGTGCCGCGGACGATCGAATCGTCGATCAGTACGATCTTGCGTCCTTCGACGAGCGCCCGGTTGGCGTTGTGCTTGCGCTTGACCCCAGCATGGCGCGCGCCGTCCGACGGCTGGATGAAGGTCCGGCCGACGTAGTGCGAGCGGATGATGCCGAGTTCGAACGGGATGCCGGATTCCTGCGAGAAGCCGATCGCTGCCGGGACGCCGCTGTCGGGCACGGCCACGACCAGGTCCGCCTCGACCGGAGCTTCCTTGGCCAGCTCGACGCCGATCAGCTTGCGCGATTGGTAGACCGAACGTTCGTTGAAGATCGAATCCGGGCGGCTGAAATAGACATGCTCGAAGATGCACGGGCGCGGGGCCACCCGGCCGAACGGGCGGTGGCTGACGATGTTGCCGTCGAAATCGACCTCGACCATCTCGCCCGGGTCGATCTGCCGTTCGAAGCTCGCGCCGACCACGTCGAGGGCCACGGTCTCGCTGGCGAACACGACCGCGTCGCCGAGGCGGCCCATCACCAGCGGGCGGATGCCGAGCGGATCGCGGCAGGCGATCATGCCATTCCGCGTCATCAGGATCAGCGACCAGGCGCCTTCGACCAGGCGCAGCGCGTCGACGATCTTGTCGAGCAGCTTGGGATAGCGGCTGGTGGCGACGAGGTGGATGATGACCTCGGTGTCGCTGGTCGACTGGAAGATCGCTCCGCGGCGCACGAGCTCGGCGCGCAAGTGCCCGGCGTTGGAGATATTGCCGTTATGAGCGACGGCGAAGCCGCCGGTGGCCAGTTCGGCGTACAGCGGCTGGACGTTGCGCAGCCCGGCGCCGCCGGTGGTCGAATAGCGGACGTGTCCGGCGGCCATCGTCCCCGGCAGCTCGGCGATCGATTCGCCGGTCGAGAAGTTGTCGGCGACGTGGCCGAGGCCGCGGCGGGCGAAGAATTCGGCGCCGTCGAAGCTGCAAATCCCGACCGCTTCCTGTCCGCGGTGCTGGAGGGCGTGCAAGCCGAGCGCGCAGGTGGCGGCGGCTTCGTGCGCGCCGATCACCCCGAAAACGCCGCACTCCTCGCGCAGCTTGTCGGCGCCAATATCCAACGTGGGCGCATCAACGAATGGCTGGGTGATGTTCATGGGTCCCTTGAGGGATCGGCTGCCGCGCGCTCCCAATGGCGACTGGGGCGGAACATTACAAGGATGTTGCGATGGAAACTTGTTGGCGACAGGGGTGTTGGCGGTCGCCGCCTCCCGCGCTTCGCTTGTGACCCCGGATTTAATCCGGCCCTTCGCTATCGCTCGTGAGTTTTGGCGGAAAACCGCCCCCCGGACAGTTTTCTCCAGCCAGTCACCGCGGCGCTTCGCTTGCGAGTTCTTCGGCGGAAGATATCCCCCGGACATCTTCCTGTCCGAAGAACTGGTCGGGGAGAGAGGATTCGAACCTCCGGCCCCTGCCTCCCGAAGACAGTGCTCTACCAGGCTGAGCTACTCCCCGACCGGACCGCCCGGCAGTGCCGGGGGCGAGGCAGAGGCGGCGCTATAGGCAGGCGGGCACAGGGTGGCAAGCAGGCAAATGCGGTGGTAGCGGGATGGTCATGGCCAGCGCCGCGCGCCCGAGCGACTCCCCTGACTCCCGCCACTGGGAATGGCAATATCTCGATCTGATGCGGCGCATCTGGACCGAGGGCGACGAGCGGCTCGATCGAACCGGCGTGGGCACCCGCGCGTTGTTCGGGACAATGCTGCGCTGCGACTTGTCGGGCGACAAGGTGCCGCTGCTGACCACCAAGCGGGTCTACTGGAAAGCCGCCGCGCGCGAGATGCTGTGGTTCCTCACCGGCGACACCAATATCCGCCCGCTGCTGCAGCAGGGCGTGACGATCTGGAGCGACTGGCCTCTGGCGAAGTACCGCCGGGAAACCAATGAGGAAATTTCGCAGGAGGAGTTCGAGCGGAGGATCGTCGAAAACGTCGAGTTCGCCGCGCGCTGGGGGGATCTCGGGCCGGTCTACGGCAAGCAATGGGTCGACTGGCCGACGTACGAACCTGCCGGCGACGGACACTTCAGGAAGGGCGCGGGCATCAACCAGGTGGCTCAAGTCGTCGAAAGCCTGCGGTCCAACCCCGGCGGCCGTCGCCACATCATCGAAGGCTGGAACGTCGCCGAGCTCGACCGGATGGCGCTGCCGCCGTGCCACAAGAGCTACCAGTTCCACGTCGCCGGCAATCGACTGAGCTGCGTGCTGTACCAGCGCAGCTGCGACGTCGCGCTCGGGCTGCCGTTCAACCTGTTCGGTGCCGCAATGCTGACCCGGATGCTGGCGCAGCAGGCCGGATTGGAAGCGGACGAGCTGGTGTGGATGGGCGGCGACACGCACCTCTATCTCAACCATGCGGATTTGATCGAGGCACAGCTGGCACGGGAACCCGACGGCGACGCGATGCTTCACATCGCGCGGCATCCGCCCTCCATCTTCGATTACCGCTTCGAGGATTTCACGGTCACGGGCTACGCGCCACAGGGTGCATTGAAGGCTCCGGTAGCGGTCTGAGGAGTCCAGTTGACGGACGCTTGGATGGGTAATAAAATGTCGCAACCTTAGAATATCGTTTCGCACTGGGAGAGTAGCATGGCGAGAGAGGGCGAAAGGGGCCGGTACAACCGACCGCGGCTCTCGCTGCACGTCCCGGAACCGCAATTCCGCCCCGGTGACACCGTCGACTTCTCGAACATCCCGGTGTCCGAAGCGGGCGCGCAGGCCAGACCGGACGAAGCTTGCCAGCCGATCGAGACCACGGCGCTGTGCTATGATCTTGTTCGGGTACTCGGCGACGATCACCGGGCGCACGGGCCGTGGGATCCGCGCCTTGCGCCGGACGAGTTGCGTCAAATGCTGCGAGACATGGCGCTGGTGCGCGCGTTCGACGAGCGGATGTATCGCGGGCAGCGGCAGGGCAAGACGAGCTTCTACATGAAGTGCACCGGCGAGGAGGCGACCAGCGTCGCCGCGGTCCATGCTCTCGCCAGTGACGACATGGTCTTCCCGAGCTACCGCCAGCAGGGCATCTTGATCGCCCGCGGCTACCCGCTGATCGAGATGATCAACCAGATCTACTCGAACCGCGGCGACAAGCTGAAAGGGCGACAGCTGCCGATCATGTATTCAAGCCGCGCGCACAGCTTCTTTACCATCAGCGGCAACCTGGCGACGCAGGTTCCTCAAGCCGTCGGCTGGGCGATGGCCAGCGCGATCCGCCACGACAGCCGCATCGCCGCCACCTGGCTGGGCGAGGGCAGCACCGCGGAGGGCGACTTTCATTCGGGGATGACGTTTGCCGCGGTGTACAACGCGCCTGTCATCTTCAATGTCGTGAACAACCAATGGGCGATCAGCAGCTTCTCGGGCTTTGCCGGCTCCGAGCGGACGACGTTCGCCGCCCGCGCGATTGGCTACGGCATCGCGGGCCTCCGGGTCGACGGCAACGATCCGCTCGCGGTGTACGCGGCGGTGCGCTGGGCGGCCGATCGGGCGCGATCGAACAACGGACCAACGCTGATCGAGCACTTCACTTACCGCGCCGAAGGCCATTCGACGTCGGATGACCCGAGCGCCTACCGCTCGGCACGGGAGCGAGAGGAGTGGCCACTCGGCGATCCGATCATGCGGCTGAAGCAGCATCTCATCGCCATCGGCGAATGGTCGGACGAGCAACATCGGGAGATGGACCTCGCGCTCGCCGAAGAGGTCAAGGCGGCGACCAAGGAGGCCGAGAAGAACGGCATCCTCGGCCACGGCATGCACCATCCCTTCCATACGATGTTCGAAGACGTGTTCGAAGAACTGCCATGGCACCTCGAGGAACAAGCCGACCAGGCGATCCGCGAAAGGCAGATCAAATGGCCTCAGTGATCGGTGACGAAGAGCCGGTGAGCCTGTCGGAGGCGCCGGTTCGCAGCCTCAACATGATCGAGGCGATCAACGACGCGCTCGACATCATGCTCGAGCGCGACCCGGACGTGATCGTGATGGGCGAGGACGTCGGCTATTTCGGCGGCGTGTTCCGCGCTACCGCGCACCTGCAGGAAAAGCACGGCAAGACGCGGGTGTTCGACACGCCGATCAGCGAATGCGGGATCATCGGCGTGGCGGTGGGGATGGGCGCCTATGGCTTGCGGCCAGTGCCGGAGATCCAGTTCGCCGATTACATCTACCCCGGCCTCGACCAGCTGATCAGCGAGGCGGCGCGGCTGCGCTATCGCTCGGCCGGCGAGTTCATCGCCCCGATGACGGTCAGGAGCCCATTCGGCGGCGGCATCTTCGGCGGGCAGACGCACAGCCAGAGCCCGGAAGCGATCTTCACCCATGTCTCGGGCCTCAAGACCGTCGTGCCGAGCACTCCGCACGATGCCAAGGGCCTGCTGATCGCGGCGATCGAGGACAACGATCCGGTGATCTTCTTCGAACCCAAGCGGATCTATAACGGCCCGTTCGACGGCTATTACGACAAGCCGACGAAGCCCTGGAAAGACCATCCGGACGCGAAAGTGCCCGAGGGCTACTACTCGATCCCGCTCGGCAAGGCGCGCGTGGTGCGCGAAGGGCAAGCGCTGACGGTGCTGGCCTACGGCACCATGGTGCATGTCGCCGAAGCGGTGTGCCGCGAGAAGGGTGTCGACGCCGAGATTCTCGACTTGAGAACGCTTGTCCCGTTGGACATCGAGGCTGTGGAAAAATCTGTGGAAAAAACCGGGCGTTGCCTGGTGATACACGAGGCCACCCGCACCAGCGGCTTCGGCGCCGAACTGGCCGCGCTGGTGCAGGAGCGGTGCTTCTACCATCTGGAGGCGCCCGTCGAGCGCGTCACCGGCTTCGACACGCCCTATCCGCACAGCCTCGAGTGGGCCTATTTCCCCGGGCCGATCCGCACCGGGGAAGCGATCGACAAGCTGCTGGGAGCCTGAGGCGTGGCGAAGTTCGTCTTCAACTTGCCAGACATCGGCGAAGGTATCGCGGAGGCCGAGATCGTCGCCTGGCACGTCAAGGTAGGCGACAAGGTCGAGGAAGACGGCCGCCTCGCCGACATGATGACCGACAAGGCGACGGTGGAGATGGAAAGCCCCGTGGCAGGCACCATCCTGCAGGTTGCCGGAGAAGCGGGCGATGTCGTCGCCATTGGGTCCCCGCTGGTGGTGATCGAAACGGAGGGCGAGGTTCCCGCTGAAGAGGCGAGCGCGCCGAAGGCCGAAGTCGTGCGCGAAGAGATCCATGCGGAAACGCCCGAGGCGGAGCATGTCGAGAAGGCGGTTGAGGAGGCGGGGGCGCTCGAAACACCAGCGCCAACCCCTCAACCCGTCCGTCCTGAGCCTGTCGAAGGACAGTCCTTTTCTTCTCGCGCGGCGTCCAAAGAACAAAGCGGTCCTTCGACAAGCTCAGGACAGGCGGTTTTGGGGGTTGACGGGCAGTCATCCGCCAAAGTCCTCGCTTCTCCGGCTGTCCGCGCGCGCGCCAGGGCGCTCGGTATCGACCTGGCCGATGTACGTGCCGCGGAAGGCGGGCGCGTCCGCCATTCCGACCTCGACGCGTTCCTCTCCTACGGCGGCGCGAAGGGCTACGCTCCGGCCGGCAAGAGGATGCGCGACGAGGACATCAAGGTCATCGGCCTGCGTCGTCGCATCGCCGAGAACATGGCCGCCAGCAAGCGCAACATCCCGCACTTCTCGTACGTCGAGGAATGCGACGTCACCGATCTCGACAAGCTGCGCGCCGACCTCAACGCCAACCGCGGAGCCAAGCCCAAGCTCACGCTTCTGCCGCTGCTGATCACCGCCATTTGCCGTGCGCTGCCCGAATTCCCGATGATCAACGCGCGCTACGATGACGAGGCCAACGTCGTGCATCGTTCGGGCGCAGTCCACCTCGGTATCGCGACGATGACCGAGGCCGGGCTGATGGTCCCGGTGATCCGCGACGCGCAGGGCAAGAACCTGTGGCAGCTCGCGAGCGAGATCGCGCGCCTGGCAGAAGCGGCGCGCAGCGGCGCCGCGAAGTCCGATGAGTTGTCCGGCTCGACCCTCACCGTCACCTCGCTCGGCCCGCTCGGCGGCATCGCCTCGACGCCGGTGATCAACCGTCCGGAAGTGGCGATCATCGGCCCCAACCGCATCGTCGAGCGGCCGATGTTCGTGCCCGATGGCATGGGCGGGGAGCGGATCGAGAAGCGCAAGCTGATGAACCTGTCGATCAGCTGCGACCACCGCGTGGTCGATGGCTACGACGCGGCCGCGTTCGTCCAGGCGGTAAAGAAGCTGCTCGAAACGCCGGTGCTTTTGCTCGCCGCCTGATGTGCTAAGAGCGGGCGATGCCCCGCGACCCGCGTCTCGACGCCTACATCGCCAAGTCTGCCGATTTCGCCCGGCCGATCCTCGAGCACGTGCGCGAACTGGTCCACAAGACCGTCCCCGAGGCCGGCGAGGCGATCAAGTGGGGCATGCCGCACTTCACCTACAAGGACAAAAGCATCGCCGGCATGGCCGCCTTCAAGGCGCATTGCGCAGTAATGGTCCACGGTGAAAGGCAGAGTACCGACGGCATGGGCAGCTATGGCAAGGTGACGTCGCTGGCGGACCTGCCCGGCGACGATGTCTTGACCGCCAGGCTCGTCGAGGCTCGCGATCGGATCGACACCAAAGGCACGGCTGCCAAACGCTCGCCGCGGCTGGCGGCAAAGTCCGAGGCGGTCGTGCCGCAGGACTTCGAAGCCGCCTTGCGCGACAACCCCAAGGCCCAGACGAACTTCGCGGCATTCCCGCCCTCGCAACGGCGCGAATATGTCGATTGGATAACGGGGGCCAAGCAGGACGCAACGCGCGCCAAACGCCTCGCCACGTCGGTCGAATGGCTCGCCGAAGGCAAGCGCCGCAACTGGAAATACGAAACCCGCTAGCCGCCGTTGACACCCCGGAGCGGCTGCCTTAGGGGCGCGGCTCCCAAGCGGTGCGACGCGATTACGCGGGTGTAGCTCAGTTGGTTAGAGTGCCGGCCTGTCACGCCGGAGGTCGCGGGTTCAAGTCCCGTCACTCGCGCCACTTGGGGAAATCAACCGCTTCAAAATCTGAATGCAGCCACCACCAGGTTTCGCGTGCGTCGGATATGAATGTGTTGCATGTGGCCGGGCCTAAAACGCTCGGCAGCGCACACATAGAAGTCGCCATATACTGCCTTGTTGATAGGATCATCCGGTCCGGCCTATTTTCTGGCATCCAATTCGGGAGGATAGCTTTCATCGCTGTCATACAGGTTCAGCATATGGGTCGTTCCAATCACCCAAATTCGCGAGATGCCTGATCCATTGTAGATTGCGAATCTTCCGTGGACCCAACCGCACTCGCCCTTTGGATGCGGAAACCAGCCGGGAAGCGGCGCAGGGGCCGGAGAGGCCAATAGAATGAGTGCCAGGACGGGGGCGTATATCATCGACATCGTTTACCCCCAGCGGCCGGTCTCCATCCAGATGAAAAACCGTCTCAATGGCAGCAGCCAGGCGACCCCAAGCACCAGATAAACCAATGTTTGTGCCCACACTGGCAACCGCCCGATCCATCGCGAGGCCCATACGATTACGCCAGCGTAAACGGCGAGCGTCGCCAGAAGCGCGAGGATGCCGAGCGGAATCCTCAGGGTGGGTTCGGTCCGCATCAGAAGGGGCCGAACAGCCGGGTCGGAGTGATCACGGCGGAAAGCCGCATGTCGTGCGGCTCGACCGGCAGTTCGGGCACTTCCTGCATGTCCCAGGCGAGGCCGAAGCGGATCGTGTCGGGGTGGGCGCCGAGCCACTTGTCGTAGAACCCGCCGCCCTGACCGAGCCGGTG
>JANWHA010000053.1 GCA_025450635.1 Croceibacterium sp. | reverse complement strand
GACCACCTTCGGGGTCGGCAACGAGCTGGCCAACGTCCTCACCGGCAATGCGAGCGCCAACTGGCTATTGGGCGGCGACGGCAACGACACCATCGATGGCAAGGCCGGCAACGACGTGCTGTTCGGCCAGGGCGGCAACGACACGTTCGTGTTCGAGCACGGCACCGGCGGCGACGTCATCGGCGACTTCACGCATGGCCAGGACAAGATCAACCTCCACGCGTTCGGCTTCGCCAGCTTCGCCGCCTTGCAGGCGAGCTTCCACCAGGTTGGCGGCGATGGCGCGATCGACCTTGGCGGCGGCGACTTCGTCGTGTTGCAGGGGGTGACGATGAGCGCGCTCGATGGCGGGGACTTCGTGCTTTAGGAATGCCTTGTCGATTCCGCCTTTAATTAACTGAAATTAAACTCTAAAAATTCGCACCCGCCGGGAACCGAGCAAAGTCGCCGGGCTTGTTCGATGGCCATGCTCGACGCAAAACTCCGCCCGTCCCCCGCACCTTGCGCCAAGCCACCCGACTTGCGCCGTGGCGTAGTGCTGACCGGCGCGACCGAGCAGATGTTCTTCTTCGCCGCGCCGCTGGCCCACGTCGTAGCTTACGAGCAATGGCAGCGCGAGCAGCGGATGTGGCAGACCTACCGCCGGCAGGC
This sequence comes from Croceibacterium sp., assembly GCA_025450635.1. GTDB lineage: Bacteria > Pseudomonadota > Alphaproteobacteria > Sphingomonadales > Sphingomonadaceae > Croceibacterium_B. Next base: position 24,992 of record JANWHA010000053.1, on the reverse strand, counting down.
TCGGATCGCCCGCCACGCCGGCCTTGAGCCCCCGCCCGCGCTGGGAATCCGGGCCCTGAGGGCGCCAGCGTGAACCTGCCCATCGAAATCCGCACCCGCGGCCGCGGGATCTCGGGGCTGGTTTACGACCTCGCGCCGGAAGGGTGCCTTGTGGGCTGCAGCAATGGCCTGATAACGGCGGGGGATCGGCTCGCGCTGCGCTTCGACTGTGGGCCAAAACTCGGCGGGCGAGCCGTGGAAGTGCATGGCTCGGTGGTGCGGGTCGAGTTTGAATTCGCCCTGCATGACGCGGTTCTGGCGCACCTGGTGGAAAGCGCGAGGCTGGGTGCGCCCGCCACGTCCCGGCCGCGAACGCATGCGGGCGGCCACGGTCATCCCATCGTTTAGAGTTCGGTGGCGTCGTTTCCCTGAAGCCAATGGGTGCAGCCGAGCGACGCCGCGTTGTCTGCCTGCGTCATTGCCGCCACCGTTCGCCAGCCTCGCCGTCGCAGATCGCGCGCGGCCTCGCGGTCGTGATCGAGGGGCAAAAAAATGGTATTCTGCCTCGGTTCCGTGCTCTTCGCCGCATCGATCAGCGCTTCCGGGTAAAGCGAAAAGCCGGTCGCGGGTTCGTCGCTGCCGCCGATGCGGTAAGTCCCGCCGCGACCGAGGGTGCCGCGCACGCCGTCGGCGTAGATCGTGAACCCGAACCAGCTCTGGTACTCGAAGCCGTGCCGCTCGCTCGGATCGAGCGTGAGGCGCGCGCGGTCGGCCACGCGATCGGCGATCTGCCTGAGGCCGCCGATGCGGCTGGCAAGAACCCCCTTGGCATCGATCGCCGAGAGCTTGTCGATGGCCTGCTCGAATGGGCCCGCGGCGTACAGCAAGGGCAAATAGGCCGCGCCGCCCGCTTCGTTCAGCGCGCCCGCATCTTTGGCGTCGAGCTCGCGGCGCACCACGGCGACCTGGCCGGGGTCGAGCGGAAATTCTTCGGCGGCCAGGGTGTCGACCAGGTCGGGCAGCGTGAAATCGACCGAGATTCCGCGCGCGCCCATCGCCTCGAGCGAGGCGATCGACAGCTCGACGATCTCGGCAGCGGCCGGCGCGGTATCGCTACCGATCAGTTCGGCGCCTAATTGCAGCGCTTCGCGCCGGGGGTCGAGCGGGTCGCCGGCGATGCGAGCCACCTGGCCGGCGTAGCACAGCCGCAGCGGGCGCGGCCGGTTCGCCAGCCCCGTCGCGGCGATGCGGGCGACCTGCCCGGTGATGTCCGACCGCAACGCCAGGGTGCGCAGGCTCTTGGGATCGACAAAGCGGAACATCTGCCGGGTGGCGAACCCATGCATGCGCTCGGCCATCGAGCGCTCGAACTCGATCAGCGGTGGCAGCACCCGGTCGTAGCCCCACGAATCCATCTCCGCCATCGCCGCATGCTCCACCCGCGCCGCAGCCGCCGCGCTTTGCGGCAGGCGGTCCTCGAGCCCCTCGGGCAGCAAGTCGCGGGTCGGGTCGGTCATCCTTCGAGACGGGCTTTCGGCTACACGGCGGCCTTCGGCCACCGCTCCGCTCAATCCCTCCTCAGGATGAGCGAGAGAAAATTCCGCTCATCCTGAGGAGCCGCTGAGCTTGTCGAAGCGGCGTCACGAAGGACCGCGCGGCCATAGCCGCTGTTCGCCTTAGAACGCCAGCGCCTTGACGTTCTTCACGCCCTGCAGTTGGCAGGCCTTGTCGACCAGGTCCTGCGGGATCGGCTGATCGACGCTCAGCAGCAACACGGCCTCCCCGCCCGCGTCGCGCCGGCCGAGGTGGAAGGTGCCGATGTTGATCCCGGCCTTACCCAGCAGGCTGCCGATGCGACCGATGAATCCCGGAGCGTCTTCGTTGACGATGTAGAGCATGTGCCCGTCGAGGTCGGCCTCGATGCCGATGCCGAAGATCTCGACCAGCCGCGGGTTGCCGGCGCCGAACAGCGAGCCGGCGACCGAGCGGTCGCCCTGGCTGGTCGCCACCGTGACGCGCACCAGGGTGTGGTAGTCGCCTTCGCGCTCGTTCCTGATCTCGCGCACTTCCATGCCGCGCTCTCTGGCCAGGAACGGCGCGTTGACCATGTTCACGCTCTGCGAATAGTGCTTCATCAGCCCGGCGAGCACGGCCGCGGTGATCGGCTTCTGGTTGAGCTGCGCGGCCGCGCCTTCCACCTCGATGCTGATCTTCGGCAGGTTGCCGCGAGCGAGCTGGCCGACCAGCGAGCCGAGCTTCTCGGCCAGGCCCATGTACGGCTTGAGCTTGGGCGCCTCCTCGGCGCTGAGCGAAGGCACGTTGAGCGCGTTGGTGATCCCGCCGGTGGTCAGGAAATCGCCGATCTGCTCGGCCACTTGCAGCGCGACGTTGACTTGGGCCTCGCTGGTCGAGGCGCCGAGGTGCGGGGTGCAGATGAAGTTCTTGGTACTGAACAGGGGGTGGTCGGCCGGCGGCGGCTCGACGGCGAACACGTCGAGCGCGGCGCCGGCGATGTGGCCTGAATCGAGCCCGTCCTTCAAAGCCGCCTCGTCGATCAGCCCGCCGCGCGCGCAGTTGACGATGCGCACGCCTTTCTTGGTCTTTTCCAGCCGTTCGCGGCTGAGGATGTTGCGGGTCTCGTCGGTCAGCGGCGTGTGCAGGGTGATGAAGTCGGCGCGGGTGACGAGCGTCTCGAGGTCGACCTTCTCGACGCCCATCTCGACCGCGCGCTCCTCGGTCAGGAACGGATCGTAGGCAATCACCTTCATGCGCAGGCCCAGGGCGCGGCTGGCGACGATCGAGCCGATGTTGCCGGCGCCGATCAAGCCGAGCGTCTTGCCCGTCACCTCGACGCCCATGAAGGCGTTCTTCGGCCACTTGCCTTCCTGCGTCTGCGCGTTGGCTTCGGGCAGTTGGCGCGCGAGCGCGAACAGCAGCGCGATGGCGTGCTCGGCGGTGGTGATCGAGTTGCCGAACGGCGTGTTCATCACCACCACGCCCTTGGCGCTGGCATAGGGGATATCGACGTTGTCGACGCCGATGCCGGCGCGGCCAATCACCTTGAGGTTGCTCGCGGCGTCGAGGATTTCCTTGGTCACCTTGGTCGCCGAGCGGATCGCAAGGCCGTCGTACTGGCCGATGATCGCCTTCAACTCTTCCGGTGTCTTGCCGGTGATCACGTCGACTTCGCAGCCGCGCTCCTTGAGGATGCGTTCGGCGTTCGGGTCCATCTTGTCGGAGATAAGGACTCTGGGCTTCTTGGGGGCATTAGTCATGTCGAATTCCTTGAATTCGTCGTTCCGGACTTGATCCGGGATCCCGCTTTTCCGGGTGCTGGGAGAAAAGGAAGCGGGACCCCGGCTCGAGGCCGGGGCGACGCGTTTCCTAATGGCTTACAGCTCGCCGTTCTTGAGGCGTTCGTAGGCCCACTCGATCCACGGCAGCAGGCGCTTGATGTCCTCCTGCTCGACCGAGCCGCCGCACCAGATGCGCAAGCTCGGCGGCGCGTCGCGGTAGCCGTTGAAGTCGTAGCCGATGTCCATCTTCTCGAGCGTCGAGGTGATCTTCTTCGGCACGTTGGCCTGCTCTTCGGGCGAAAGGCTCTCGTACCAGTCGCCCTGGAAGACGAGACACACGCCGGTGTTGGTCCGCTTGGCCGGGTCGGCGACCATGTTGCGCACCCACGGCGTCGCTTCGATCCAGTCGTACACCGTCTTGGCGTTACGGTCGGCACGCTCGAACATCGCCTGGCGGCCGCCAATCGACTTCGCCCACTCGAGCGCGACGATGTAGTCCTCGGTGGCGAGCATCGACGGTGTGTTGATCGTCGCGCCTTCGAAGATCGCGCGATCGACCTGGCCTTTTTTCTTGATGCGGAACAGCTTGGGAAGCGGCCACGGTGGATCGTAGCTTTCGATCCGCTCGACCGCCTTGGGGCTGAGGATCAGCATGCCGTGCTGGGCTTCGGAGCCCATCACTTTCTGCCAGCTGTAAGTCGTGGCGTCGAGCTTGGGCCAGTCCATCTCCATCGCGAAGATCGCGCTGGTGGCGTCGTTGATGGTGACGCCGGCCCGGCCCGGAGCGAGCCAGTCGGTGTTGGGGATCTTCGCGCCGCTGGTGGTGCCGTTCCAGGTGAACACCACGTCGTTGTCCTGCGGGATCGACGCGAGGTCGGGAATCTCGCCGTAATCGGCGTCGAGCGTGGTCAGGTTGGGCAGCTTGAGCTGCTTGACCGCGTCCTGGATCCACACATTACCGAAGCTCTCCCACGCCGCCACGGTGGTTGGGCGGTCGCCCAGCATCGTCCACATCGCGCACTCGAGCGCGCCGGTGTCCGACGCCGGCATGATGCCGACCAGATAATCCTCGGGCACGCCGAGCAGCTCTTTGGAAAGGTCGATCGCGTACTTCAGCCGGCTCTTGCCGAGCGCGGAGCGGTGCGAACGGCCGAGCGAGCGGGTGTCGATCTTGTCGAGCGACCAGCCCGGCGGCTTGGCGGTGGGTCCGGCGGAAAAGAAGGGGCGCTCCGGACGGAGCGTGGGTTCGCTGTACATCTAAAGTCTCTCCTTGCAGAGAGCACGCGCGGCGTTGGGACCGCGTGGCCCGCCGGGCGAACTATAGACCGCGGGCAAGGAGTCAAGCGCGGATGCGGTTGCATTGGAAACCGTTCATCGAGCGGCATCGGCAGAGGCGCCCGGAACACGCGACAGTGGATATCTCCACATTATGACGGTTTATCCGCTGTTTACCGCGCAGCATCGGCCGTTATGAAAAATAGCGCGTTGACTGTATCATGCAGGCGGGTCGCCAACCGATTGCCTGAGGGCAATCAGACTGGGGGGGAAACCCATGGTCGATAAAGTCGCGGGCGCTGCCCGTCTCCTCGCAACCCTGCTGGCGATCGTCGCGGGGCTCGTGCCGATAGGCAACCTCAATGTCGCTCTCGTGCTGGTGATCCTCGGACTGGTCGCCGGCCTGAAATACAGGGCCGAAAGCATGATTGCCTTGTTCCTCGTCGTGCTTACCCTGCCGATCGTCGGACGGGCGCTGGAAATCATCCCGACCATCGGCGGCAAGCTGAACGCGGTAGCGCTCAACATCGACCTGGCAGCGGCCTCGGTCGCGGCGACGGTCATCGCCATCCGCCTCATCACCAACTCGCGCGACGACGTGACATCGATCGTTGCGTCCGACAGCGCAGCGAAGCCCGCGGCCGCCTGACGCCCTGAGCCCCGCGGAGCGAAGTCCGCGGGGCCTATGTCCGGACATCTAACCGGAGCGCGCACGGCGCGAGCCGGGCGATTCTTTCGTGCGCCGGCCGTCGTCGTCTTCCACCTCGCCCTTGACCATGGCGACCGACCGTTCCCTGACCATGCGGGCGATGTCGGGCTGTAGCGCCAAGGCGCTGCTTTCGCCGACCGAGGGCTCGTCGAGGGCCGCGGCGACGGTGATCTCGAGTTCCGCCTCGAGCCAGATCCGCACGGCCTCGGCCGAGTGACCCGCGCGCAGCTTCGTCATCATGTTCGACCGGTGAATCTCGACCGTGCGCGGACTGATCGTCAGCTCGCGCGCGATCAGCTTGTTCGAGCTGCCGATCGAGAGCAGCTCCAGCACCTCGCGCTCCCGTTTGCTGAGCATCGCGATACGCTGGCGCGCCTCGGTCAGACGACGCCGGGCCCGACCGTGGGCGTCGGCTTCTTCGACCACGCGGGCGAGCGCGCGCGCCAGCCGCCCGGCTTCGAGCGGCAGCTGCAGGTAATCGAGAGCGCCGCCCTTGATCGCCCCCACCACCCGCTCGATCTCCAGCTTTTCGGCGCAGACGATGACCGGCAACCACACGCCTTGTTCGCCGAACCGTTCGAACAGTTCGGCGAGCGGCACGTCCATCGCCCGCTGGCGCAAGAGGATTATCCCGTCGTGCGGCGGGCGGCCGAGCAGTTCGATGAGATCGGAATAGACTTCGGCGTGGTGGCCGAGGGCGAAGGCAGTCCTCGCCTGTTCGGCGCGCGAGCGGCTGTCGCCGTCGACGATGTGAAGGATGAGACGCTGTTCCATGGACCCTAAATGGCTCACGAGACCCGGGACGCGCACGCCCAGGTAGTCCGAAAATGAACCTTCAGCGGCCGCGAAGGCGGCGTGGACCGGCGGAAACCCTGACACATATTACCTCCAATCCGGAGATAACTGCGTATTCTTCCGGTCGTCCGATGTCCGTACCGTTTCAGCCCTTAAGGTGTTGAACCTAGGGAGGTTTCCCTACTCCTTCAGCTCCGTTTCAAGATCGAAGCTATAGGGCGGCAGCGAATGAAACGCCTGGCGCAGCGCGTTTCCCCAGCCCGAGGAGATCGATTCGAAGTAGGGGTCGCTGGCCTCGATCCGCTTGTAATGCGTCGGCGCGAACGCATCGCGTCCGATCACCATCAGGTCGAGCGGCAGCCCGACCGAGAGGTTCGCCTTGAGGGTGGAATCGAAGCTGACCATCATCAGCTTGACCGCGTCCTCGAAGCCGAGGTTGCGATCGTAGCCGCGGATCAGGATCGGCCGACCGTACTTGGTTTCGCCGATCTGGAAGAACGGCGTGTCCCAGCTCGCCTCGATGAAATTTCCCTCGGGATAGATCAGGAACAGACGTGGCTCCATGCCCTTGATTTGCCCGGCGAGGACGAGCGAGGCGGTGAACCGGCCCCGACCCTGCTCGCCGTTCTCCTCCTGGGTCTCGAGCACCACTTCGCGCAAGGCCTTGCCGGTCTCGACCGCGGCCTGGAACATCGTCGGCACGCCGAGCAGCGAATGGCTGCGTTCCTCGGGCGTCTTGGTGCGCTCCTCGAGTCGGCTGATCACCGCTTGCGTGGTCGCGAGGTTGCCAGCGGTCATCAGCGCCACGATCCTCTCGCCGGGCACCGACCAGTGGAACATCTTGCGGAACACCGAGATGTTGTCGACGCCGGAATTGGTCCGCGTGTCGCTCATCAGGACGAGACCGCGGTCCAGCACCATTCCGACGCAGTAGGTCATCGAGCCGCTCTTTGCCGCAACCCGCCGGCAGACCGCAAGGGCGATCCGGTCACGAGGCGTCGAGCTCCTTCAGCACGGCGCCAATACACTCGGGCGAGCTGGGAAAGCCTACGTGGGTGCAGCGCAGCGCAATCGCCCGGTCGCGCTCGCCGGGCCGGCCGCACGAAGCTCGCGGGGAGACGATGCCGTCGCGCGGGCTCCACAAGGCTATCGTTTCGACCGGCGGCTTGACCGGCAAGTCCGCCTCGACCGGCGGCTCGTCCACCGCATGGCCGGTGACGAGGTGATAGATGCGCCAGACGTTGTTGTCATAGGGTGAGCCCGAGAACGGCGATCCCATGGTGATCACCTTGGCGACCGCATCGGGATGGCGCTTGGCGATCTCGCGGGCATAGAGCCCGCCGAGGCTCCAGCCGATCATGACCACCGGCTGCCCGTAACGTTCGCGTACCGCCAGCACCCGCGCGGAGAGCTTGTCGAACAGCTCCGCGCTCGGGCCCAGATTGAAGCCCATCCCCCAGCGCTTGGCCTTGTGCCCGGCGCGCTCGAGCTGCTGGGCCATGTAGCGCATGCGAAAGGGATGCGTGCCGAAGCCCGGCAAGAGGATCACGATCTGCCGGTGCTGCGCCTTGGGAACATCGAGCGGCTGGCGCGCCACGCGGCGCAAGGGCTCCGCCAGCTCGCCCAGTTCGCCCCAGAGGAAGCGCAACGCCGGGCTTCGCGCGTCGTCCGGCCGCGATCGGCCGAGCAGTTCGAAGCGGCGGGCGACCATCTCGTGCCAGGGGGACCGATCGGTGCGTCGCTCTTGCGGCGGGAGGGCGGTGGCCAGCGTCTGGTCGGGCATCGGTTCCATTCATTCACATAGATCGGGTTACACCTATGAATGCGCAATTACCGTCCGGGGTTTCCTGCCGGGCACTCACCGGTGCGAACATTATCGACGGCGAGCGCAATGGTCTCGCCGCCGCCGGGTATGCTCGGGCCGGACTGCACCAGGTTGAGGTCGACGTGCGAGTGATCTGGCGCCCCGATCCCTTCGACGGAAACGGTCGAGGTGAGGTGGGGGCCCAAGCGACAATGCATTTCGGCGCTGAGCCGACTGTCGCTGGCGACGAACCTGTCGAACGTGCAATCGCCCTGCTGGCTTTCACGGACCAGGTCCTGAAAGCCACGCTCGGCAGCCGCAGGGGTCAGGCAAAAGTCGCGCGTCTGCGGCAGGATCTGGCCGAACTTGTCGCGCATCAGGTCTTCGGTCTGGGGGTCCGCTCCGGGCAAGTCGAAGGCCGTCAGGCGAGTGGTGCTGCGATAGAGCCCGGGGAGCGGTTTAACCAGTTTCGCGCCCTCGTGCAGCACGGCCTTGGCGTCGGGCCCGCGGCCCTGGCACGCGGCGAGCGTCAGGACCCCGAGCGGCAGGATCAGCCGGTACATTTGCCGGTTACGATGCGAGTTCGCGCGCATCCCGGTATGCTGCTCATTTTCAACGCGGGCGGCAAGCTCGGTGCCTTACCGATCCACACGGCTTGCTCGCCGGCGAGGACTCTCCTGCGCGAGCTCAGGATTCGTCGGGCGTTCCGCGGCATTCGCCGACCCGTTTGGCATCGGCCGACATCGTCATGCTCATCTGGTCGGTCGGCCCCGCGCCCGAGCCTTCGGAGTGGATCGCCATATGATAGGTGTCGGATGTGAAGGTGCCGGAGACAGTCGTCTTGGTCTTGGAGCCGCCGTGATCGCAAGTAGCGGTTCCCTCCACTTTGCCCTCGCCCATCGTGAAGTGATCGTACTTGCAGTCATCGCCCATGCCGCCGAACAGCGAAGCCTTGCTCTGCTTGACCTCTTCCGGCGTGACACAACTGACGATCTTCTGGTCGCCCCGCGCCTCCGCGAGTTTGGCTTGAGCCGCGGGCGGCAGGCCCGGCATCTTCATTTCGCTGACGTGCATCACGCCTTCCCAGCGGCCCGGAGAAATCATCTGGACGTCGCCCGCGGCAGCAATCTTCTGCTGCAACTGCTTGCCGGTGGCGTTGTTGGCCGTGACGGTCGGGCTGCTGTTGCAGGCAGCCAGAATTGCGGTCGCCGCGAGCGGCAAAGCCAGGATGATGCGCATCTGTCCATTCCCCCGATTGAAAGAAGGTCTGTGTCCCCACAAACCACCTATCACGCGCAATTTGCCGAGCCAATACATTGCAGGCGGCGGCCGCATGTTCCATATATGTACACATGCCCGAACTCGTCATCCGCCGGGGCCTGGAAGAGCCCGATACCTCCGGCACGTTCACGCCGCACAAGCCCGAGCGCCCGGAGAAAGCACTGGGCGGGCGCAAGTTCGAGCTGGTCAGCGACTACCAGCCGAGCGGCGACCAGCCGACCGCGATTCGCGACTTGGTCGCTGGGGCGAAGGAAGGCGAGCGGACCCAGGTCCTCCTCGGCGTCACCGGCTCGGGCAAGACCTTCACGATGGCCAAGGTGATCGAGGAGTTGCAGCGACCCGCCCTCGTCCTCGCGCCCAACAAGATCCTCGCCGCGCAGCTCTACGGCGAGTTCAAGAGCTTCTTCCCCAACAACGCGGTCGAGTATTTCGTCAGCTATTACGACTACTACCAGCCCGAAGCCTACGTGCCGCGGTCCGACACCTACATCGAGAAGGAAAGCTCGGTGAACGAGGCGATCGACCGCATGCGCCATTCGGCGACCCGCTCGCTGCTGGAACGCGACGACGTGATCATCGTCGCTTCGGTTTCGTGCATCTACGGTATCGGCTCGCTCGAAACCTATTCGGCGATGACCTTCGATCTCAAGAAGGGCCAGAGCGCCGACCAGCGCGAGATCATCCGCAAGCTCGTCGCGCTGCAATACAAGCGCAACGACACCGCCTTCCAGCGCGGCAACTTCCGCGTGCGTGGCGACAGCCTGGAGATCTTCCCGAGCCACTACGAAGACATGGCCTGGCGGATCAGCTTCTTCGGCGACGACATCGAGGAGATCAGCGAGTTCGACCCGCTGACCGGGCAAAAAGGCGCCAGCCTGGATGCGATCGCGGTGTTCGCCAATTCGCACTACGTCACGCCCGGCCCGACCATGAAGCAGGCGATGCTGGCAATCAGGTTCGAGCTGGAAGAGCGGCTCAAGGAGCTGCACGCGGAAGGGCGCCTGCTCGAAGCGCAGCGGCTCGAGCAGCGGACCAACTTCGACCTCGAGATGATCGCCGCGACAGGTTCCTGCGCGGGAATCGAGAACTACAGCCGCTTCCTCACCGGGCGCCTGCCGGGCGAACCCCCGCCGACGCTGTTCGAATACCTGCCGAGCAACGCGCTGCTGTTCGTCGACGAAAGCCATCAGACGGTGCCGCAGATCGGCGCGATGGCGCGCGGCGACCACCGCCGCAAGCTGACGCTCGCCGAATACGGCTTCCGCCTGCCGAGTTGCATCGACAATCGCCCGCTGCGCTTCAACGAATGGGACGCGATGCGCCCGCTGACGTTCGCGGTCTCCGCCACGCCGGGCTCCTGGGAGCTCGACCAGAGCGGGGGCGTGTTCGCCGAGCAGGTCATCCGCCCGACCGGGCTGATCGACCCGCCGGTCGAGATCAAGCCGGTCGAGGACCAGGTGCAGGACTGCATCGTCGAATGCCGCAAGACGGCCGCGCTCGGCTACCGCACGCTCGTCACCACCCTGACCAAGCGCATGGCCGAGGACCTGACCGAGTTCATGCATGAGGCGGGCTTGCGCGTGCGCTACATGCATTCCGACGTCGAGACGCTGGAGCGCATCGAGCTGATCCGCGACTTGCGCCTCGGCGTCTACGACGTGCTGGTCGGCATCAACCTGCTGCGCGAAGGGCTCGACATCCCCGAATGCGGACTCGTCGCCATCCTCGACGCCGACAAGGAAGGCTTCCTGCGCTCGGAAACGAGCCTCATCCAGACGATCGGCCGCGCCGCCCGCAACGTCGACGGGCGGGTGATCCTCTACGCCGACCGGATCACCGGCAGCATGGAACGGGCGATGGCCGAAACCGATCGCCGGCGCGAGAAACAGCGCGAGTTCAACGAAGCCAACGGCATCACCCCGACGACGATCAAGCGCAATATCCAGGACATCGTCGCGCACACCGCCAGCCGCGACGGCGTGCTGGTCGAGATCGACGACCCCGAACGCAACAACCTCGTCGGCCACAACCTGCGCGCTTACATCGAGGACCTCGAAAAGCGCATGCGCGCCGCCGCGGCGGATCTCGAGTTCGAGGAAGCCGGGAGGCTGCGCGACGAGATCAGGCGGCTTGAGGCGGATGAGCTGGGATTGCCGGACGAGCAGAAGAGAGCGCCGCAGGTGGGCAGATCTAACGAGGGCAAGCCGGGAACGCGCAAGATGCGCTATGGCAAAACCCACCGAAAATGGGCGCGTTAGCGTCGCATAAACGCTAGCCCGTGATGTCTCTCATCGATTGCTATGAACTGCTCGAAGCCAAGCGGGCGCTCAACGGCGATCTCGAACGTATCGTCCCGCGCGCAGCCTGATTTCAAACCATCGTCCTTGCCGACGGCGCAACCGGAGCTAAAGGGCGCTGATGCGTTCGGTTCGCAACGCGGGAATACTCGCAACGGCCCTTGTTCTGACGAACCTCGCCGCCTGCCACCGGTCCGAGCAGGAGCCGGTGCAGGCGCAGCGGATCGCGTTCGACAAGATGCCGTCGGAAGGGGAGCAGCCGCTGGCCTCGCCGGACACTACGGGAGCGAGCTGGACTGTCGAGGCGAACGGGCAAGCGATCGATTTCGGCAAGCCCGGCGAGCGGCCGCTCCTGACCCTCATCTGCAACACCGGCGCAAGCCCCCCGCAAGTGACGATCGTCCGCCACGCGCCTGCTCGCGCGGGCGAGAAAGCGCTGTTCCCGGTGATCGGCAATGGCAAGATCTCGCGTTTCGAAGTGGACGCCGCGCGCGTGGATGGCGAATGGCGCTGGCAAGGCACCCTGCCCGCCGACGATCCGCAACTCGAGGTTTTCGCCGGCTCGAACCGGCTTGAGGCCACTCTGCCCGGCGGGGGAACCGTGAAGATCGAGGGCAGCGCCGCGCCAGGGCAATTCATCGCGGCTTGCCGCCAGCGCGCGCCTGCGGTGAAGCCTTCAGCCTGACTCAGCCTTCCGCAGTGAGAAACTCGACTAGCGCGCGCACCTTCTTCTGGCGCCATTGCGGGCGGGGAGCGACCAGCCAGTAGGCGCGGCGGCCTTCTTCGGGGCCTTGCAGGATCTTGAGCCGCCCGGCTTCGAGCGCTTCCTCGCACAGCAGCAGCGGCAGCATTGCCTTGCCCAGGCCCGCCAGGGCGCTCGCCAGCGCCTGGCCGGCGTCCGCGGCGAGAATGCCCGGATCGGCGTCGTCAGGCAGCGGCGCGCCGGGCCAGGCGATCCATTCGTCCGGCGCTTCCTCGGCGGCAACGATCACTCGCTGCGCCGGCGCCAGTTGTACCCCTTCCAGCTCGCCCGGCCCGTCGACCAGCCGCACCGCCAGGTCGAGGTTGGCTTCGGTGAAATCGACCTCCTCGCCGCCGACGATCTGGTACCGCACTTCGGGGTTCGCCCGGCGGAAGACCGCCAGCCGTTGCGACAGCCACTGCGCGTAGAATTCGCGCGGCGCGGCGATGGTGAAGAAATGGCTCGATTGCCCGGCCTGCATCGCCTGGACCGATTCCTCGAAGCGCAGGAAGCCTTCGCGCAGCGGATCGAGCCCGGCTTCGGCCTCGTCGGTCAGCTCCAGCCCCTTGCTGGTGCGGCGGAACAGCACCACGCCGAGCACGTCCTCGAGCGCGCGGATCTGCTGCCCGACCGCCGCCGGGGTGACCGCGAGCTCGTCGGCCGCCCGCGTGAACGACAAATGCCGCGCGGCAGCGTCGAACACGCGCAGGGCGTTGAGGGGCAGGTGCGTGCGCTTCATCGAAGCGGCCATGTAGGCGGGCGCAGGGGAGCGAGCAATGGGTGGCTTGTGGAGTGCAGCGCCTTACCTGCTCAGGGCCGGTCGGGATCGACCCATGTCGGAGGGCTCGTCTCAGCGAGCGACGGCGGGCGCGAAAAACGGGCGGATTCGAGCAGGAAGGCAGCCATCTTCTGCTTGCCGGTGGACGTCAGCGAAAGCCACACTTCGCGCGAGGCCGAGTCCTTGTAACCGCGCGCCACCAGCTGCTTGTCGATCAGCATGTTCACGCTGCGATGGACCGTGAGCGCCGGCGATCCGTCATCCGCCGCCAACTGCTCGAGGGAAACGCGCTGCCCCTCCGCCTCGCGAATGAACATCTCCAGCATCAAGTCCCATCCCGAGCTGGCGAAATCGGTCTCGGGAAACATCCGGGCGCGCAGCCGCGCGATGTCGCGCCCCGCGAGCGCGAGTTGGAGGACAGACCCTTCCAAATTTTCGTCGGAAACGGTCAGTTGGGCCGAGCGCGCGAGCGCCAGTTGATCTGCCCACGAGAGCAGCTGTTGGGCGAGCGCGCGGACTTCGCCTGCGCTCGGCGGTGCATTTTCGAGCATCGTTTCCTCGTGCAGTGATGGGCCGCGCCGCGCCGTAACCCGGACTGAGCGGACGGGCGCCTTAGGCGGGCCATGTGCGTCCCGCTTTGCAATTCGCGCCAAAATATGTTCATTTGCGACCCGGCGGTCGCTGGCATTGCGGGCTCATCGAAAGGAGTCGGGATGCAGCAGATTCGTGCCATCTCGCTTCTGGGTTATGTTGAGGTCGCGGCTTCGGTCGGGCTCGACGGACCGGCGATGTTGCGCAGCGTAGGCATTCCAAACGAAGCCCTGAGCGATCCCGAGAACCGCATTCCGGCGACCCTCGTGGCCGAGCTGCTCGAGACCTCGGCCGCGCGCTCGGGGCGCGAGGACTTCGGATTGCTGACCGCGGAACGGCGCGTGTTCGCCAACCTCGGACCGGTCAGCATGCTCCTCACGCACTTGCCGAACTTGCGCGAGGTGGTGCGCGTTTGCATAGACTATCAGCGGCACTTCAACGACATCGTCGACATTTCCCTGGAGGAGACCGCCGACAGCTGCCTCATCAAGCTCGCGCTCGAACCCAAGCTCCAGCGCGATCAGATCGTCGACCAGACGATGGGTGTCGCGCATCGCGTCCTGCTCGGCGTTTCGAACGGAAGCTGGTCCCCGGAATGCGTCCATCTGACCCGCGCGGCTCCTCGCACCCGGCTGCCCTGGCAGCGATTTTTCGCCGCTCCGATTGAATTCGCGGCCAACTGCAATGGCTTTTCCTGTTCGCGCGAGGCGCTGCTCGTCGCCAACCCGCGAGCCGACGCGACGATGGCGCTGCACGCGCGCCGGCTACTCGGATTTGTGCCCCTCGACGCCGGGCCGAAGCCGGCCAGCGAGCGGGTGCGGCGCGCCATCGCCACCTTGCTCCCCGCCGGACGCGCGACGCTCGAGCAAGTGGCGGCGCAAATGGCCATCAGCCCGCGCAGCCTGCAGCGGCAGCTCGCAGGCGAAGGCTGCCGCTTCGGCGATCTGCTGAACGACGTCCGCAAGGAGCTCGCCGCCGCCTATCTCAAAAGTTCGGCCCACCCGGTGACCGCGGTGGCCGGACTGCTCGGCTATGCGTCGCCGAGCGCGTTCACGCGATGGTTCGCCGGGGCTTTCGGCAACTCCCCGCAGGCATGGCGCGCGGCGCAAGCAGAGCGCCCGGCACCGCAAGACTGAGCTTCAGCTCGCCTCCGCCGGCGCGGCAAGGGGGAAGAACGGGATCAGCACCTCGAACAGCCGCCCCGCCCCGTTGCGGAAGGTGTAGTAGCCATCCATCGAGCCGTGCGGTGTGGCAAGAGGGCAGCCGGAGACGTAATCATGGGTTTCGCCGGGAGCAAGGACCGGCGTCTCGCCGACGATGCCTTCGCCGTCGACCAGGCTGATCATCCCGCGCGCGTCGGTGATGCGCCAATGGCGTGTGAGCAGCTGGATGGTGTCGTCGCGGCCGTTCTCGATGCGGATGTGATAGACCCAGAACCACTTGCCCGCTTCGACCCGCGACTGTTCGGGCATGAACGTCACCGAGACGTGGACCGAGACCCCCTCGGTTATGGCGGTGTGCTGGAACAGGCTGCGTAAGGCGTCGAGCATGATGCAGCGCAGCGTATCCACTTTACGGGTGGGCCGCAATCGGCGTGCGGCGAACCGCCGGGGCCTTTCCCCGGCGAGCTGCGGGTCGAGGCTTAGAGCCCGGCCCGGCTCAACGCCTGGTCGAGGTCGGCGATCACGTCCTGCGGGTCTTCGAGGCCGACGTTGATGCGCAGCATGCCTTCGGACACGCCCATCTGCTCGCGCGCCTCGGCGCTGACGGAATAATGTGTCGTCGAGGCGTTGTGGCACATCAGCGAGCGGGCATCGCCGATGTTGTTCGAAATATCGATCAGCTGCAGCGCATTGAGCAGGGCAAACGCTTGCTTGCGATCTTCCACCTCGAAGGAGAACACTGGACCGCAAGCGTCCATCTGCTGCATGGCGAGGTTGTGCTGCGGGTGGCTGGGCAGGCCGGGATGGTTGATCCGCGGCACGCGGCCTTCGAGGAAGCGGCCGACCATAAGCGCGTTCTCGCTGTGGCGGTGCGCCCTCAGGTCGAGCGTCTCGAGCCCTTTCAGCACCACCCAGGCGTTGAATGGCGACAGGTTCGGCCCGGTGTGGCGCTGCATCGCCAGCAGCTTGGTGGTGATGAAATCCTTGGTCCCGCACACCGCCCCGGCGAGCACCCTTCCCTGCCCGTCCATCAGCTTGGTCGCCGAATAGGCGACGACATCGGCGCCGAACTCCATCGGCCGCTGCAGCGCCGGCGTGGCGAAGGCATTGTCGACCACGCTCGTGATGCCGCGCTCGCGCGCGAGGCCGCAGACGAACCCGAGATCGACGATATCCATCGTCGGGTTGGCCGGGGTCTCGAAGAAGAACACCCTGGTGTTGGGCCGGATCGCGTCGACCCACGCCTGGTTGTCGCGCGCGTCGATGGTAGTCGATTCGATGCCGAACCGCGGGCACAACTGATCGACCAGCCAGCGGCACGAACCGAACGCCGCGCGGCCGGCGACGACGTGATCGCCCTGCGAGAGCTGGCACAGCAAGGCCACGGTCATGGCCGCCATCCCGCTCGACTGCACGCGGCAGGCTTCCGACCCTTCCAGCGCCGCGATGCGCTCTTCGAGCATGGCCACCGTCGGGTTCTGCAACCGCGAGTAAGTCATGCCCGGATCTTCGCCGCGGAAGCGCGCCTCGGCGGTCTCGGCGGAGTCGTAGGCATAGCCCGAGGTGAGGAACAACGCCTCGCTCGTTTCACCTTGCTCGCTGCGCCAGGTGCCGGCGCGCACGGCGCGGGTTGCCGGGCGCCATTTGGCGGTGATCGAACGGTCGGTGCCGGTGGTCTTCTTCATTGCGAGCGGGGGTTTAGGAGCGCGTGAGAGGGTCGGCAAGCGCGAGCTTGCTCCGGCGAACGGGCCATTATAACAGCCGTCGGCCATGAGCCCGGCGCCCAGTCACCCGCGCGACCCGATTGCCTGGCATGGCTTGATCACGCTGATTTTCCTCGCCCTGGTCTCGTTCCGGCTGACGATTCCGCACAAGCTGTACTTCGACGAAGTCCACTATGTTCCGGCGGCGCGGACGCTGATGACGCTATCGCACGCGGTCAACGAGGAGCACCCGCTGTTCGGCAAGGAGGTGATCGCGCTCGGGATTGCGCTGTTCGGCGACAACTCGCTCGGCTGGCGCATCATGAGCGCGCTGTTCGGCACGCTCGGCCTGCTCGCGGCGATGCGGGCGATGTGGTTCGCCTCGTGCTCGCGGTTCGCGTCGGTCGCCGCGGGGATGCTGATCGCCACCGCCTTCCCGCTGTTCGTTCTGAGCCGCATCGCCATGCTCGACGTGTTCATGGTGAGCATGACGCTAGTCGGCTTCTGGGCGGTCGCCGGCGCGGTGCGCGAGAACGAGACCGGCCGCCGGCGCCTGGCGATAGCGGGCATAGCGTTCGGCCTGGCGATGGCGGCGAAGTGGAACGCGGTGCCGCTGGCGATGGCGCCGGGCATCGCCTTCGCGGCGATCCGCCTGCGCGAGACAGGCTGGCGCTTCATCACCGCGACCCGCGCCGCTCCGGTGGCCGGTGTCGCCTTATGGGAAGCGGCGTTGTGGCTCGGCGTGGTGCCGCTGCTGACTTATTGGCTCACGTACATCCCGGCGATGTTCTACGCGCAGGACCCGCTCGCGCCGACCGGCTTCGTGGCGCTGACGCGCCATATGCTGTTCCTGCAGGACGAGGTCGTCAAACCCCATCCGTACCAAAGCGTGTGGTACCAGTGGATTTTCGACATCCGGCCGATCTGGTATCTCTACGAAAACACCGACGGGGCGCAGCGCGGTATTCTGATGCTCGGCAACCCGCTGACGATGCTGCTGGGCCTGGTCGGGCTGGCATGGGCGGGCGTCTATGGCTTTGCCGAGCGGCGCCGCGACGCGCTGGCGCTGTTCGTGCTCTATGTCGTGGCCCTGGGAAGCTGGATCGCCTCGACCAAGCCGGTGCAGTTCTATTACCACTACACGCTGCCAAGCTGCTTCCTGATGGGCACGCTGGCGCTGGCCCTCGGCGAACTGTGGAAGAGCGGGCGCAGGGTTATCCCGCTGCTTGTGCTCGCCGGAAGTGTGGCGCTGTTCGCCGGATTCTGGCCGATCCTCAGCGGCGCGCCACTGGCGGGCCCGCAATCGTTCAACCACTGGATGTGGCTCGACAGCTGGCGCTAGTAGCGAGGCAACCGCTTGGAGTCCTTCGGCCCGGCGAGCAGCCAGGCGATGAAGCCGACGATCGGGAAAACGAGGATGCCAACCGCCCAGCCGATCTTCACCCCGTCCGAACGCGTGTTCTTCCACACTTGCAGAATCGCCCAGATGTCCAGCCCGACTATCAGGGCGCCAAACAGGAAACGGATCATGGTCTTCTCCTTCGCGACCGCCACTGTGTTACCTATGTAATACACGCAGGCCGCGAACGCAAGGCCGTGTGCTCAGTCCATCAGTTTCCGCGTGAAATAGACCATCATCTGCGCGGTATGGACCGCCGCCTGCTTGGCATCCGCGCCCGCCCCGTGACCGCCTTCGGTGTTCTCGTAATAGTAGAACGGCAGCCCGTACTCCTCCATTCGCGCGGCGAACTTGCGGGCGTGCTGCGGGCCGGTACGATCGTCCTTGGTGGTGGTGAAGATGTACGGCTCGGGATAGTGCCCGCCGCGTTTCAGGTTCTGGTACGGTGAGAGGCGCTTCCAGAACGCCATGACCTCGGGATCGGCGTCGACGTCACCATACTCGCCTTGCCACGAGGCGCCGCGAGCGATGTGGGCGATGCGGATCATGTCGAGCAGCGGGACCTCGATGGTGATCGCGTTGTAGAGCTCGGGATGCTGGATCATCTCGACGCCCATCAGCAGGCCGCCATTGGAGCCGCCGAAGATCCCAAGCCGGCGCGGCGAGGTGATCTTGCGCGCCTCCAGGTCCTGCGCCGCCGCGGCGAAATCGTCATATGACGCCTGGCGTTTGGTCTTCAGCGCCGCCTCGTGCCACCCCGGGCCGAACTCGCCGCCGCCACGAATGTTGGCCAGTACGTAAGCCCCGCCGCGCTCGAGCCACAGCTTGCCGATGGTGCCCGAATAGTATGGCGTCTCGCTCACCTGGAAACCGCCGTAGGCAGTCATCAGGGTGGGCGTCGATCCGTCGAGCTTCAGGTCTTTCCGGTGCACGACGAAATAGGGCACCTTGGTTCCGTCGCGCGAAGTCGCCTCGAACTGCTCGACGACGTCGCGCGAAGCATCGAACCTGGCCGGCAGGCGCTTGATCGCATCGGGCGCCGCATCGCTCGTCGCGTCGGCCAGATAAAGAGTGCTCGGGGTCAGGAACCCTTCGGCCGTAAGAAAAACCTGATCGCTCCTGTCATCGGACGCGGCGATATCGAGCGCCAGCTTGTCGGGCAGCGCGATCTCCCGCCGGTTCCATTCGCCGTCGGGCCTGGGCGAGACGGAAAAGGTGCGCCCGTTGACATTGTCGAGCGTCGACAACAGCAGCCGGTCCTTGGTCGTAGCGATACCATCGAGTGCGTCGCGCGGGCCCGGCTGCCAGACCAGCGCCGGCGACAGCTTGCCGGGATCGGCCTTGAGCGCGGCAAGGTCCAGCGCGACCACGGAACCGGCCGTGAAAGTCCGGTCGCCGGTGGCCCAGTCTTCGTCCAGGGACACGATCGCCTTGCCGGTCACGAGCGCGGAGACCGAGGCTTTCTCGGGGATCGCCAGCTTGGTCACCGTGTCGCCGTCGAGCACGAAGGTCTCGGTGTGGAAGAAGTCCTTCGCCCGACGGATCAGTGTCAGCGTATCGCCCGTGCCGTCACGCAAGACTTCCGGGAAGGCGCCGACGTCGTCCTTGTAGCCGCGAAACACTTCGCGCGCCGCCGACAGCGGCTGGCCGCGCGTGACCCGCTTGACGATGTACGGGTAACCCGACTTGGTCAGGTCGTCCCCGGTCCAGTTGGTCGAAACCAGCAAGTGGTTCGCATCCTCCCAGTCGTACCGCTGGAAGCTGCGCGGGAACGCGAAGCCGCCCTTGACGAAGTTGTTCGTCGCAAGGTCGAATTCGCGGGACTCGGTCGCGTCCTCGCCACCGTCGGACAGTGCGATCATGCACAGCCGCTCCTCGGGCTGCAGGCAGGTCGCCCCCTTCCACACCCAGCTTTTGCCCTCCGCCTTGCCGAGCGCGTCGATGTCGAGAACCGTCTTCCAGTGCGGCTCGCCGGTGCGGTAATCGGCCAGCGTCGTGCGCCGCCACAGGCCCCTCAGGTGCGCGTCGTCCTGCCAGAAATTGAAGATGCCGCCGTTGCGGAAGGCCGGCATCGGGATGCGGTCTTCCGCCGTGGCGATCTTCAGCGCTTCGTCGTAGAGCCCCTGATACAGCGGATCGCCGCCGAGCACCTTGAGCGCGCGCTGGTTGTGCTGTTCGACCCAGGCCATCGCCCGCGGCGATTCCTTCTGCTCCAGCCAGATGTAAGGATCGTCGATCACGTCCTGCGCCAGCGCGGCGACGGGCAGCACCGCCGCGAGCGGCAGGACGTAACGAAGGAAACGCATCGGCGGGAAACTTTCGAAATCGGCGATGTCACTTTCTTACCGCCTGTCCGAAGCCGCGCAACCTTGCCAACGGCTTACTTGAAGCGGCCCCAGACGAACCTGCTCGACAAAGCGTAGTTCCACACAGAGGCGACGGTCACGCCGATGATCGCGGCGACGTACCAGTGGATGCCGTTGTCGTTGAGCATGGTCGCGACGGCGACGTTGGCGAAGTAGCCGATGGCGCAGGCAAGGCAGAACTTGCCCCAACCGAAGCACAGCGCCTTGAGCCCCGCAAGCTTCTGGTCGCGATAGGTCAGCAGGTTGTTGAGCCAGAAGTTGAAAGTCATCGCCACCAGCGCCGCCACCGCCTGGGCGAACCCAAACGGCACTCCCGCGAGCTTGTAGAGCGGAGTCAGCACGGCCATGTGGACGACCACGCCGAGCGCGCCGACCGTGCCGAACAGGGCGAAGCGGATCGGGATGACCCGGCCGAGCCAGCGCTCGTAGAGCCCGGCAAGGAAGTCGAGCACGACGCCTTGGTCGAGCTTGCTCTCGCCGGCGGCGCGTTGGGCGAATTTCAGGGGGAATTCCTTTACTCTAAGCGGCGGCTCGGCCGTAGCGAGGATGTCGAGCATGATCTTGAAGCCGATGCCCGAGAGGCGGTCGGCCTGCTTCCTGAGCTGCTCGGTGCGCAGCAGGAAGAAGCCGCTCATCGCATCGCTGAGCTCGGTGCCGGTGAGCTTGCGGGCAAGCGCGTTGGCGAGGCGCGAGCCCTTCTCGCGGCCCTTGCTCGACAGGCCTTCGGCGGTGCCGCCTTCTGCGAAGCGGCTGGCGTAGGCAAGGTCGTAGTCGGCCGATTTCACCGCCGCGAGCATGTCGATCAGCAGCACCGGATCGTGCTGGTGGTCGGCGTCCATCACCGCGACGAACGGCGCGGCGGTGGCGCACATGCCCTCGATCGCGGCACTCGCGAGCCCGCGGCGGCCGATCCGCTGGATCACGCGAATACGCGGGTCGGTGCGCGCGATCTCGCGGATCAGCTCGGCGGTGCCATCGCGGCTGTTGTCGTCGACGAACACCGCCTCCCATCCGCTCGGCCCGAGCGCCTGCTCGAGCCGCGCGACCATCGGCGCGACATTGGCGCGCTCGTTCAGGGTCGGCAGGACGATCGCCAGCTCGAGCGGCTTTCCGGCCGCTTCGACAGCATCGGCGATCTGCATGTGCGTCATGTCCACGGCCTCGCCGGATATATGGTGAATATCAAGAAAAGCTTAGAGGCGCGCGAGGACCGCGTCGCCGATTTCCACTGTGCCGGCATTGCCGCCGAGGTCGGCGCCCTTGATGCCGTCAGCGAGCGCCCGCGCCACCGCCGCCTCGATCCTCGCCGCCTCGGCTTCGCGACCGAAGCTGTGGCGCAGCATCATCGCGGCCGAAAGGATCATCGCCATCGGGTTGGCCCTGCCCTGGCCGGCAATGTCCGGCGCGCTGCCGTGGATCGGCTCGAAGAGGCCCTTGGTCCCGAAAGCCGTCTGCTCCGCGCCGAGCGAGGCGCTGGCCAGCAAGCCGATCGAGCCCACGCACATGCTCGCCTGGTCGGACAGGATGTCGCCGAACAGGTTGCCGGTGACCATCACGTCGAACTGGCCCGGGTTGCGCACGAGCTGCATCGCCGCGTTGTCGACGTACATGTGGCTGAGCTCGACCTCCGGGTATTCGCGCGCCGTCTCGATCACCACCTCGCGCCACAACTGGCTTGTTTCGAGGACGTTGGCCTTGTCGACGCTGCACAAGCGTTGCTTACGGCCTTGCGCCGCGCGGAAGCCCACGTGGGCGATGCGGCGCACCTCGTCCTCGGCGTAGGACATGAAATCGAAGCCCTGGCGGCGCCCGTCGTCGAGCGTGCGAATGGCCTTCTCGCCGAAATAGACATCGCCATTGAGCTCGCGCACAATCAGCAGGTCGATCGCGCGAGCGACCTCGGGGCGCAGCGCGGAGAGGTCCTCCAGGCCGGGAAACATGGTCGCGGGGCGCAGGTTGGCGAACAGGCCGAGCGCCTGGCGCAGACCGAGGATCGCCTGCTCGGGCCGCAAGTGCCGTTCGAGATTGTCGCACGACGGGTCGCCAACCGCGCCGAACAGCACCGCGTCGGCGGCCGTGGCGACTTCGAGCGTCTCGGCCGGGAGCGGATGGGCGTGCTTGCGGTAAGCGGCGCCGCCGACATCGGCTTCGAAGTATTCCACGCCCGGCAGCTCGAGCGCGTCGAGCACTTTCCTCGCCTCGGCCATGATTTCCGGGCCGATCCCGTCGCCCGGCAATACCGCAATCTTCATGCCACCATTCGTCCCAGCAACTCTCGCAGGCGAGCGCGCGCGGCCATAACATCGCCGCGCCGGTCGGCAAGCAGGTAGTGGTCGAGCGGCCCGGCGAGCTTGTCCATGGCGGCGAGACTGGCGACGAGGTCGTCCGCCGGATCGGGGGCGGTGCCGCCATAGCCCATCTCGCGCAGCAGCAACGTTTCATAGCCGACCAGCGCCCGCGTCCAGCCGCGCGCCGAAGGGGCGTGACAAACGGCGGTCAGCAAGGCGCCCAGCGCCTGCCACAAGCTCGGATAAGGATGGCGCTCGGGCAGCGCGGTGGCGGTCAGCGCGCAGACCCAGCCGATCGCCGCCGCCGGCAACGGCTCGCCGAGCCACGGCCCGCGGCTTTCGACCAGCTCGAGCTTGGCGAACGGCAGCTGGCTCTCCGAGCGGGCGGATAACTGCAGCTCCACGAGGTTGCCGGGTATTACCACCGGCCTCAACTGCCGCCCGCGCCCGCCGGCGACATAGCCGGCAACAACGCCGTGCTCCTGGGTCAACAGGCGCGCGACCACGGCGGTTTCGCCGTGAGCACGGGCGGAAATCACCAGGGCGGGGCTGCGCAGGTGCATCGCCCCGTTCAATGAGCCTTGCGTGCCCCGCGTTCAACCGGAGCGGCCGGCCAACCCGTCAGAGCTGTTCGGGCATTCCGAGATGCTGGAGATAGTCCGGCTTGCCCAGCGAAACCCCTTGCGCGCGCAGGATTGCGTAGGCCGTAGTCGCGTGGAAATAGAAGTTGGGTAGCGCGAAACTGCGCAGGTAATCGGCCCCGGTGAACCGGTAGCCCATCCCGTTGGGGAACTTCATCACCACTTCGCGGTCCTCGCTGCCGGCGAAAGCGGCCGGGTCGACGCTTTCGATGTAGGCGATGGTCTTGTCGCAACGCTCCTGCAGTTCGGCAAGGCTCGCCTCGGTGTCGGGCATGGACGGCGCCGTTTCCCCGATCAGCCGCGCGATGGCGTTCTTCGCCGAGTCCGAAGCGAACTGGAACTGCGCCGTCAGCGGCTTCATGTCTTCGATCAGGCGCGCTTCGACCAAGGTGGCCGGGTCCTTCTCGGCGGCCGCCTTGTCGAGCCACGCGCGCATGTTCTTGAGCATGGCCACGAAAACCGGGGCGGAGGCGTCGTACAGCGTGAAGCTCATGCTAATTCTTTCCAATCAGGGAATGGCCGGTGTGCCGGCCGAGATTTCGCAGCCTTACTTGGTCGCGAGCTTGGCTTCGAGCAGGGCGACGCGCGTTTCGAGCGCTTCGGCCTGCTCGCGAGCCTTGGCGGCCATGTCCTTGACCGCGTCGAATTCCTCGCGGCTGACGAAGTCGAGCCCGCCAAGCGCTTCCTTCATCCGCTCGCGCGCGCCCTCGCGCGCCTCGCGAGTCATCCCGGCGAAGGTGCCGGCGGCGGCGTTAGCCATCTTGACGAAGTCGGCGATCAGGGGGTTTTCGCTTTGCATGGATCGCAATGTGGGGCGTTGGCGCGGCGCTCGCAAGCTACAATTCGATGCGCTGGACCGCGTTCGAGCCCTTCGCCCCGTCGGCGTTCGGGTTCTGCGCGAGGAACTGCCAGTTGAGCACCGTGGCGAACAGGATCCACGCGATATAGGGCGCCATCAGCCATCCGGCGAGCCGCCGCACACGCCAGAACAGCGCGGTGGTCAACAGCACCGCCAGATCCAGCGCGAGCAGGATCGCCAGAGCTATCCGGATCTCGTGCAGCGCGAAGAACACCGGGGTCCAGGCCAGATTGATCGCCAGCTGGATGACGAAGCCCGCGATGGCCGCCGCACGCCCGCGCGCGCCCCACGCCGCGCAAACCAGCGCCAGAGCCACGCCCATGAGCGCGTAAAGCACCGTCCAGACGATCGGAAAAGCCAACGGCGGCGGGTATGTCGAGGGCTTGTGCAGCCCGGAGAACCACGGATTGTCCGCCGCGCCGCCGCCGATCTTGCCCGACAGGAAGCCGAGCAACAGCACCAGCGGCACGACGAACAGGGCCCAGCGGAAGAAGCTGGCGCGGAGCTGCGCGGGCGAGGCGAGGCGGTTCATCGGTGTCCTTGCGATTCGGGCGGCCCGATATTGGCGGGCGCAACCGAGCGACGCAATGCAAGGCCGCCGCGCCTCCCCCGATGAGCCGAAACGAGGAACTCCACGTTTCCCTCGGGCCCGGTGATCGGGCTTTGGACGATGCCCTCGACCGCCCAGCCGCCGGCCTCGAGCCAATCACTCACCTCGCCGCACACCCGTGCGTGAAGCGCCGGATCGCGCACTACGCCCCCCTTGCCGACCTCCTCGCGGCCAACTTCAAACTGCGGCTTGATCAGCGCCACCAGCCGGCAATCCGGCGCGGCGAGTTTCAGCGGGACTTCCAGCACCTTGGCGAGGGAAATGAAGGAAGCATCGCAAACGACCCAATTGCACCGCCGGTCGATCTGCCCAGGCGTAAGCCCGCGCGCGCTGGTCTGCTCGAGCACGGTCACGCGCGGGTCCTGCCGTAGCTTCCAGGCGAGCTGGTTGGTGCCCGAATCGACCGCAAACACATG
>JANWHA010000052.1 GCA_025450635.1 Croceibacterium sp. | reverse complement strand
TGCGCGAACTGCTCGAGCTGGGAGTCGGGCTCGCGGAAGAACTCGACGATGAACCGCGCGATCGTGGTGCCGGCGACGAACACGCCCATCATCAGGCCGACGCGAAACCGCGCCCGGGTCTTCCAGAACAGCGGCAGCATGATCGCGATCATCAGCGCGCCTTCGAGCAGCGCTTCGTAGAGCTGGCTCGGGTGGCGCACAATTCCACTTGAGACGCATGGCATCCCGGGCTGCGGGGGGAGGTCACAAAAGATCATCCCCCACGGCACATGCCCCGAAACAGCGCGCCCCCACAACTCGCCATTGATGAAGTTGGCGATGCGGCCGAACATCATCCCGAACGGCACGTTGACCGCGATGTAGTCGCACACCCGGATGAACGACAGGCCGCCGCGCCACGAGACCCAGGCGATCGCCAGCACGGTGCCGATCAGGCCGCCGTGGAAGCTCATCCCGCCATCCCACAACCGCAGCAAGTCCCACGAGGGGAAGGTGCCGGGCGTGAAGTGGGTGAACAGGCTCGGCTTGCCCGTTTGGCCCCCGGTGTAGAACAGCGCGTAACCCAATCGGCCGCCGACGATCACGCCGAGGGTGCAGTAGAAGAACAAGTCGTCGACATGCCGCTGGGCCATCGGCGCGCCCGGCGCCTTGATCATCTTCGACAAGTGCCAGTAGCCGAGCAGGATGCCGGCGAGGTAGGCCAGCGAATAGAACCGCAGCGTAAAGAAATGGCCGATCGGGATGCCGGGCCTGAGGCCGAGGTTCGCCCAGTAGATCGGCTGATGGGCGGCGGCGGAAAGCAGGTCGAGCATGCGGCGCTTACAGTCCTTCTGTTCGGCGGCCGACGCTTTGGCACAGCGAGCCGCGCGGTGAAAGGGCGGAAGCTCAGCATGCTCTCGTCTGCCCCTCTCCCCTTGCGGGAGAGGGAGGAGCGCCGCAGGCGCGGAGGGAGAGGGGTCCGCCGCGCCAGCGGCGGCTGACGCCGCCGACCCCTCTCCAAGCCTCTCCCGGAAGGGGAGAGGGCTATTGTTGCAAGACTGCGGGATGCGTCTATTTCCACAAACATGAGTGCCCCGGCTATCCCCAATCAGCGCGCGGTGATCGACCGCCGGGCGCTCGCCGAGGCCGTCGCCGCGGCGGTCGCGGAGCACGGCGCGCGGAAGGCGCGGCCGAAGGTCGTCGAACTGCTCAGGGGCGCGCTCGAACGCGGCCGCGCCGAGCTGGCTCGCCGGCTCGCCGAGCAATCGAGCGCCGGCTACCAGTGCGTCTATGGCCATTCGTTCCTGGTGGACCAGCTGATCCGGGTGATGCACGACCACGTCATCGCCGACGTGTTCCCGGCGCCGAACCCGACGGCCGCCCAGCGCCTGACCCTGATCGCCGTCGGCGGCTACGGCCGCGGCGAGATGGCGCCGCATTCCGACATCGACATCGCCTTCATCACCCCGGCCAAGAGCACGCCGTGGTGCGAGCAGGTGATCGAGGCGATGCTCTATTACCTGTGGGACCTGAGCCTCAAGGTCGGCCATTCGAGTCGCTCGCTCGACGAGATGGTACGGATGGCCAAGCAGGACCTGACGATCCGCACCGCGATCCTGGAGGGCCGCTACCTGTGGGGCGACCAGGCGCTCTACGACGAGGCCAGCAAGCGCTTCTGGAGCGACGTCGTCCCCGGCAGCGAGGCGCAGTTCGTCGCCGAGAAGCTGGAGGAGCGCAACGCCCGGCACAAGCGCATGGGCGACAGCCGCTACGTCGTCGAGCCCAACGTCAAGGACGGCAAGGGCGGCCTGCGCGACCTGCAGACGCTGTACTGGATCGGCAAGTATATCCACCGCGTGAAAAGCTCGGCCGAGCTGGTCGATGTCGGCCTGTTGACCGATGTCGAATACCGCACATTCCGCCGGGCGGAGAACTTCCTCCTCGCGGTCCGCTGCCACCTGCACATGATCACCGGCCGCGCCGAGGACCGGCTGACTTTCGATTTGCAGCGGGAAGTTGCCAGCCGGCTGCAATTCGCCGAGCGCCCCGGCAAGAGCGCGGTCGAACGCTTCATGCAGTATTACTTCCTGCAGGCGCGCCACGTCGGCCACCTGACCGGGGTGTTCCTGGCCCACATCGACGAGGAGATGGCCGGCAAGAAGAAGGCCCGCGGCCTGCTCGCCACCTTCCGCCCGCGCGCCCGCGACCTCAAAGGCTACAAGATCTTCGGTGGCAAGATCGCGGCGCCGGCCGACGACTGGTTCGAGAAGGACCCGGTGCGATTGGTCGAGATCTTCCAGCTAGCCGAAGAGCACGGCTACGAGATCCACCCCGAGACGCTGCGGATGATCGCCCGTGACGTGAAGTGCATCGACGCCGAGGTGCGGGCCGACCCGCGGGCCAACGCCGCGTTCCTCGCCCTGCTGACCGGCCGGCGCGATCCCGAGATGGTCCTGCGGTGGATGAACGAGGCCGGGGTGTTCGGCCGCTTCGTGCCCGATTTCGGCAAGGTCGGCGCGCAGATGCAGTTCGACATGTACCACCACTACACGGTCGACGAGCACACCATCCGGGCGATCGGCCTGCTCGCCCGGATCGAGCGCGGCGAGCTGAAGGAGGATCACCCGCACTCGGCCGAGATCATCTCGCGCCTCGTCAGCCGCCGCTCGCTGTACGTCGCCACGCTGCTGCACGACATCGCCAAGGGCCGTGGCGGCGACCATTCGGTGCTCGGCGCGGAAATCGCGCTCGAACTGTGCCCGCGGCTGGGCATGAGCCGCGACGAGACCGAGCTGGTCGCCTGGCTGGTGCGCAACCACCTGCTGATGAGCGCGACCGCGTTCAAGCGCGACCTGGCCGACCCGCAGACGATCCTCGACTTCGTGGCGCAGGTCCAAAGCCTCGAAAGGCTGCGGCACTTGCTGATCCTGACCGTGGTCGACATCCGCGCGGTCGGGCCGGGCGTGTGGAACAGCTGGAAGCGGCAGCTTCTGTCCGACCTCTACGAGCTGGCCGAGGAGCAATTGCGCCTGGGCCACAAGCGCCACGGGCGGGCCGAGCGGGTCGCAGCCAAGAAGGAGCGCGTCGCCGAGTTGCTCGGGCCCGAGGCGCATATCATCGCCGGCCTGGCCGACCGTTTCGACGACGCCTACTGGATCGCCGAGCCCGAGGACATCATCGCGCTCAACCTGCCGCATTACTGGGCGGCGAAGGAAGTCGAGGACCAGCTGTCGATCCACGCGCGCTATTATCCGGCGCGCGGGGCGACGCTGGTGACGGTGATCGGCGACGACCACCCGGGCCTGTTCTACCGCATCGCCGGGGCGATCCACCTCGCCGGCGGCAACATCATCGACGCGCGCATCCACACCAACCGCGTCGGCAAGGCGGTCGACAACTTCCTGGTGCAGGACCCGCTCGGCCAGCCGTTCCGCGAGGACGCCCAGCTCGCGCGGCTCAAGACCTCGATCGAGGATGCCCTCGGCGGCCGGATCGAGCTGGTGCCGCAGCTCGCCAAGCGGCCGCTCTCGCGCGCCCGCGCGGAAAGCTTCGAGGTCCGCCCGCGGGTGCTGTTCGACAACAAGGCCTCGGGCCGCTTCACGGTGATCGAGGTCAACGCGCGCGACAAGCCGGCGCTGCTCAACCGCCTCGCCCGGGCGCTGTTCGAAAACAAGGTGACGGTGAACTCGGCCCACATCACCAATTACGGCGAGCGGGCGGTCGACACCTTCTACGTGACCGACCTGATCGGCCACAAGCTGACCAGCGCCGACCGGCTGAGAGCGCTCGAGACCGCGCTGCTCCACGCCGCCAGCGACCAGTTCGCCGCGGCCGCGGCTTGATAGCCCTCGCCCCTTGCGGGAGAGGGTTGGGAGAGGGGTCCGCCGCGCAGCGGCGGCTTACGCCGCCGACCCCTCTCCCTCCGTCCCTTCGAGGCTCCTCCCTTTCCCGCAAGGGGAGAGGGAACGTATGCCGACAACAATGGAGTCCCTGAGCGCCTCCACTCAGCGCCCGCCCGGCTCCCGTCGCCGCATGGCTATCGCCAGCGGGGCACAGTTAATTTCAGATAAAGCCGCGCGATGGGAATCGGCGCGCGGGGCGCTTCGGCGCAAGCACGGGACGGGTCAATTCAATGTCATTCATGGGTTTTTTCCCTTTTCGGGCGGCGGATCTCGCTATCGATCTGGGCACGGCCAATACGGTCGTTTATCTCAAAGGCCACGGGATCGTGCTCGGCGAGCCGTCGGTGGTCACGCTCGAAACGATCAACGGCATCCGCCGGGTGCGCGCGGTGGGTGACGACGCCAAGCTGATGCTCGGCAAGACGCCCGACAACGTCGAGACCATCCGCCCGCTGCGCCACGGCGTGATTGCCGACCTCGAGATCGCGGAGGAAATGCTCAAGCACTTCATCGCCAAAGCCAAGGCCAACGCCGGCGTGCGCCTGCGCGGCAGCCCGGAGATCGTGCTGTGCGTGCCCTCGGGCTCGACCGTCGTCGAGCGCCGCGCGATCCGCGACGCCGCCACCAACGCCGGCGCGCGCAAGGTGTGGCTGATCGACGAGCCGATGGCCGCGGCGATCGGCGCCGACCTTCCCGTCACGCGCCCGATCGGCTCGATGGTGGTCGATATCGGCGGCGGCTCGACCGAAGTCGGCGTGCTGTCGGTCGGTGGCCTGGCGGTGACGCTGAGCCTGCGGGTTGGCGGCGACCAGATGGACGACGCCATCGCCGCGCACGTCCGCCGCACCCATAACCTCGTCATTGGCGAAGCGACCGCCGAGCGGATCAAGTTCGACATCGGCGCGGCCACCATCAGCGGCGAGCCGCGCGTCGCGAAAATCCGCGGGCGTGACGTCGTCCGCGGTGTGCCGACCGAGAAGCAGATCGAGCAGGAAGAGATCGTCGAGGCGCTTGGCGAGACCGTCGGCCAGATCGTCGACGGGGTGCGCAATGCGCTCGAAATGACCGCGCCCGAGATCGCCGCCGACATCATCGAGGGCGGCATCGTCATGACCGGGGGCGGTTCGTTGCTCGCCGGGCTGGACACGGTGCTCAGCGAAGCCACCGGGCTCCCGGTCATCCGCGCCGACGACCCGCTTTACTGCGTCGCCCGCGGCGCCGGGCGGGCGCTGGAAGAGATGGAATACCGCGGCGTGCTGCACGCGGTCTGAGGCGAACGCCAGACCGCGACGGCCGAGTTCGATCCGTCCGGCGCGTTGGTCATACCCCGCCGGACGGAATCGGGTTCGGCGATCAGCCGGAAGTGGTGGTCGTGGTGGTGCTGCCGGCGGGCGTAGTCGTGGAGCTGCTCGCCTTCGTGGCGTGATGCGCCATGTGATGGTGGCTCTTCGCGTGGTGGTGATGCTTCATCCGCCGATGGTGCCGGTGATGCTTGGCGGCGGCGTGCTCTTTCGCCTCCGTGGCCACCGATTCGTGTTCGGCCTTGGCTTCCTTGGCGATCGATGAGGTCTTGCCGTGGGCCATGTGGTGGGTCGTCGTCTTCGCTGTGGTGGTGGTATCCGTGGAAGACTGCGCGGCGACCGCAGAACCCGCCAACAAGGTGATTGCGGCAACAGAGGCAAGCAATACTTTCATGAGAATTCTCCCGATCTGGAACGCTGGTGCTGATCGGCACCACGACGAATAAAATGATCATTTGGGAATCGGCGCCGCAATGCACTTCGCGGCGCAACGTCATAAAGTCTCATCCAGGGCTTTGGTTCCACGCGCGGCGGCATTGGCGCGCGCGGCAATGCGATCGAAGTGACCGCGCCGGAGATCGCCGCCGGCATCGTCGCTACCGGAGCGCTTTGATGATCCGCGACGCGTTCACCGAAGGCGGTAGCGTGGCATCGACCTCGAAGTCGTACGCGCAATGCTCGTGGACCGTGAAGAAGTCTCGGCGAGCATCGCCCAGCGGGCGGTCTCCTCGCTCGGCCTCCCGTCTTTCGAGTTCCTCGAGCGGGCAATGGACGCCGACGAGCAAGACCTCGCAATCACTCAGAACCCCTTCGATCCGCTCCATCCATTCCCGTGTCTCGATGATGTAATCGACGATGAGATCATTCCCTGCGCCGGCAAATGCCGCGACCGCCCGCTCGAAGCCGGTGAAGAAATTCGCGCGCGTCTCGGCCCAAATGAATTCTTTGGAGCGAAATCGCTCCAGCGGCAGGACGCCGGAATCGCGCAGATGGTCGATCGACAGGTGCAGGAAAGGAGTAGGAAGCTGGCGCTGCAGCTCGCGCGCGATGGATGACTTGCCGCTGC
This sequence comes from Croceibacterium sp., assembly GCA_025450635.1. Lineage (GTDB taxonomy): Bacteria > Pseudomonadota > Alphaproteobacteria > Sphingomonadales > Sphingomonadaceae > Croceibacterium_B. The sequence goes on along the minus strand of JANWHA010000052.1, from coordinate 253 downwards.
TCGACGCGCCGTTGAGCAGGATGATGCGGCCGCGGGAGTTATGAGGGCCTTGCTCCATGGCTCACCCTCCACGCTCCCCGAACAGCGCCGTGCCCACCCGCACATGCGTCGCGCCGAGCATGATCGCGGTTTCGTAGTCGCCGCTCATGCCCATGCTGCGGCCGGGCAGGTCGTGGTCGCGGGCGAGCTTGTCGAGGAGAGCGAAGAACGGCGCGGGCTCGATGCCGAGCGGGGGGACGCCCATTAGGCCGAT
>JANWHA010000051.1 GCA_025450635.1 Croceibacterium sp. | reverse complement strand
CCTCGCGCCATTGCCCGAGACCGACCAGCGCCAGTGTGCCGACCATCGAGCGGACCTGGTGATGGAGGAAGCTGCGCGCGGCCGTCTCAATGATTACCCGGTCGCCTTGCCGCCGGATATCGAGCCGATCGAGCGTCTTGAGCGGGTCTTTCGCCTGGCAATGCACGGAGCGGAAAGTTGTGAAGTCATGGCGCCCGACCAGCGCTTGCGCCGCGCGATGCATCGCTTCGGCGTCGAGCGGCCGGGCGATGTGCCAGGCATGGCCCCGTTCCAATGCCAGTGGGGCGCGGCGGTTGACGATGCGGTATTCGTATCGGCGACCCACGCACGAAAAGCGCGCGTGCCAGTCGTCGGGCTTCACCTCGCAGGCGAGCACGGCGATCGGATCGGGTCGCAGATGCGCGATGAGGGCTTCCATCAACCGGAACGGCGTGATCGTCTTCTCGATATCGACATGGCTGCGCATCGCCAGCGCGTGCACGCCGCTGTCGGTCCGCCCGGCGGAATGCATCGTCACCGTCTCGCCGGTGACCGCGTGCACAGCCTGCTCGACCGCCTGCTGCACGCTCGGCCCGTGATCCTGCCGCTGCAGGCCCATGAACGGGCCGCCGTCGAATTCCAGGGTGAGGGCGAAGCGGGTCACCTGAGCTCCGTTCCGAACGGCACCGGATGGCCGCGTAGAAAATCTTCGGTCTTCATCGCCGGCTTCCCCGCGCGCTGGACGACCAGGGGCCGTATGGCGGCCTGCCCGCAGGCGATCGTCAGCTCGTCGTCGAGCACTGTCCCGTCCGCCCCGTTCACGCCGATCGTGCGGGCGCGCAGCACCTTGATCCGCTCGCCGTCCATCTCGAACCACGAGCCGGGGAAGGGCGCGAAGGCGCGCACTTCGCGCTCGATCAACTCGGCGGGCTTCGACCAGTCGATCCGCGCCTCGGCCTTGTCGACTTTGGCGGCGTAAGTCGCGCCAAGCGCGGGTTGCGGCTCCGGCTTGAGCTGGTCGAGCTGCGCGACCGTCTCCACCAGCAGCCGCGCGCCAATCTCGGCCAGCTCGGCGTGCAGCTCGCCGCTGGCCTTGTCCTCGACCGGCACTCGCGCGGTGGCCAGCATCGGGCCGGTGTCGAGCCCTTCCTCCATCCGCATGATGGTCACGCCGGTCACGTGATCGCCGGCGAGGATCGCCCGCTGGATCGGCGCCGCGCCGCGCCACCGCGGCAGCAGGCTGGCGTGGACGTTGAGGCAGCCATGCCCGGGCGCGTCGAGGATCGGCCCGGGCAGGATCAGGCCGTACGCGACGACCACCGCCAGATCGGGCTCGAGCGCGAGGAAATCGGCCTGCGCATCGAGATCGCGCAAGGAGAGCGGATAACACACCTCGATGCCGAGCTTCTCGGCGGCAAGCTGCACCGGCGACTTGCGCTCGGCCTTGCCGCGCCCGGCCGGCCGTGGCGGCTGGGTGTACACGGCCGGAATGACATGCCCCGCTTCGTGGAGCGCGAGCAACGTCGGCACCGCGAATTCCGGCGTGCCCATGAAAATTACGCGCATTGCCCAAGCTCCGTCCGCCCTGAGCTTGTCGAAGGGCAGCTTTTCCTGTTCAGCGCCGCGCTAGAAGAAAAAGCGGTCCTTCGACAAGCTCAGGACGAGCGGGTAGGGTGGAGATCTATGGCATCGCAAGAGATCGAGACGCTGGCGAGCGCCCTGGCGCGCCTGCCGGGGCTCGGCCCGCGCTCGGCGCGGCGGGCGGTGCTGTGGCTCGTCAAGCGGCGCGAAACCGCGCTGGTCCAGCTCCTCCAGGCCCTCTCGGCGGTGCGGGACACGCTGGTCGAATGTCAGGTCTGCGGCAACGTCGACACGCGCGATCCGTGCGGCATCTGCGCCGACCCGCGGCGCGACCCGCGCCAGCTGTGCGTGGTCGAGGATGTCGCCGACTTGTGGGCGCTCGACCGGGCCAAGCTGTTCAGCGGCCGCTACCACGTGCTCGGCGGGCGGCTCTCGGCGCTCGAAGGCATCCGCCCCGAGGATCTGAGCATCGGCAAGCTGATCGAGCGCGTGGCCGAAGGCGGAGTAGAGGAAGTCGTGCTGGCCATGAACGCCACGCTCGAAGGCCAGACTACCGCCCACTACATCGCCGAGCGGCTCGAAGGATACCCGCTGCGGATCACCCAGCTCGCCCACGGTCTCCCGGTCGGCGGCGAGCTCGATTACCTCGACGAAGGCACATTGGCGCAGGCTTTGAGAGCGCGGAGACCGGTCGGGTGAAACGCAGCTGGATCGTCGGCGGCTGGCTGTTTGCGCTGGGCGCCTCGGCGATCCCGTCGCTGTGGATGGCGAGCGATCTGGCGCAGCGCAACCCGCTCGGCATCTACGTCGACGACGCCGGCGCCTACACGCCGCAGCTCTATTGGCAGTTCTTCAAATGGTGGCTGCCGATCGCCGGCGCGGCGAGCCTGCTGGCGCTCGCCTGCATGGTCCTCAATCGCCGGGCGGACTAGGCGTTTTCGAGGATCGTCTCGGTATGCAGCGCGCATTTCCATGCGCGGCCGTCCTTCACCCACGCGGTGCTGTCGGCGCACTCCATGTCCATCGGCTGGCCTTTCATCTCGCCTGTCTGATGCACCTTGTAGGCGACCACCGCGGTGTCCTCGGCGGGGAAGATCACCTTCAGGTCGCTGAATTCGAAGCTGTCGAGCGTCCACTGACCGTCACGCATCATGGCCTTGTACTTCGCCGGGTCGATTCGCATTGCCCCGCTCGGCCCGGTGATCAGGCACTCGTCAGCGATCAAACCCGCCGCCGCCTCGGCGTTCTTGTCGACCAGCGCCTTCCAGAAACGCTTCTCGAGATCGACGATCGTCTGCGTGCTGTCGGCCATGGCATCCTCCTTCACCTGGGTTAATTCGCGCGCGGCTCTCGCGGTTCCCCGTGGGGCGAGGCGTTGACTTGTCGTGCCGGCGGCAAATGCTTATCTTTGGGGCATGGCTATTCGCGAAATCCTGGAAGTGCCGGACGCCCGGCTGAAGACCGTATCGAAGCCCGTCGAAACCTTCGACGAGGCGCTCAAGACGCTCGCCGCCGACATGTTCGAAACGATGTACGCCGCGGACGGCATCGGCCTGGCCGCGATCCAGGTCGGTGAGCCGATCCGCCTGCTGGTGATCGACCTGCAGCCGGAGGACCCGGACGCCGAGCCCGAGGAATGCGACCACGGCGGCCATCACCACACCCACCAGCCGCTGAAGAAAGAGCCGCGGGTATTCGTGAATCCGGTGATCCTCGACCCGGCCGAAGAACTGAACACCTACCAGGAAGGATGTCTCTCGGTCCCCGAGATCTACGCCGACGTCGAGCGGCCGAAGACCTGTCGCGTGCGCTGGCAGGACCTCGACGGCAAGTTTCACGAAGAGGCGATGGAGGGGATCATGGCCACGTGCATCCAGCACGAGATGGACCACCTCGAAGGCATCCTGTTCATCGACCACCTGAGCCGCCTCAAGCGTTCGATGGCGCTCAAGAAGCTGGAGAAGCTGCGCAAGGCCGCCTGATACAGGCTAGTCCTTGCCGATATCGCGCCAGCTGTCCTCGTTCACTTCCACGTCGTACTTCTTGGCCGCTTTCTTGATCCGCTTCCACGCCGCGTCGCGGTCGTCGTCGCTGACACCCTCGACCTGGTTGAAGCGGGCGATCGCGTTGCGCACGTGGCTGGCGTTTTCGATCGGCTCCTTGCGCTGCTCCGGGAAGGCGAACTTGTCGTCGTCGAGGTTGTCGCGTTGCTTTTCGCTGAGTTCGGACATCTTCTTCTCCTGTTCAGGCTGGGCTGTGTTCGAAAGTGCTGACCTCGCCGTCGGCGTGGACTTCTTCGTTCAGGCCTTCGAGCGCGGTGCGGCAATCCTCGGCGCACTCGCGGCACATTTGCGCGCAGCGCCGGCAGTGGGCGTTGTCGTGCCTGGCGCATTCAGCCTCGCAAATCTCGCAGGCGTGAATGCAGGTGGCGAGCATCGTGCGGATCAACTGGCGGTTCTCGCCGGTGCGGCGCGTGGCCACGCGATAGGTCGCCTCGCATACGTCGGAGCAATCCATGCACGTGCGGATGCACTGGCGCATGTCCATGTCCTCGGCCGAGCAGGCGTCGGCGCAGGAATTGCAGATCGCCGCGCAATACATCGCGTGCTTGACCGCTTGGCCGAGCGATTCGTTGTAGCCGGCCCCAACCTGCGGGTGCTCGGAAATCATCTTTTCGATCGACATGGGCGCTCCTTCCTTTCCAAGGAGCGCGGCAGCCGCGCGATGGTTCCTCGATTTAGGCCGTCCGGGCACCCGTTCGCGGCACCAGCAGGAATGCCGCCAGGTAAAGCACCCCCACCACGATCAGCAGGTTCTCATAGCCGATGAACAGCGCGGAATATTCGAGACAGCCGCCGACGATCGTGCCGAGCAGGTTGATCGCGAACGCCTCCTGCGAATCGCCTGCTTCCCTGAATCGCTTCGAGAAAGCCACGTTGGCCAGGTAGATCGGCAGGAACGCCAGCAGGGTCGCCGCGATCAGCCGCGGCCAGAAGGTCAGCGGCAGCAGCCATTCCGGGCGCACAGCCCACGCCAGAACCAGCGCGAGCACGATGCCGACATAAATGATCGGCAGCGGCGGCGTCTTGAACTTGCGGGTCGTTTCCACCGCGGCAAGCACGATCACCAGCACGCCGGCGAACACCAGCGCGTTGACGAACCAGGTGGTGCCGAACAGCAGGGCGAACGTGGCGACGTTCTTCGTTTCCAGCAGCAGGAACGCCGCGCCCATGAAGAACAGGTCCGCATAGGGCCGCATCGGCCGCAGCGGCCCGCCGAGCGCGCGCACCGCGACGAGCGAAGCCAGCAGGATCAAGGCCAGCGTCACCGAATAGAGCGGCGGGAACGTGCCACCCTTGAAATAGAGGAACGGCGCGTTGTCCGTCGCCGGCGGGATCACCTTCTCGCCGGGTGTCGGCGTCCAGATCGTCTTGCACTGCTGGTCGGCCGGGGTCATTCCGACGCTGATCGCCGCCTGCGCACCGGCGTAGGTGTCCACGCAGGGCGGGTGACCGAACGCCGCCGCCACCGTGCCGGCCAGACGGTCGATCAGCCAAGGTTCGCGGTAATAGTTGTACATCGCGAAGGCGCCGTGGGGTTTCAGGTGCCGCCGCACCGAATCCATCGCCTGCCGGGTGAACAGGAACGATTCGAGCCGGATCTGCGAGGCACCGCTGACCAGCGTCAGCGAATCCGGCAGCGCGAACAGGATCAGGTCGTAATGCTTGTTGGTGCTTTCGAGGAACGCGCGCCCGTCGTTGACGTGGCGGGTCACGCGCGGGTCGGCATAGGGCCGGTCGATGTTCCTGGCCGCGCCGATCTCGAGGATGCGGGGATCGATGTCGACCGCGTCGATGTGCTTTGCCCCTTCCAGCAGGGCGATCGCCACGTCGGAGCCGGAGCCGGCGCCGACGATCAGCACGTCGCCATTCACCTTGCCGGGCAGGCGCAGGTACGGCGCCTGGTAGATCCGCTCGGCCTGCTCGATCTTGAACCTGGCGGGCGCCATCATCTGATGCGGCACGCCGTTGACCTTGATCAGCAGGAAGCCGTCGCCGGGGGCGCCGGCGGGCTTTTCTTCGAGCACTTTGTAGTAAGGCGACCAGCTAACGCCGGGAGTGGCCGTCTCGTACACCAGCATCCCGATGAGGACGAGGCCGCAGGCCGCGCTCAGCAGCCGGCGCCTGGCCGGGCTGAGAACGAGGTACCCGGCGACGGCGATCACCCCCCAGACGACCGAAGGCGCGCGCAGGAAGCTGAGAGCGCTGAAGATGACGATCCCGAGCAGCGAGCCGAGCAGATCGAAACGATACGCGCTGAGCGGGGGCAATTGGCCGAAGCAGCGCCCGACGATCTCCGCCGGTCCGGCCAGGATCGTCGCCACGAGCACGAACACGATCGGCAGCGCCACCCATGCCGGCGGTCCGCTGACCGAGAGCGCGGTGAAATAGATCACGTCCGAGCCCGCGCGTTCGATCGAGACGGGAAAGAGCAGCACCCCGACCACCAGCACCGCCAGCAGCGGCAGCGACACCGGCCAGATCGACCAGCCCTTGCGGCTGATCAGGAAGCCCGCGCCGATGCCGAGGAAGGACCCGAGCAGGACGAAGTTGGAGAAATACGACAAGTGAACGATGTTGGCTCCGAGCCAACGGATCAGCGCCAGCTCGAGGAACAGCATCAGGAAGCTCGCCGTTAGCAGGCGCCGCACCGTCCCGCGTTCGCCGCCCATGCCATTTGACGAGCCTGCCGCCGCCGGGGCGTCCCCATGATCCAACGCCTGATCCTTCCCTGTTGTCAGGGCGCTTTCTTACGAGCAGGCGAGCGGATCGGCCATTGCGCCCGCGAGCGCGAAACGGCCTTTTCCAGAGGATAATTACGGCCAGGAGGCGTGGACGTCCGCGGCTATTCGCTTTGCAAGGCGATCGAGGAGGCCGGCGGCGCTGTGTCGCGGGCGTAAGGGTCGTCCCCGATCGTGAGATGCCCGTTATCCACCGAAGCCGTCAGATAGACCACGTAAACCGGAACCGGCTGCGGCAGGTCGAACCGCTGCTCGGGGGCGCTGGACGACATGTCGAGGTTGCCCTTGAGCAGCCACTCGCCGAGCTTCTTGGCGTCCTCGAGGCGGATGCAGCCGGCGCTGAGCTGCCGGTCATCCTTCTGCATCAGCTCTTTCTCCGGCGTATCGTGGAGATAGATGCCGTAGGGATTGGGGAACTCGTATTTGACCGTGCCCATCGAGTTGCGCGGGCCCGGCTTTTGACGCACATGGATCGCCAGCTCGCCGCGCTGCACGGCGTGCCAGTCGAGCTTGGTCGGGTCGAGCAACTGGGCGTCGCCGTCCCAGCCGGACAGCACCTCGTAGCCCTGGCGCTTGAGGTAGCCCATCCCCTCATTCAGCACGTTGCGCGCGATCAGCGAGCGGACGAAGTCGTCGGGCACGTTCCAGTATGGATTGACGAACGCGGAGCGGATGTAGCCGGCATAGGCCGGGGTTTCCTTGTGCGGATCGGGCTTGCCGACCACGACACGCATCTGGTCGGCCACGCGGTTGCCATCATACATCGTGAGCATCGCCGTGGCGGCGTTGATGATGATGTGGCGGCCGTCGGGCTGTGCAGGGATCTGCCTGATGCGGTCGAGGTTCTCGATCGCCACGCGGCGCGCGTCGGGCGTCACGGTGGGATCGTTCACCAGCGCCCAGCGCAATGGGCCATAAAGCGGATGCATCCAGCTCATGGCGCTGAGGTATTGCGCCAGCGACGGGGCCTTGGCCGCCGCGGTGAGCGCGAAGTACGCGCCGTTGAAGTGCGGCTGGAGCGTGCTCGCCTCGTATTTCATGCGTTCGCCGCTCTCGTGGCGCAACGCGGCGACATAGCTGGCGAACACGCCGGAGAGCAGGACTTCGGCTTTGGCGAGCGTTTCGGGGGTCGGTTGCTGCTCGGCCTGGGCGACCGCCTGGGCCAGCTCCGGCGCATGCAACGCCGCCGGATCGAGGCCATCGTCGGCCGAAGTCTGGACCAGCTTGACCAGTTGGTCGGCCGCGGGGTTGAGAACCCCGCCGGCATCGATCCACAACGGCCCGGGACCATAGGCGTAGAAGCTGGCGACCTCTCCGCCGGACAAGGCGACCAGTTGCGACTTGAATTCAGGCGCCGCGACGTAGCCCGCCGCGTGGGCGGGTTGGGGAACCATGAAAAGAGCCGCCAGCGGCAGCCAATTTGCCGAGCGGCGTGCACGAGCAAGCGCCATGCTGCCTCAACCTGCCTTTATCCAGTCGGTTCCGTGACCTGGCCGCGCCGGGGCGGATCGGCCACAAACCACGGAACCCGATGTAGGCGCTTACCGGGCTTCCGAAAACCGCCGTCTGGCCGGAAAGCGCCCCTACGACCGATAAGTCGCTGGTTGCTGGTTAAAGTTTCCTTAACGTCAACGGGCCGCCCCGGCGGAGCGGCCCGTGGCAGCGTCGCCTGGGCGGCGCGCCGGCGTCAGAACAGCCCTTCGATCTCGCCGTTGTCGTCGAGGTAGATGTTCTCGGCGCTCGGCACCTTGGGCAGGCCGGGCATGGTCATGATCTCGCCGGCGATGGCGACGACGAAGCCGGCGCCGGCGCTGAGCCGCACCTCGCGGATGTTGACATCGAACTCCGTCGGCGCGCCGAGCAGTGTGGGGTCGGTCGAGAACGAATACTGGGTCTTGGCCATGCACACCGGAAAGTGGCCGTAGCCCATTTCTTGCCACTGCTTGAGCTGGCTCCTGATGGCCGGCGACAGGGTGACCGTTTCGGCGCGGTAGATTTCCTTGCAAACCGTCTCGATCTTCTCGGCGAGCGGCATGTCAGAGGGATAAATCTGCTTGAAGTCGGGAGCGCCCGCGTCGGCCTTGGCGGCGACGATCCGCGCCAGATCCTCGGCCCCGGCGCCGCCTTCGGCCCAGTGCTTGCAGATCACCGCCTCGGTGCCGAACTTGGCGGCCATTTCCTGGATCACCGCCAGTTCCTCGTCGGTATCGAGGTAGAAGTGGTTGATCGCCACCGTCGGGTTGATGCCGAACTTGTTGAGGTTCTCGATGTGCCGCTCGAGGTTGACCGCGCCCTTGCGCACGGCGTCCACATTCGGTTCGCCGAGGTCTTTCTTGGCGACCCCGCCGTTCATCTTCAGCGCGCGGACGGTGGCGACGAGCACGATCGCGTCCGGCGCCAGGTCGGCGATGCGGCACTTGATGTCCATGAACTTCTCGGCCCCGAGGTCCGCGCCGAAGCCGCCTTCGGTGACGACGTACTCGGCCAGGCCCAGCGCGGTGCGCGTGGCGATGACCGAGTTGCAGCCGTGGGCGATGTTGGCGAACGGGCCGCCGTGGAGCAGCGCGGGATTGTTCTCCAGCGTCTGCACCATGTTCGGCAGGATCGCGTCCTTGAGCAGCACGGTCATCGCGCTGTCGGCCTTCACGTCGCGGCAGAACACCGGCTTCTTGTCGCGGGTGTAGCCGATGATGATGTCGCCGAGGCGCTTCTGCAGGTCCTTGGCGTCGCTCGCGAGGCACAGGATCGCCATCACCTCGGAAGCGACGGTGATGTCGAACCCGGTCTCGCGCGGGAATCCGTTGGAAACGCCGCCGAGCGGGCCGACGATCTGCCGCAGCGCGCGGTCGTTCATGTCGAGCACGCGCTTCCAGGTGACCCGGCGCACGTCGATGTCGAGCGGGTTGCCCCAGTAGACCGAATTGTCGATCATCGCGCTCAGCAGGTTGTGCGCGCTGGTGATCGCGTGGAAATCGCCGGTGAAGTGGAGGTTGATCTCGTCCATCGGCATGACTTGCGACTTGCCGCCGCCGGCGCCGCCGCCCTTCATCCCGAAGCATGGGCCGAGCGAAGGCTCGCGCAGGCACAGCATCGAGCTCTTGCCGATCCGGTTGAGCGCGTCGGACAGGCCGACCGAAGTCGTGGTCTTGCCTTCGCCCGCCGGGGTCGGGTTGATCGCCGTGACCAGGATCAGCTTGCCCTTGCGGTCGCTCTTCGGCAGCGCGGCGCGGTCGATCTTGGCCTTGTACTTGCCGTAAGGGATCAGCGCCTCGTCCGGCACGCCGGCCTTGGCGGCAACCTCGGCGATCGGCTTCAGCTTGGCCTGGCGGGCGATCTCGATATCGGTGGGCATTGGGCTAGACCTCTCGGGTGTGGGACGCGGTTTTGTTTCACTTACGCGAAAATTTCGCGAGTCCGAAATTT
>JANWHA010000050.1 GCA_025450635.1 Croceibacterium sp. | reverse complement strand
TCCCCCCAGCCCCCTCCCGCAAGCGGGAGGGGGAGAATCAAGCTCTCCTACAAGGACCAGCGCGACTACGACCTGCTGCCGGCAAGGATCGAGGAGTTGGCGGCCGAGATCGCCAAGGGCGAGCACGCGCTGGCCGACCCCGAGCTCTACAACCGCGACCGGAACGAATTCACCCGGATGACCGCCCTGCTGGAGCAACTCCGCGCGGAAAAGAACGCCGCTGAGGAACGCTGGCTGGAATTGGCCGAAGCCGTCGAGGGCTGAGCCGAAAGTCAGGCAAAAGTCAGCCCAACACGCAAAGGCCGGCGCTAACCGATGCGGTAGAAGTCGGCCACCCGCTCGAGCGCGATCCTGAGCACCAGCTTGCCGCTGCGTGCCGGCCACTCCAGCTCCCTTTCCGCGGCCGTCACCGTCTCGCACGCACAGACGACGCGCCAGAGGATGTCTTGCAGGCCCTTTCCGGCCGCCTTTATCGCCCCATCGAAGCGCTGCCGCGCAGCCACCTGCCGTTCGCTCGGCGTCAGCGAGTCGGCGTTGGTGCTGCGAATGCGCACCGGATCCCAGCGCATCGTCACTCCCGGGGCGATCTGCGCGCGTTCGTAATCCGCCCGCAGCCGCTCGCCAGCGTCGAACAGCCGATCGCTCAGGTGGCCGCGCGCGTGCAGCCAGGCGAGCGGGGATTCGGCCAGGTTGACCGTCACGCTCCGCCGCCTGGGCCCCACCCCGCCACCGCGCCGGGGGCCTTCGCTGGTCAGCTCGCGTTCGACCAGGTGTTGCTTCATGCGACTCTCCTCCGTTTCGATGAAGCCATCCCTTGACAAACTCGGTTCAAGTAGGAAAGTGAAATAACCGCATTGGTTATCGGAGGTTTATCGTGATCAATCGCATCAGGGACGTGCGCAAGCAGAAGGGCATGACGCTGGCCGAAGTCGCCGCGGCGTGCCGCCCGCCGACGACCGCGCAGACCGTCGGCCGGCTCGAGACCGGCATGCGCAACCTGTCGCTCGACTGGATGAACAAGATCGCCGCGGCGCTCGGCGTCGAGCCGGAGATGCTGCTCAAGGGCAGCGACGCGCCTCAGCCGCAAGTGGTCGCCCGCCTGACCGATGCCGGGGCGGAGGCGCTCGCCGCCGCGCGCGACGCGATCCTGCCGACCCAGCTCGACAGCGGCGCTCCGCTGCTGTGCCTCACCGTCGAAGCCTCGCAGGGAGAATACCGCTCGGGCGACCAGCTGTGGCTGCGCCAGATGCAGCCGGAGGACGCGCCGAAAATGATCAACCGCGACGTGCTCGCGCCCCGCAGCGGCGGGCGCTTCGCGTTCGGGCGGCTGATCGACCGCCAGGGCACCCGCGTGGGCCTGCTGCCGCCCGGCCTCGGCCAGCGCCAGCTCGTGATCGACAACCCGCCGTGGCTGGCGGTGGCGGAAATGCTGGTCCGCAAGCTGTGAAGCGCCTGGTGTCGCTGGCGACGCTTTATCCCAATGCCTCCGCGCCGCGCTTCGGCACTTTCGTCGCCCGCAGCCTGGAGGCGCTGGCGGCGCGCGGCGACTGGCAAGTGACGGCGATCAACCCGATCGGCGTGCCGCCGATACGCTTCGGCCGCTATCGCGCGCTGGCCGAGGCGGCGGTGAACGGCATCGAGCACGGGGTGAGCGTTTATCGTCCGATGTTCACGCTGATCCCGCGTTACGGCGCCCTGTTCAATCCAGGGCTGATAACGCGCGCGGTGCTGCCGCTCGCCCGCCGCCTTCATGCAGAGGAGCCGTTCGATCTTGTCGATGCGCAGTTCTTCTATCCCGACGGCCCGGCCGCCGAGCGGATCGCCGAGGCGCTGGACCTGCCGCTCGCGATCAAGGCGCGCGGGGCGGACATCTCCTATTGGGGCGAGCGCCTCTATGCGCTGAGCCAGATGCGCGCGGCCGCACGGGAGGCCGACGTGGTCCTGGCGGTCTCGGAAGCCTTGGCCAACGACATGGAGGCGCTCGGCTTTCCCGGCGACAAGATCCGCGTCCATTACACCGGCCTCGACCGCGACTTGTTCCACCCGCTCGACCGTATCGAGTGCCGCCGTCATGTCGCCGGCCATTTCGGCTTCGAGCTGCCGCTCGGCGCGCCGCTGCTGGCCACCGTCGGCGCGCTGATCCCGCGCAAGGGCCAGGCGCTGGTGATCCGCGCGCTGGCCCGCCTGCCCGAAGCCCGCCTGCTGCTGGTCGGGAACGGCGATGACAAGGCGGACCTGCAAGGCCTCGCCGGGCGGGAAGGCGTGGCCGAGCGGGTCCACTTCGTCGGCTCGCTCGATCACACGCTGCTGCCGGTGGTTCTGTCGGCCGCCGATGCGATGGTGTTGCCTTCGGCCAGCGAGGGGCTCGCCAACGCCTGGGTCGAGGCGCTCGCCTGCGGCTGCCCGCTGGTCATCAGCGACGCCGGCGGCGCGCGCGAGCTGATGACGCAGCCCGAGGCCGGACGGATCGTGCCGCGCGACCCGGCGGCGATCGCCGAAGCGGTGCGAGGGTTGCTGGCCAACCCGCCGGATCGCGACGCCGTCGCGGCGACCGTCGAGCAGTTCAGCTGGCCGGCGCATGCGCAGGCACTGGATGAAATCTATTCGGAGCTAGTCGAAAAATAGCCTCTCCCCTTGCGGGAGAGGGTTGGGAGAGGGGTCGGCGGCGCCAGCCGCCGCTTCGCGGCGGTCCCCTCTCCTTCCGCGCCTGCGGCGCTCCCTCCTCTCCCGCAAGGGGAGAGGAAAGCACAGCCTCACCCGTTGGCCTAAGCCTCGCCGCGGGCGATCTTTTCCTGGCGGTCGGTCGCGGTCTCGGTGGGCACGAAGCTGTGCGAGGTGACGCCGAGCCAGATCAGCATCGGCGCGGCGGCGTAGATCGAGCTGTAGGTGGCGACGGCAATGCCGACCAGCAGCGCGGCGGAGAAACCCTGGATCACCTTCGGGCCCAGCACCAGCAGCGCGGTCAGGGTGATCAGCATCGTCGAGGCGACCATGATCGTGCGCGCCAGGGTCTCGTTGACCGAGAGGTTGAGCAGGGCCGCCATCGGCATGCGCCGGTACTTCTTGAGGTTTTCCCGTATTCGGTCGTAGACCACGATGGTGTCGTTGAGCGAGTAGCCGAGGACCGTCAGGATCGCGGCCACGGTCGTCAGGTCGAACGGCCATCGGGTGATCGCGAAAAGCCCAACGACCAGGGTGACGTCATGCACCAGGCTGACCAGCGCGCCGACGCCGAACTGCCATTCGAAGCGGAACCAGATGTAGATCGATATCGCGATGGCCGCGAAGCCGAGCGCCTTGAACGCGGTCCAGCCGAGCTCGCTGGAGACCTTGGGCGAAACCGAATCGACGCTGTCGATGCGCACGTCGGGGTGGTGGGCCTGAAGATCGGCGATGACCGTCCTCGTCATCTTGTCGGCCAGGCCCGGGTTCTTGTCGGACCCGGGCGGCAGGCCCATGCGGATCGAGACTTCGTTCGGCTTGCCGATGTGCTGCGGCACCGGCTCGCCATAGCCAAGCTTCTCGATCTCGCTGCGCAGGGCGCCGATCGGCGCGTCCTGGCTTTTCGTGAAGGTCACCCGGATCATCTGGCCGCCGGCGAAATCGACCCCGTAGTTGAGCCCGTTCGTGTAGACCAGCGCCCAGCTGGCGATCATCAGCGCGACGCTGAGAATCGTGGTCGGCCACTGCCAGCGCAGGAAATCGATGTTGGTGTTGTCGGGAACCAGCTTGAGCAGGCGCACGGGGTTCGCCCTCCTTAGATGTGGATATCGGCCGGCCGCGTCCGGCGCAGCCACAGCGCCACCCACATGCGGGTAAGATAGACGGCGGTGAACACCGAGGTGGCGATACCGATCATCAGCACGACGGCGAAGCCCTTGATCGGTCCGGAGCCGAACATGAACATCAGCGTCGCGGCGATGAAGTGGGTGATGTTGGCGTCGAAGATCGTCCGGCTGGCTTCCTTGTAGCCGAGGTCGACCGCCTGGAACGCCTTGCGCCCGCGCCGTCGCTCCTCGCGGATGCGCTCGTTGATCAGCACGTTGGCGTCGACCGCGGCGCCAATGGTCAGCACGAAGCCGGCGATGCCCGGCAGCGTCAGCGTGCCGTTGAACACCGCCATGATGCCGAGGATCATGAACACGTTCACCGCCAGCGCGAGGTCGGCGTAGATCCCGAAGCGGCCGTAGGCGGCGGCGATCAGCAACACGACGATGACCGTGCCGACGATCATCGCGCTCGCGCCTTTGTGGATCGAATCCGCGCCCAGCTCGGCACTGACGGTGCTCTGGTCGACGACGGTGAGATTCACCGGCAGCGCGCCGGAATTGAGCTGGATCGCCAGCTCGGCGGCGCTCTCGGTGGTGAAGCCGCCTTCGATGATCGAAGTGCCGCCAAGGATCGGCTCCTCGATATTCGGCGCCGAGATGACCTGGCCGTCGAGGATGATCGCGAAGGGCTTGTTGACGTTCTCCGTCGTCAGGCGGGCGAACTTCTCCGATCCCTGACTGTCGAACGTGATCTGGACCACCGGCTCGTTGGTCTGCGATTTGTTGGTCGCCTGGGCCTTGGTCAACTCATCGCCGCGGATGCCGCCGAGGCGCCTGACGGCGATCCGGGTGCCGGCCCCGCTGGTGCCCGGCGCGAAAGGCACGATCTCGTCGCCCGGGGGGACGATGCCCTGGGCGATGTCCGAGGGCAGCGCATTTTGATCAACGAGCTTGAACGACAGCTCGGCGGTCTTGCCGATCAGGTCCCGCAACTGCTGCGGATTCTGCAGGCCCGGAACCTGGACCATGATGCGGTTGGCGCCTTCGTTCACGACCGTCGGCTCCTTGGTCCCGAGCGCGTCGATCCGCTTGGTCACGACGTCCCTCGCGGAAGCCATCGCCGTCTCGACATCCTGGTCGAGGCCCTTCTGGGTCAGCGTGAGGACGAACATGTTGCCGTTCAACACCGCCAGATCCCATTCGCGAACGGTGCCGTTGCCGTTGAGCGCCGGCAGCAGCGCCTGGCGCGCGGCGTCGACCTGCGACGGGTCCTCCAGCATGAAGCTGACCTTGCCCTCGGCGGTCGAGACATCGCCGGTGCGGATCTTGGCGTCGCGCATCTTGCCACGGACCGTCTCGGCCATCGCCTCGACTCGCTGCTTGGCGACGTCCGACGGTTGCGCTTCGAGCAGCAGGTAGCTGCCGCCGGCGAGGTCGAGGCCGAGGCTGACTTCGGGGTCGGGCAGATACGAGGGCCAGTGGCCGCCGAACTGCGTCACCAGCGTCGGCACCGAGGCCAGCGCCGCGAGCAGCGTCAGCGCCCAGAGCCAGATCTGTTTCCAGCGGGGGAAATCGAGCATCGCTTGTCGCGCCCGTCAGTCGTTGGCCGGCGTGCCGCCGGGCGGGATGATATCGCCGATGGTGCTCTTGACCACCTTCAGCCGCACCCCTTGCGCGACCTCGACGTCGGCGTAGTTGTCATCGACCTTCACCACCTTGCCGACGATCCCGCCGCCGGTGACCACCTGATCGCCCTTCTTGACCGAAGCGATCTTGCTGCGGTGGTCCTTCTGCTGGCGCATCTGCGGGCGGATCATCAGGAAATAGATGATCGCGAAGATGCCGATGTACGGCACGAAGGCGATCCAGCCCGGCCCGGAGCTGGCGGAACCGGCAGCGGCGGTAAGAAAATCAAGCATCGCGGCGGTGGCCCATTGGCAAGGATAGTCAGCTTCTGTGTGCGGCAAAAGGGGCCGAAAACGGGCCCCACGCGCCGGGTCGCGCCGCGCCTAGCAGCAATGGTTGGGGCTGGCAATTAGCGCCGCTTGCCTTGCCATTTCGCCCGGCTTATAGGCGCCGCTCCACTGGCCACGGGACGTAGCGCAGCCTGGTAGCGCATCACACTGGGGGTGTGGGGGTCGCTGGTTCGAATCCAGTCGTCCCGACCAGTGGTCCGTCGAGACGAGCCTTCGACTTCGCGCCTGCGGCGCTACGCTCAGTCTCTCCTCAGGACGAGCGAGCATGGAAAGTGTCCGCTCATCCTGAGGAGCGGCTGAGGAGCCGCGAAGCGGCGTCTCGAAGACGCGCCTCGAAGGACCAGCTCAGCCGGCTACGCGGTTCTCGATCGCCCCGATGCCGTCGATCTCGCAGCGCACGACATCGCCGGCCTTGAGGAACTTCGGCGGGTCCATGCCGGCGCCGACGCCTTCGGGGGTGCCGGTGGCGAGCAGGTCGCCGGGCTCGAGAGTGAACGCGGTGGACAGATACTTGATCTGCTCGGCCACCGAGAAACTCATGTTCGAGGTATTGCTCTGCTGGCGCAGCTCGCCGTTGACGAAGCAGCGCAGGTCGAGGTTCTGCGGATCGGGGATCTCGTCGGCGGTGACGATCCACGGGCCGATCGGGCCGTGCGTGTCGAAGCTCTTGCCCATCGTGAAGGTCGGCGAGTGCTTCTGCCAGTCGCGCGCCGAAACGTCGTTGGCGACGAGGTAGCCGAACACGTAATCCAGCGCTTCGGCCGCCCGCACGCCTTTCGCGGCTCGGCCGATCACCACGCCGAGCTCGACTTCGTAGTCGAGCATCTCCGTCACGCCGGGCTCGATCGCATGGTATGGGCCGTTGATGCAGGTGGTCTGCTTGTTGAACCAGTATGGATGTGGCGGACGCTCGGCGTGGCCCATCTCGGCGACATGCCTGGCGTAGTTCATGCCGATGGCGAGGTACTTGCCCGGCCGAAGCGGAGCGAGGAGGCGCACGTCTTCAGGCGAATGATGCGCGGGTTCCCCCGCGACGCGGCCGCGAATATCGTCCAACACTCCGCTGCCGGCGCGAACGAGCTCGAGCATGTCCGCGTAACCGAACCCGACCTCGCGCAGTCCGATGACGCCGTCATCCTTGACGACGCCGATGTCGATCTGGCCGCCGAATTCATACCGCGCGAGTTTCATGCCGCTTCCTTTCGCAGAGTCGTTCGAAGGCTCCCTACGCGCTCGCAGGGGCGATGCCAAAGTCCTACAAAACGAACATATCCGGAACTTTCGGTTTTCCTATATGAACCGTACTGGTTATATCACCAGGCGAATCGCAACCAGCGGAGCGCGCCCCCATGCCCATCCTCGATACTCTCATCGGCCCCATCGCCTCGATCATCGACAAGATCATTCCCGACAAGGCGGAGCGCGACAACGCCAAGCTCCAGCTGCTCAACCTCCAGGGCACGCAGGAGCTGCAGCAGGTCCAGACCCAGCTCTCCGCGATCATCGCCGAGGCGAATTCCAAGGACCCGTGGACCAGCCGCGCGCGGCCGAGCTTCCTTTACGTGATGTACGTGATGATCCTGTGGGCGCTGCCGATGGGCGTGCTGGCCGCTTTCCGGCCCGACACCGCGCAGCAGATCGCCGCGGGAATGAACGCCTACCTCAACGGCCTGCCCCAGCCGCTCTACGCCCTCTTCGGTACCGGCTACCTCGGCTACACCGCCGCCCGGCAGTGGGGGAAGATCAAGGGGGTGGACCAGTGAAGGGCGAATGTCCGGATTGGGTGAATGCGGACCTTTAGAATTTGTGGTCGCGTGTGCTTTAGGTCAGCCACAGGTGTGGATGTCTGCCGAAAAGTCACTTCGGTCCGGCCGCACCCCGACCGCGTCGAAGTGCCGCCTCATGTATGCGTCATTGCTCGTGAGCGCTGCGATGCGCATCTTCAACGTGCCCAGCGCAGCGCGAAGTTCGCGCCGTCCTTGATCATCCGTGGCCACGGGCATGAGCCCATCGACGCGTTGCCCCAGGTCGGATGCGGTGATGATGTCGACCTGTCGATGCGTCACCCCGTCATAAAGTGAGGCGAGGGCGAGCTGTTCGTTGATGGGGAAGTGGTCGAGCGTCTGGCTGCCCGTAGCGAGGGTCCAATTCGCCGAGTGCATCCAAAAGAAATCACCCGGGTTCACGGAAACGCCGGCCGGTGGAGGGCCGGTGCCGCCTGCCTGCGCCCACTGGTCAAGCTTGTCGATTTCCCGGTTCGCGCATCTCGCCGCGATCATATCGACCTCCCACCGGGCGCGATCGTTCGCCAATTCGCCCATCAATGCCTTGCGAACGACGTCGACCTTTCGGTGCCACTGCCATTCCTCGACGAGCTGCTCGGCGGCCAATGCGATAAGCACACCGATGACGATGATGCCAACCTCCCCGGCGAACTCGCGCCAGCCGTGCAGCGGTTTCGGCAAATGAAAGTGCATGCCCCCCCCCCTGCATGCAACAGTACAGTGGTTGCGCGGGCATGGCCAATGTCCGTTTTGGGTCGTTTGCGGCTGGTCTGGTAAGAGTGGTCCGCTAAGGGTGCCAATCCGCATCGCTCGTCAGGACAGTGCGGCGATGCAGGCTTGGGCCTTCCTCTCATATTTCCGCACGCCCGTCACATTGGCACCGATCTTGAGGTCATCGCTGTTTTTGACGAAGTCGCGCGTTATCTCCCGCGCGACGCCTATGTCACGGCGCAAGGTTTCGACGGCGATCACCTCTGCGGGAACGGCCGAAGGCTCCTTCAGCCCAAATCGCCCGACCATCGCTGCCGCATAATTGTCCCGGAGCCGAAACTGCATGTCGGTCATCATCGCCGAACGGCGGAACGCCTCGGCGTAGTCGAGGAAGCGGTGGGCATCCATGTGTTCGCCGATCTGACCCGCCACGGCAGCCTCCCACGCGGTTGCTGTCCACGGCTCGGTGACGAAAGGTTCACCGATTGCATGGAGCTTGATGAGATCGGCTGTGTTCCCTTTGATCAGGTCGGCGGTCATTCGGTCGAGCACTTTGTCGGCGCATGGCGCCAGGATCGCATATTGCGCGGCATTCGTGCGATTGCGCTCGATTTCAACGTGCATGTCCGTGTCGGCCAGCTCGACCTTCTGGCGCCAATTCTCGCGCTCGATCAACGCATCGGCGGCAAGAGCAATCAGCACTCCGAGCACGATGATTCCCACCTCGCCCGCGAACTCGCGCCAACCATGCAGCGGCTTAGGCAGATGAATGTGCATCGAGATCGCCCCCCGGCAGCGGCAGGCTATCAGATACTCCTGTGTCCGCAATGAGTCGAAGGCAGACCTTCCGCTTTTCCCGTACTCCCGGTGGCGCTAAGGCGCGCCCATGGCTGCCAACACCGTCTACGTCCTCAACGGCCCCAACCTCAACCTGCTCGGCACGCGCGAGCCGGAGATCTATGGGTCGGACACGCTCGACGACATCGCCGGGATGCTCGAGGACCGGGCGCGCGAGCTGGGGCTCGCCATCGACATGCGCCAGTCGAACCACGAGGGGCACCTGATCGACTGGCTGCACGAGGCGCAGGCCGAGGGGGCGAAGGCGGTGCTGCTGAATGCCGGCGCCTATACCCACACCTCGATCGCGCTGTTCGATGCGATCAAGGCGATCCGCACGCCGGTGATCGAAGTGCATCTGTCAGACCCTTCCAAACGCGAGGCCTTCCGCCATCATTCCTACGTCGGCATGGCGGCGACCGATACGGTTCAAGGGCTTGGCGCGCGGTCCTACCTCGTGGCGCTGGAGAAGGCGGCTCAGCTATAGCCCTCTCCCCTTGCGGGAGAGGGTTGGGAGAGGGGTCCGCCGCGTTAGCGGCGGCTTACGCCGCCGACCCCTCTCCTCCGCGCCTGCCGGCGCTCCCTCCTCTCCCGCAAGGGGAGAGGGTGAGACAGCCTTGGGCAACTCACGATGCTCCCACCCGCCCTTGCCATCCCGCGCCGCCCGACGCATAGGCGGGCGCCTGTTCGACCCTTGCGAGGACGTGAATGGCCGAGAAGAAGGCTCCTGTCGGGCGCGGCCCGGCGATGACGATTGACGAGAAGCTGGTGCGCCAGCTGGCCGATATCCTGGCCGACACCGGCCTGACCGAGATCGAAGTGGAGGAAACCGGCCGACGCGTGCGGGTATCGCGCGCCGCGCCGGCCGCGGCTCCGGCAGCGCAAGTGGTGGCGCAATCCGCGCCTGCCCCGGCGCCGCCACCGGCTCCTGCCGCGCCGTCTGCCGAAGCGCCCGCGGCCGATCTCGCGAACGCACTCAAGTCGCCGATGGTCGGCACGGTCTACCTCGCGCCCGAGCCCGGCGCGGACGACTTCGTCAAGGTCGGCGACAAGGTCAAAGCCGGCGACACGCTGGTGATCATCGAGGCGATGAAGGTGATGAACCCGATCACCGCGACCACCGGCGGCACGGTGCAGCAGATCCTGGTCGAGAACGGCCAGCCGGTCGAGTTCGACCAGCCGCTGATCGTCGTTGCCTAACCCATGTCCATTTCGCGCATCCTGATTGCCAACCGCGGCGAGATCGCGCTGCGCATCCACCGCGCGGCGCACGAGATGGGCATTGAAACCGTCGCCGTGCACTCGACCGCCGACGCCGACGCGATGCACGTGCGGCTGGCCGACCACGCGATCTGCATCGGCCCGCCGCCGGCCAAGGACAGCTACCTCAACGTCGCGGCGATCATCTCGGCGGCCGAGATCAGCCACGCCGATGCGATCCACCCGGGCTACGGGTTCCTTTCCGAAAACGCCCAGTTCGCCGAGATCGTCGAGGCGCACGACATCATCTGGATCGGCCCCAAGCCCGAGCACATCCGCACGATGGGCGACAAGGTCGAGGCCAAACGCACTGCCGGCGCGCTCGGCCTGCCGCTCGTGCCCGGATCGGATGGCGCGGTTTCCGACCCGAAGGTGGCTGCCAAGATCGCCGACAAGGTCGGTTACCCGGTGATCATCAAGGCGGCCTCGGGCGGTGGCGGCCGGGGCATGAAGGTGTGCGACAGCCCCGACCAGCTCGACACACTGATGAAGCAGGCCGGCAACGAGGCCAAGGCCGCGTTCGGCGACGATACCGTGTACATCGAGAAGTACCTCGGCAATCCGCGACACATAGAGTTCCAGGTGTTCGGCGACGGCAACGGCAACGCCATCCATCTGGGTGAGCGCGACTGTTCGCTGCAGCGGCGCCACCAGAAGGTGCTCGAAGAGGCCACTTCCCCCGTCATCACCCCCGAAGAGCGCCAGCGCATGGGCGGCATTGTGTCCAAAGCGATGGCCGACATGGGCTATCGCGGCGCGGGGACCATCGAGTTCCTGTGGGAGAACGGCGAGTTCTACTTCATCGAGATGAACACCCGCCTGCAGGTCGAGCATCCGGTGACCGAGATGATCACCGGCGTCGACCTGGTGCGCGAACAGATTCGCGTCGCCGACGGCCGGCCGCTGTCGGTCCAGCAGGACGAGATCGAGTTCAAGGGCCACGCGATCGAGTGCCGCATCAACGCCGAGGACCCGTGGACGTTCGCCCCCTCCCCCGGCCTCGTCACCGCCTACCACGCGCCCGGCGGCATGCACGTGCGGGTCGATAGCGGGCTCTACGCCGGCTACCGCATCCCCCCGTATTACGATTCGATGATCGCCAAGCTGATCGTCTACGGCCGCACCCGCGAGGGCTGCATCATGCGCCTAAAGCGGGCGCTGGAGGAGATGGTCGTCGACGGGGTGAAGACCTCGATCCCGCTCCACTGCGCCCTGCTGGAGGAGCCGGACATCCTCAACGGCGATTATTCGATCAAGTGGCTCGAGGATTGGATGGCGAAGCGGGGAGCGTGAGTCCGCTCAGGACCCCATTGCGGACATTCGATCAGGCTCGCCCTCGAATGTCGCGCCAATATTCTTCTATAACGTCGTGGTCTATCTCGACCTCAAGTGAGCTTTCCGGATAGAGCCGGTCTTTGCCGTCCTTGCGCGGCCCGGATATCCAGAACCTGTCACCATTGTCTTCCGCGATGTGATTGTATTTGTACCCGCTTCCGACCTTATGGAACGTGCGACCACGGTAATGGATCGAGCGACCAGATTTAGACAAAGTGACCCTTCCGATCCGTGCGGGCCCGTTCAAACCCTCGGATTTGTCCTCGATATACATGATGGGGGTCTTTGCTTTCGACATAAGCGCATTATGCCCAGACAACTGTCCGCTTTCCACCCCTAGCGGACATCACTCCAGCGGCACGCCCGGCTCGTTCTTCGCCGTCCGGATCGTCAGCGAGGTCTTCACGCTGGCGACGTTCGGTGCCGGGGTCAGCTTGCTGGTCAGCAGTTCCTGGAAGCTCTGCAGGTCCTGGCTGACGATCTTGAGGATGAAGTCGATCTCGCCGTTGAGCATGTGGCACTCGCGCACTTCGGGCAGCGTCTTCACATGAGCTTCGAACGCGCGCAGGTCTTCCTCGGCCTGGCTGCGCAGGCTGACCATCGCGAACACGGTGATGGCGAAGCCGAGCTTCGAGGCCTCAAGCTCGGCGTGGTAGCCCTTGATGACCCCTTCCTCTTCGAGCGCGCGGACGCGCCGCAGGCAGGGCGGGGCGGTGAGCCCGACGCGCTGGGCCAGCTCGACATTGGTGACCCGCCCCTCGGCCTGCAGCTCGGCGAGCAGCCGCCGATCGATTGAATCCAACGTTGCCATTTATTCGTTCAGCCCCTCTCCCAGAGGTTCCCCGCCGTAACTAAGCGACAAAAGCGGCCCCCTCAAGGCAACATTATTAGCTATGCCCGCAATTGTCCCGGTTTGCAACGGCGGCCACCTTTCGAACTCCGCGGGTCGGCGAACGCGCTAGAGCCAGGCTCCCCACGCGTGCGCCCGCTGCGCGCGAATCGTTGCCGGAGACCCGATGCAGTTCGACGACCGCCTCGCCACCGTCTTGCGCTCAGGCGCCGCGGGCGAGCGGGCGGCGCGCACGCAGTTCCGGCAATTGCTCGACCTGCTCGGCAGC
>JANWHA010000049.1 GCA_025450635.1 Croceibacterium sp. | reverse complement strand
TGCGCGGGGCCACCCGGGCGACGATGCTGCCCGAGAAGCCCTGCTCGCCGCGATAGGTGGCGGCGTTGAAGTTGATGCTGACATTGCTGTCGGGCACCACCATCGTGCCGCCGAGCGCCATCGCCGCGGCGATCCCGGCGCGGGTCTGCTTGTTCATCGCATCGAGCCGGAAATCGAGCGTATCGACCCGCCCCGACAGATCGGCGAACTGCTGGTCGGTGACCGACAGCGCGCTGACCATGTCGGCCCGCACGGTGTTGAGCGCCGCGGCGGTCGCCACGGCGCTCGTCCCCAGCGTGCCGCTGCCATCGACCGTGACGGCCTGGACCGGCCCGACCTGGGCCGCGGTCGAAGCGGCGACATCGCCGATCCTGACCGAGCTGCCCGTGCCGCCCAGCGTCACCTGGTTGGCCGCGGTGGTGGTGGCGTGCGCTCCTAGCGCGGTGGACCCGGCATAGGACGCGGAAGCATTTCGGCCGATCGCCGCGGCGTCCAACGCGCCGGCCGAAGCAAGGAATCCGAATGCAACTGCGTCGCTGCCAGTAGCCGCGGTGTCGGTTCCGATGGCTATCGAATTCTCACCCGTCGCTGATGGTCCGCTAGTAGTCGATCCGCCGCCAATGGAGATCGCCAACTGGCTGGTCGCCTGGGCACCGTCGCCAAGAGCGATCGTCTTGGGAGCGTTTGCAAAGGCCGTATGACCGATGGCCGTCGCATACGTGGCCGTCGCGCCTGTGTTTGCATTTGCACCGATTGCGACCGCGGAAACCCCCGATGAAACCGAGTTCAGGCCCATTGCAATTGTGTAGTCGCCGGCAGCCGTCGCATGAGCGCCGATGGCCGTCGATTCCACTTGGGTTGCTTGCGCCATGAAGCCTACGACCGTCGATTCCGTCCCGCTGGCGGTGGTCGTCGAGCCGACCGCGGTCGCGTTGACGCCGCTGACCGTCGCCGCCCGGCCGACCGCGGTCGCATACTGCGCACTGGTGTTGGCCAAGGTGCCGACGGCGGTCGCGCTGATGCCACCGGCGCTCGTCTGCCGGCCGATGGCGGTGGCGAAGTCGCCGGTCGCGCTGGTCACGCTGCCGAGCACGGTCGAGCCGAACCCGCTCGCCAGCGTCGACACCCCGATCGCCGCCGCGCCCTGCCCGGTTGCGGTCCCCTGCCGCCCGATCGCCACCGCGTTGTCACCGTTCGCGGTCGTGTCTGTGCCCAGCGCCACCGAATCCGCATGCAGCGCCCGCGCGCCCAACGCGTCGCCGTCGCTCCCGTCGGTGCCGATCGCGATCGAGCGCTGGCCCGAGGCGGTGCTCGCCGCCGCCAAAGCCAGCGCGCCGGCGTTGCTGGCGATCGCATTGGCCCCGATGCCAATAGCCGACGCTCCGGTCGCCTGCACCGCGGTGCCGAGCGCGATCGAGTTGCCGCCATTGGCAGTGGTGGAAGTACCTCCACTGCCGCCGGCAACATCGCCAGATGAGCTGCCAATGGCGATGTTGCCGTTAGTTTCGGCCGTGGAATTGAAGGTGGTCGAATCGGCGCCCAAGGTGATCGCCCCATTGCCGGCTGCAATGGTGTCAAAACCAAGGGCGGTGCTGTCATAGCCGCTCGCATAACTGGCGGTACCAACTGCCGTACTGTAGGTGTTTGAGGCGCCCGAGTCGTTGCCGACTGCGGTGGCACTGTTGCCGGTGGTGAAGGAATTAACGCCGATCGACGTCGTGTAGTCGTTCGCAGCTTGGGCGTAAGCGCCGATCGCCGTCGCGGCGCTGTGCGTGGCTGCCGCGGAATTGCCGCACGCCAGGCTTGAATCGTCTCCGCCCGAATTCGCTCCAAGGTCTGTGTCGGTTCCCGTTGTCGCGGTGCCGTCATTGTTGGTGTCGAGCAGACAGTCGTCGGCCAGCGCCGGGGTGGCATTAAGCCCGCAGACTGCGATTGCCGCGGCGCACGCGGTCTTCAGCAATACACTCTTCATAACCGTCACTCCCCGTTTGAGCGGGCGTGACCGGCGGCCGTGCTTGCGACCCGGCATGAGATTAATGCGATAAGAAAATGGCCCCCGGCGCCCCCGCACCTACCTTCCCAAGGCCGCACGACTCCGGACGAGGCGGCGACGCTGGAGCATGATCAAGACAATATCGCTTTCCGGCAAGCGCATACGCCGACACGCGGCCTATCGCAGGCGGCCGTCACGCAATCACTTGGGACGCTAGAGCTCCGGCAGCGCCTGCTCCACGAAGCCCCAGCCCGCGAGGCTCTTGCTGGCCGCGCGATCGATGAGACGCTTGGCATCCGCGATTGAGAATGGATGCGCGTTCTCGAAGCCATCCAGCTCCCCCCAGGCGATCGGAACGGCCACCGGCGCGCCCTCGCGAGCGCGCGCGGAATACGGCAGCACGGCCGTGGCTCCGCGCTGGTTGCGGAGGTAGTCGACGAAGATTTTCCCCACGCGCTTGGCCTTGCTCATGTTGGCGATGAAGCGGTCGGGCTCGGCCATGCTCAGGGCTTCGGCGAAGCGCTTTGAGAAGTCCTTGTGGGCATCCCAAGAATGGCCCGGAGTGAGCGGCACGACAACGTGCACGCCCTTGCCACCCGAGAGCATCGCGAAGCTGGTCAGGCCGATGTCGGCGAGCTTCTTGTGAATGTCTTTCGCCGCGCTCTTCACATCCTCGAAGTCGAGGCCTTCGTCCGGGTCGAGATCGAACACCATCCGGTCGGGCGCTTCGACGTCGCTTGCGCGGCTGCCCCAGCCGTGGAACTCGATCGTGCCCATCTGCACGCAAGTGAGCAGGCCGGCGGCGTCCTCGACATAGAGGTAATCCTCGACGTTGCCGCGCTTCTCGGTGACCGGGACGTGGTGGACGCTCGACCCGAACGAGCCGGAATCGTGCTTCTGGAAGAAGCATTTCTTCGCCCGGCCTTGCGGGCAACGGACCAGGCTGATCGGGCGGCCGGCGAGCCACGGCAGCATCAGCGGGGCGACAGCCGTGTAATAATCGGCCAGCTCGCCCTTGGTCTGCCCGCTGTCGGGGAAGATCACCCGCTCGCGGTTCGAGATCTTGACCGGCGGATCGGCCTCGGGCGCCTCCTGCGGCACTTCCGGGACGACCTCCTCCGCCTGCTTGTCGCCGCGCAAGCCGAGATAGCTGGCATGGCGGACGCTGCCGTCGTGGGTGAACTCGGCAAAGGCGACTTCGGCGACGAGCTTCGGTTCCAGCCAGGTAACCCCGCGGCTTTCGGGCCGGCCGACTTCGGCCGGTGCGGTCTTGCGTTCGAGCTTGGCGAACTTGGCCGCCAGCTTCTGCAGGCTGTCCTGGTTGAAGCCAGTGCCGACATTGCCCTTGTAGGTCAGCTCGCCGCCCTCGTTCTGCGCCAGCAGCAGGCTGGAGAACGGCCGCCCGCGCTTGTCGGACTTCTTCCAGCCGATGATCACGAACTCCTGGCGCCGGGTGCACTTAACCTTGACCCAGCTTTTCGTGCGCCGGCCAACTTGGTACCTGGCGTCGATCTTCTTCGAGATGATCCCTTCCTGACCCGCGCGGCACATCGCATCGAACAGCTTCTCGCCCGCGCCGATCACGTGGTCGGCGACGTGGATCGGCGCGCCCGCCTCGCCGAGCAGCGCCTCGAGCCGCTCCTTGCGCTCGATGTTGGTCTTGCCGGTCAGGTCCTCGCCGTTCAAATTGAGCAGGTCGAACGCGTGATAGGCCATGTTGTCGCTCGCCTTCTGCGAACCGTGGCCGCGCTTGAGCACTTGCTGCAGCGACGAGAAGTCGGGGTTGCCCTCTTTGTCGTAAGCAACGATCTCGCCGTCGATCAAACATGAAGGAAGGTCGAGGTTCTGGAATCGCTCCACCAGCGGCTCGAACTTGTCGCTCCAGTCGAGGCCCTTGCGGGTATAGACCTTCACCTTGTCGCCGGCGCACGCGACGAGCGCGCGGTAACCGTCGAACTTTATCTCGTGCATCCAGCCGTTACCTGCCGGCACCTCGTCGACCAGCGTGGCCAGCTGCGGCTCGCGGAACTTGGGTAATGTGGTGACCCGGCTCGCCCGCTTGCTGCCGACTTCGGCATTGCGCGCGGCGGCCTTCTTCATCTGCGCCTTGAACGCCTGGTCGCTCTTGCCGGAGAGCGAGAACTCGCCCTTCTTGTCCGCCGCGATCGCGGCCATCGAGCGCCCGGTCAGCACGCTCGTCAGCCCCTGTTCGACCAGCGGATCGCCCGGCTCGGCGTATTCGTCGTCGAGCTTCCTCAGCAACCAGTTCTCGCGTTTCTCGCCCGGCTTCTTCTTCAGCCGGATCAGCAGCCATTCGCCCTTCATCCGCTCGCCGTGGAGCGTGAAGTGGAGGTGGCCCTTCTCCAGATCCTTCCAGCTCTTGCCTTCGACCGGCTCCCACCAGCCCTTGTCCCACAGCATCACCGTGCCGCCGCCGTACTCGCCTTCGGGGATCGTGCCCTCGAACTCGGCGTAGGACAGCGGATGGTCCTCGGTGCGCACCGCGAGGCGCTTGATCTCCGGGTCGGGCGACGGGCCCTTGGTCACCGCCCACGACTTCAAGACGCCGTCGGCTTCCAGCCGGAAGTCCCAGTGCAGCCGCGTCGCCTCGTGCTTCTGGACGATGAAGCGGTTGCCCTTTTCGCTGTGGGCGATCTTGCCGGAAGGCTCGGCGGTCTTCTTGAAGTCCCGCTTGCGGTTGTATTCGGCGAGGAGCTTGGAGGCCATCTACGCGCGCTTCCTCGCCTTGGGCTCGGCCTTCCTGGCCGGCGCCTTCTTCGCCGAGGATTTCTTCGCCGGCGGCTTCTTGGTCTGATCCTTGCCGCCGACCGACTTCTTCAGCGCGGCCATCAGGTCGATCACGTTGCTGCCGCTCGGCGCACCGGGTTCCTCGACATCCTCGAGGATCTTCTTGCCCTTGGCCTTGGCCTTCTTCTTGATCAGCTCCTCCAGCGCTTCGACGTAGCGATCGTGGAACTCGCCCGCGTCGAATGGCGCGGCCTTCTGCTCGATCAGGGTCTTGGCGAGGTCGACCATGCCCTTGTCGGGCTTCTTGTCGGGAATCTCCTTGAAGTAACCCTGCGCTTTGCGCACCTCGTCCTCATAGCGCAGCGTCTCCAGCACCAGCCCCTTGCCGCACGGCTTGAGGGATACGAGGTACTCGCGCCCGCGCACCGACAGCTGGCCGAGGCCGATCTTCGTCGTTTCCTTGAGCGCGTCGCGCAGCACGACGAACGCCTCCTCGGCCAGCTCGTCGGCCGGGACGACGTAATAGGGGTTGTCGAAATAGAACACGTCGATCTCGCCGGCATCGACGAACTGCACCAGGTCGAGCGTACGCCGGCTCTCGACCTTGGCCGCCTCGATCTCGTCGTCGTCGAGCAGCACATAGTTGCCCTTGGAGATCTCGTAGCCCTTGACGATCTCGTCGCGGTCGACCGGCCCGATTCCATGGACGACCTTCTCGTAATTGATCCGCTTGCCGCTCGGTTCGTGGATCTGGTGGA